>CAYXMK010000010.1:0-2155 GCA_964465905.1 uncultured Ignavibacteriaceae bacterium | reverse complement strand
TTCACATAGATCTCCCCTACCGCCCAGATGTTGTTCTCGTCAATGATGAACACATCGTTGAGTACGCTGGAATTACCGTCACCGAGCGTGTCAATCCGCCACACGAAATCATGTGAAGTGGTGTCAGGACGGTTGTCAGGCGGCGGAGGCTCAACCGTGGAGGGACAGCCGACGAGCAGCAGAAAAAGAAGAACGAACAGAACAGCAATCACCAGACGTGAGAGACACCGAGAGGGAAGAGGTCGTTGAAGAGGCACCGACATAGGAGGACTCGGCAAGTGTTGCCACTAAGTTAGATTCTCCAGGGGTCACAGTCAAGTTGATGCGATTGCTCGGGACATCCGGGTTGAAACCGTGCTTGACCGGGTGAAGCAGCTCGAAGAGGAGAGCTTGGGAAGAGTGACTGTTCGGAAGGAGGATGTGAGGGAGCTAGCGAACGCCATCACCCGCGACGTGCACGATTTTGAGCACGCCTTCGAGCCTGCCCCGCCTTCTGAGAAGAAACTCTGGATCCGCAGGTTTGTCCTGGGCATCCAAGTTGAGAGGGACAAGAACCGCGCCCTCTGCTACATAATGAAAATTCCGACAGTGAGCCATCCTACGATGACGGCTTTGATACCGTCGGAATCTTCAATCAATATTGTCGCAGAGATTCGACTGTGCTTACGCTGCGGCGGGCGGGGAGGACCTTTCGATCGTCTTCGATAAAGGCATGTTGCAGGCAAGCGCCGCTTTCACATAACCATCCTGTGTTTTGATGGGTAGTCGGCGCATGTGGAAGCCGGAACTCCTG
This sequence comes from uncultured Ignavibacteriaceae bacterium, assembly GCA_964465905.1. GTDB lineage: Bacteria > Bacteroidota > Ignavibacteria > UBA10030 > UBA10030 > CAYXMK01. The sequence continues at coordinate 1,362 of CAYXMK010000010.1, read as the reverse complement.
CCGCATCTGAAAAGGCTGAGGATGGAGCACAAGCTCACTTTGGAGATGGGGGACCAGGAGCCTGCCGAAAAAAGTCGCGGATTTCATTCCTGCGGAAGCAGGAATCCAGAAAACGCCCTAGACCATGAACAGGGTTTCTCAGCAACCTGCTAGGTCTTGCTCTCCACCAGCCTCCTGAAGTCTTCTCCCAGGGGCCGACCCAGCGCTTTTTGAAATTCTCCCAGCCATCTCATGATGTACACATCATCTCTGGTCTGGCGTCGTGCCAGTATGCCCCGCACATCTTCGATGTCCCGTGGACGGCCCGCAACGATCTTGTGGATCACGAGGTCTTCAAGAGAAGCGAACGGAACATTGTGTCCGAGAATCTCTTTCCTGAACACCCTCCCCAAGGCCTCCTTCTCATACGGCGAAAAGGAAAAGATCAAATCGACGCGAATCCCGCTCGCATCGTGCAGCAACGGCAGCACGTGGGTTGACGTCACAAAAGCGCGGACATCCTTCGGGAGAGGGGACAGCGCCAATGATCCGATGGCACTCAGGACACGATCCAGCTCCTCGACATCGACGCCAAGGGTGATATCGATGTCTCGTGTCAACCTTGGCTCGCCGTACAAGAGCACCGCCTGGCCCCCGATCACCATATGGCCTATCGCGGCTCGCTCAAGAGACCGGGAGATATCAACCAGAAGTCGGACGAACAAGGGAATGCAGGGAGGCGGCGAGTTGGATGTCGTGTTCGATCCCTTCAAGGGCTCGATCCGGGCTGAACTGACCCAGGTCCCGTGCAAGCTGATACATGCCTTCGAGCAGGGCAACTTTCTTCGCGAAGGTGAGCGCTTCCTCGTACTGGAAAGAAATCAGAAGCTCGTCAAGTTGCAAGGGATTGGTAACCATAGTGCCTTCAACGAAGGGAGCCGGGCGAAGGGCCAGGCACATCGAAGAAGAATCGATCGTATCCTGCCCGAACTCCTCTGCATCCCGATCCTGGAAAACCTCCGGCAATGCCGTTTCCAACAACAGTGCCTCGAGATGTGCGCGCACTGGGCCTGACGCAATATAGCGGTTGCCGCCGTCTCTCGCAAGCTCGGGGGATCGGAAAAACGGCAATGAACGTGGAAGAGTCCGAACAGGGAGCGTGCGCAGACGAAAGGAGGTTTCAATGCATGCTGGGAGCTCACCGCCTCTTGCCAACGATCACAACCGCTACCGACGAAATGCCGGAGAAGTCCGCACCCACGGCCACAGCAGTGTTCCGGTCACTGGCGACTGATAAGACTGCAAGCAGAGGGTTGGAAAGATCCTGATAGCGATGCCACGTTGCGCCGTTGAAATGCCAGATCATGCCATCAAAGCCTACGA
>CAYXMK010000009.1:0-27132 GCA_964465905.1 uncultured Ignavibacteriaceae bacterium | reverse complement strand
CCGCGAACACCGGTGGCTCTCCCGCCGGGGCGGGTTCTGCCGTCACCGTGTCTTCGCTCTCCGGCGGCCGCAGTGCCGCCAGCGGATCGATCTCTGCCTCAACCGGGGCTTCTTCAACCGCCGGCGATGGCTCTTCTGTCGGGGCAAGCTGAACCGGAGTGCCCAGCGGCTCCTCTTCTTCGGTGAACTGAGAGGCGAGCCATGCTTCAGCGTCGGTGGCAGGGGCAGGAGTGATTTCCGCAGCCGGCGGCGGCTCTGGCGCGGGTTCGGGCTGCCCTTCCGGTTCGGCCGGCGCGGTCAGGAGTTCCTCCTCGCTCACTCCCTGGAGTCCCGACAACAGCTCGTCGACGTACGTATTGCCCGGCAGGATTTCTTTCACCAGCTCGAACTCACGACGCGCCTCCGCCTGCATCCTCAGCGCCGCCAACGCTTTTCCCTTGATCAGATGAGCCGTGGTGTAGAGAGGGGAAACCGCAATCCCCTCATCGCAGAGACTCAGCGCATCCTGCGCGCGTCCCTGTTCAAGGTAGAGCGCAGCAAGGCGGACGGACAGCGGAGAGCCCGGCTTGGATGCCAGGTATTGCTCGAGCATCTGGATCTGCTGTTCGGGCGTCGGGGTCATGGGATCGGTTCATGCTGGCGCATCTTCCGCGCCGCCAGTGCGTGACGGATCGAGAGAAGCGCAACAAACGTGAATCCCCCGGAGTAGAGAAGCTGGAACGGCACAGCGGCAATCTCAAAGAAATATAATGATGAAATCACCCCAAAGAAGCAATAGAGTGCTAACCCCATCTCAGCCGCGACCACCCAATCCCATTTGACCGCAACGTACTTCTTCCCGAGGAAGGAATCTTTCTTGTCCTCAATCCGGTACTTGGGCGTCCGTACGAATTCACTCTTGCGTTTGAACAGCGCTTCGAAGACCGCGCGCGTATTGTTGACGGCGAATCCCATGGAGCCGGCCATGAAGAGAGGGAACAGGAGAAGCCGCCGCCGCCAGTCGGGATACGCGGCCTTCTGGGAAACCAGATAGAAGAGGAACGATCCGATGAAGGCAAGCACGAAGATCGACATGATGGCGAAGTACAGCTCGTGTCCGCCGTTCCGCTTGATGAAGACGAGGGGAACGTTCAACACGCCTGCAAGGAGAATGAAGGGGAAGACAATATTGTTCGTCAGGTGGAAGGTGGAGTGAATCTTGACCCGGAGCGGAATCCGGGACTTCCAGACTGCCGGCAGCATTTTCTTCGCCGTTTCGATGGCTCCCTTGGTCCACCGGAACTGCTGCGACTTGAGCGCATTGAGTTCTGCGGGAATTTCAGCCGGCGAGGTGAAATCCTCAAGGTACTTGAACTTCCACCCGCGCAACTGTGCTCGGTAGCTGAGGTCGAGGTCTTCGGTGAGCGTATCATCGTGCCAGTTCCCCGCATCGATGATGCAGGCTTTCCGCCAGATACCTCCCGTGCCGTTGAAGTTGATGAAGAACCCGGCCTTGTTGCGGACCGCCTGCTCCACCACGAAGTGTCCGTCCAGCGCCATCGCCTGCGTCCGCGTGAGGAGAGAGTATTCGCTGTTGAGGTGCTCCCAGCGCGTCTGGACCAACCCGATGGCGGGGTCCCCGAAGTAGGGAAGCGTGCGGCGCAGGAATGCAGGCTTCGGAACGAAGTCGGCGTCAAAAATCGCGATGTACTCGCCCCGGGCGGTCGTCAGGCCGTGCCGGAGCGCACCCGCTTTGAAGCCTCGCCGGTCCGTTCGCCGGACGTGCTTGATGTCGAAGCCGAGATCACAATAGTGGGCAACTGCTTCCTGAACAACCTGCACGGTCTCGTCCGTGGAATCGTCCAGAACCTGGATTTCCAGCTTCTCCCTGGGATAGTCAAGACGGCAGACCGCATCGATGATACGACGGGCAACGTAGTACTCGTTGTAGATCGGAAGCTGGACGGTAACCACAGGCTCCTCGGTAAGCACCGGAGTCTCCTGCGTCCTGTTGCGCTGCCGCAGGTAATGATACACCATGACGAAGCCGTGGGCCCCAAAGGTGAAGAGGATCAGGAGGGAGATGAAATACAGGTACAGGACGAAATCCGTGACGTACGGGCTCTGGACAAGTTCCTGGCGAAAGAAGGCGAGGATCATAGGAGGTCACCATCCGGCAACTGTTTCGTTCAAGATGTCTTCTGTGAGTTTACGAAGTGCTTCCTGAATACCAAGGTCGCGCTGGGTCGGACCGCCGCCTGAGGGATAATCACCCCACTGGCTGAATTCCCGTTCCCACATGGTGCGCTTCGATATTCTGTCGTTGAGGATAACGCGTGCCGCAATCGTCAGGCGGCGCTGCGAGACCTGCTCTCCGGGATTGACAACCTGCGGGTTGTCGGTCACTCGTGTAATAACGGCTTCCAGCAGCGCGTCCGCGCTCTGGCGATCGGCAAGCTGGAGCGTGTTGTCGTTCAGGAACCGCTCAACGAGCTGGTTTGTCAATTGATCCCGCAGTCGGGGATCGCCAAAACCGCTCTGATCCTGAGCGATCGGGATGGCGATCGTCTTCAGGTGCGGAGGAACCGAACCTCCTTTGAACGAGTAGCGGCAGCCCCCCGCCGCGACCATCCACACCGTCAGCAGCACCCCCGCGCCGACAGCCAGAGCGGTTCTACACATGGAGACCGAACTCCTTGATCTTGCGGTAGAGCGTCCGCTCGCTGATCTTGAGCTCCTTTGCGGCAAGCCGTCGGTTGCCGCGGTGGCGAGCCAGCGATTCTTGGATGAGCCGGCGCTCCATGTCCTCGAGGGATATTGATCCGTTCCCCCCGGCACGCGCGGGCACGACGGCGTCTCCCCCCATCGGCGAGGGGCGCTCGATCCCCATGACTTCCTTCAGTTCCAGAATCTCGGCTTTCAGGTCCAGCAACGCCCGGTAGATGAGCTCCCGCTCCGCCTGCTCCACCGTTCGTGTCGTTACCACGGGGAGGTTGCGTTCGACGGTCGCCGGAATGTCTTCGCGCAGATACTTCCTGACATCCTCGGCCGACAGCCGGCGCCCCTCCTCCAGCACAAGCATACTCTCAATCACATTCCGCAGTTCGCGCACGTTGCCCGGCCAGTGATACTGCATCAACAGTTCCGTCGCATCATCCGTGAAGCCCTCGAAGCGGATCTTGCTCCGCCCGGCAAGCTCCTTCACGAAGTGCTCAATCAATGCCGGAATATCCCCCCGGCGGTTGCGCAGCGGCGGAAGAACGATGTTCACGGAGCGGAGCCGAAAGTAGAGATCGGGGCGGAACCGCTTCTGCTGTACCTCGTACTCAAGATTCTTATTCGTCGCGGCAATGACGCGCACGTCGGTATGCCTGGGCACGGAAGCTCCCACGCGCATGAACTCTCCGTTTTCGAGCACGCGCAGCAGCTTCACCTGTGTCGCCAGCGGCATTTCCCCGATCTCATCGAGGAAGATGGTTCCGCCGTCGGCAATCTCGAAGTACCCCTTCCGCGTTTCCACGGCACTCGTGAATGCCCCCTTCTCATGCCCGAACAGCTCGCTTTCGATGATTCCCTCGGGGATCGCGCCACAGTTGACGGAGATCATCGGACGGTCCGCCCGACTGCTGGCTGCATGAATGGCGCGCGCAATAATCTCCTTCCCCGTCCCGCTTTCGCCGGTGATGAGCACCGTGATATCGGAGGGGGCCACCTGCCGTACAACATCAACGATCTCCTGCAATTCAACGGAGGAACCGATGATGCCGTGGGCTTGCTGGAATTCTTCGCGCGTCATGAGCCGCTTCCCGCTAGCGGGATACCACGATGGATTCGAGGTTGAACGTCTGCTTGATTTCCTGGGTGAAGCGCTTGGCGTCGTCATAGGTCGCGAATTCGCCGACCCACACCTTGTAGAGCTTCCGGCCGTCGGTCACTACGGTGAAGATCGTACACACATAGTTCTTCTGCTCGAAGCGGGCCTTCAATTCTTCTGCATTCTGCAGGGTAGAGAACGCTCCCACCTGTACGGTGAACGTGGTTGCGAACTTTTCGACGGGACCGGAAGGTTTTAGTTCCGGCGGACGCTCCTCGCGCGGCGCCTGGGCCTCTCCCGTCTCCGGCGCCCTGGCCGTGTACGACGAGAACGGATAGTCCCGCTTGAGCTGCTGCAGTTTCTGGTCTCCCGTCTTGTACAGCCCGATGGAGTAGAAGTACTGATAGAGGCGGTAGAGCGCATCATCCGCCCATTCGCTCTCGGGGAAGTTATCCACGATGCTCTGGTAAATCTTCGCCGCCTCAGAGCCATCCGTCGTCAGCACGCCCTGCAAGAACAGCACGCCCGGATGATTCTGAAAGCTCGTCATCAGCGTCGGAAGCTCTGCCCGCACCGCCTCTGCACCCCCCCGCTCAATGAGTTCCAGCCGCCGGCGGATATCCGGTTCGCGCCCCCCGTCGGTCTGCGCCCCTGCCGGGACAGCCGCCGCCAACCCGACCGCCGCCCATAGACACAACCACCGCTTCATGGCTCGACCTCCTCTCTGCGACCGGCATCCGCGGCGACACCCGTCTGTGCCGCGCGGCGGCGCCCGTCGTGCACACTGTGAGGCACCAATCTCCCGAACAGCGTTGCCGAATTCACCCGCTCAATCCGCACCTCTGCATATTCCCCAGCGCGAACATGTCCCCGAGGAAAGATCACCATCTTGTCCCCCTCCGTCCGACCGCAGAACTCCGATGCCGATTTCTTGCTCTCTCCCTCCACGAGAATGCTCACAACCTCTCCGATGAGCGCGCGGTTCCTCCGCAGCGACAGCGTCCGCTGCAGATCGATGATTTCTGTCAGCCGTTCGATCTTGACGCTCTGCGGCACATCGTCCGGCAACAGCCAGGCTTTGGTATTCTCGCGGGGAGAATACTGAAACGTGAACGCGCCGTCATAGTCCACCCTCTGCATCACGTCGAGGGTGCTCCGATGATCTTCCTCGCGCTCCGTCGGAAAGCCGGCAATGATATCGGTCGAGAGAGTCACGTCCGGCATGGCACCCCGGATGCGCGCAACGAGCTGGAGGTACTGATCGACGGTGTACGTGCGGTTCATAAGCCGGAGAATCCGGTCTGATCCGGACTGGAGCGGCAGATGGATCGCGCGACAGAGATTGGCATGCCGGGCGATGGCCTCAATGAGCCGGTCGGACATATCCTGCGGATGGGACGTCGTGAAGCGCACCCGCACCCTTCGGTCGATGGCGGCTACCGCCGTCAGCAGGGAGGCAAAATCCGATCCCGTCTCCGGATCGCGATACGAGTTGACGTTCTGCCCCAACAGCGTGACCTCGCGGAAACCCCGTCCGGAAAGTTGCTCCACCTCGCGCAGGATACTGGACTGTGGACGGCTTCGTTCCCGCCCGCGGGTGAACGGCACGACACAGAACGTGCAGAACTTGTCACAGCCACGCATGACCGGGATCCACGCGCTGACACCCTCCTCCCGGTACGGTGGAATGTCGTCATACTGCTCTGCCTTCAGGAGCCGTACCGCCATTCCCCTCTCCCCCGCAATGGCGTGGCCGATCAACTCCGGCAGTCGTCGATATTCATCCGGGCCGACAACAAGGTCGACCGACGATTCAGATTCCAGGAGGTCCTTCCGAAGCCGCTCCGCCATGCACCCCAGCACACCCACAACCACGGCGGGATTCTCCTTCTTGTAGCGCCGGAAGTCCCCCAGCCGGCCATAGACCCGCTGCTCCGCATTCTCGCGGACGGCGCAGGTGTTGACCAGAACAACATCGGCCAACTCGATCTGCTTCGTCGGCCTGTAGCCGGCGCCGTTCAGAATACCCAGAACGATCTCGCTGTCTGCCAGATTCATCTGGCATCCGAACGTCTCCAGGTACACCTGTCTCTGCCTCTGTATCATGCGCTTCGCTTTTTCCTCGGCAAAGAATGTACTCAACTTATGACAGACTGTCAATCTTCCATCCGTAGACACCCATGCAACCCTTTGAAAAACAATACCTTATCAGAAAGGCCTCCGATGCTTGCCAAATCGTCAGTACTCTCCGACGCCTCGATCCGGTTGAAGGGAGAAGAAAGCAGTGCTATATTCTCTCAGCAGATCATTTGCCGAACGAATGCTCTCCCCACGGCTCCGCCGTGCTGATGGCCGGATGCGTTGAGTCTCGGCGTGCATCTGTTCAGATTCATCGAACTCTCAGGAGAGACACCGCCATGTCATCACTGATCGACACCATCAAAGCGCGGGCAAAACAGCTCAACAAGCACATCGTGCTTCCCGATGCCACCGACGAGCGAGCCATCCAGGCGGCGAGGATTTGTGTAGACGAGAAGATCGCGCGCATTACGTTGGTTGGCTCAGAAACAGCTGTCCTCGCAGCCGCGCAGAAATGCGGAATCCGTCTGGACGGGATCGCCCTTGCGGACCCGGCAACTTCCGATCGGCTGGACGCGTTCACGCAGACCTTCTTTGAACTCCGCAAAGCCAAGGGCATCCAGCTTTCCGAAGCGCGCACCACAATGCAGCTCCCTCTCTTCTTCGGGGCCATGATGGTGCGCGAGGGACTGGCAGACGGCAGCGTGGCCGGCTCGCTTTCCACGACGGCCGACGTCCTGCGCGCCGCCATCCAAGTCATCAAAACCGCCGAAGGCATCAGCATCGTCTCCAGTTTCTTCCTCATGCTGTTCCCCTCGAAGGTGTATACGTTTGCCGACTGTGCCGTCGTGCCGGATCCAACCCCTGAGGAGCTGGCTGACATCGCGATTTCGTCAGCCGAGAACCATCGCACGCTGACCGGCGAGGAGCCTGCGGTGGCACTCCTCTCGTTCTCCACAAAAGGGAGCGCTTCCCACCCGCTGGTGGAAAAAGTTCAGAAAGCCACGGAGCTGGTGAAACAGAAGCGCCCCTCGCTGGCTGTGGACGGGGAGCTTCAGCTCGATGCTGCTCTGGTTCCCTCGATCGGGGAGCGGAAATCGCCGGGCAGTCCAGTCGCCGGCAGGGCCAACGTGCTGATCTTTCCCGATCTGAATGCGGGCAACATCGGCTACAAGATGGCTCAACGGCTCGGAGGAGCGGAAGCGCTCGGTCCGGTCGTGCAGGGTCTTCGCAAGCCGGCCTTTGACCTTTCACGCGGCGCAAGCGTCAGTGACATTGTCAACGTCATCGCGATGAACGCAGTCATGGGAGCTGTGTGACGCAACGGTCGCGGTACGCGTTTCTTGATCTCTTTCGCGCCTTCTTCGTCATCCTCATGGTGGAGGGGCATGTTGTGCGCGCCCTGCTGTCTCCCGAGGCACAGGCGAGCGAAGGGTTCCGACTCCATGAGCTTCTTCACGGCATTACCGGTCCCGGATTCCTCTTCGGGGCCGGCTTTGCCTTCAGCATCGCGGCCTACCGCCGGCGCGAACAGATGCGCTCTCTCTCGCCCGCGTTTCTCCGTCGCCTGTGGCGCGCCGTCAACCTCATTCTCATCGGTTACGCTCTGCATCTTCCTTTCTTCTCGCTCCAGAAGACCATAACGGCGGCAACGGTTGAGCAGTGGAATGAACTGCTGGCCTTCGGACCCCTGCAGTGTATCGGCTTCTCACTGCTCTTCCTGCGCATGCTCTTTCTGCTCACGCGTACCGACCGCCGCTTTCTCGCCACGCTGGCCGTGGTAACGCCAGCCATCGCCTATGCCACGCCGTTCTTGTGGAGCCCGGAAATCTCCGCCGCCGTACCTCGTCCGATCGCCATGGCGTTGAATGGCCTTGGCGGTTCATTCTATCCGCTGTTCCCCTTCTCGGCATTTGTCCTGGCCGGTGCCGGCATTTCATGGGTCTTTCTGAAGTCGATCGACCGGTTGAGAACAACACAGCTCGCCGCGCGCCTTGCCACCGCCGGTCTGGTTCTCGTCATCACTGGCGTCGGCCTCGATGCAGTTCCGTTCGCGACCTACCCCGTCTACGACTTCTGGCACACAAGCCCCAACTATGTTCTCATTCGACTCGGTATTCTGCTCTTGCTGCTCGCGTTGTTCTGGCTTCTCTTCGGCACCCGCGAAGCGCCGACAGGGACCCCTGTACCCGGCTGGCTCGTGACCTTCGGCATCGAATCGTTCTTCGTCTACATCGTTCATCTCGTCCTCCTCTTCGGCTGGCTCCCCAATCCGAACTTCAACCTCGAGCAGTACCTGGGATCTTCCCTGGGACCGGTCTCCGCCGGCTGTCTTGCCCTCGGCCTTGTCGCGCTCCTCGTTCCCCTCGCATCCGTGTGGCGGTTTCTCAAGAAAGAGCACCCCCTGATCGTCGCCGGTCTGCACTGGTGGTTTTGGGGAATCTTTCTCTCTATATTTCTCAGAAGTCCCTATTGATGCCATCCCATGGCTATCCGTATCTTCGTCACCGGCGGCACGTTTGACAAAGAGTACAACGAGCTCGACGGAACCCTCTACTTCAAGGAGACGCACGTCCCGGAAATGCTCAGACTGGGACGATGCCGCGTGGACGTTGATCTGCGCACCCTGATGCTCGTCGACAGTCTGGAAATGACGGATCACGACCGCCAGATCCTCGTCGATCACTGCCGCACCTGCCGGCAGGAGCGCATTCTCATCACGCACGGCACCGATACGATGGAACAGAGCGCGCGCGTACTGGGAGAAACCATTACCGGCAAGACAATTGTTCTCACCGGCGCTATGGTTCCGTACAAGTTCGGCAGCTCGGACGGGATGTTCAACCTGGGCAGCGCTCTGGCATTTGTTCAGACCCTGCCGCACGGAGTGTACATTGCCATGAACGGGCGTTACTTTCCCTGGAATAACGTCCGCAAAAACCGCAAGACGGGGGAATTCGAAGAGCTGACGTAAACTCTCGTTGTGCACGTCGTCCGCCGATCAACCTGAACGCCTATGAAACGCAAAGCATCCTCCCGCCGTCCCTCCCGACTCAAGCCCGCACGACCGTATCCGCCGCTGGCTCACCATCAGCTCCGCTGGCAATGCGAACCCGCCTCGCTCGGAATCAAGACAACGGATGATATCCATCCCACGCGGGAGATCATTGGCCAGGATCGAGCACTCCGCGCGCTGCGCGTGGGGCTGGAGATGCACCACGATGGATACAATATCTTCGTCACTGGCCTCTCGGGCACCGGCCGCACCACCACCATCAAGCGCCTGTTGCATGAATTCGAGCATAAGAAGACGGACCTGAAGGACTACTGCTACGTCTATAACTTCCGGAATCCCGACACGCCCGTTGCCCTCGTTCTCCCCGCCGGCCAGGGATGCTCCCTCAAGGAGGAAATGGAGACGTTCATTAACGACCTGGTGGCGAACGTTCCTTCGATCTTCGAGAGTCTCCGCTACCAGGAGGCGCGCAAGGCAACCCTCCAGCATTTCCAGGAACGCCAGAAGAGTATTCTGCAGGACTTCGAGAAACGGGTGAGGGAGAAGAGCTTCGACCTGGTGCAGGTGCAGGTGGGAAACATCATGCGTCCCGACGTCGTCCCGGTCGTCGACGGCAACCCGACGAGCCTGGATCAGATGGAGGAACTCGTGAAGAAGGGAGATATGCCCCGGGAGCTCTTTGAGCAGATCGCCGCAACCCAGGCGGTGCTCGAGAAGCAGATGACCGCCGTCTTCCGTGAACTGCGCAACATCGAAAAGAAGGCCCAGCAGTCGATCGTCGAACTTGAGGAGCGATTCGTGATGCCGCTCGTCGACGAGGGATTGGAGGTACTCAAGGCTACCTACGACAACCCGAAAGTGCATGCGCACTTCGCCGACCTGCGTGAACACATTCGCGCCAACCTGGATCGCTTCCGCCGCTCGCCGGGCGTTCCCGCCGCAACCGATGCCGACCAGGGGGCGGAGCTCCAGGAGGATTTTCTCGAATACCGGGTCAATGTCCTCGTCGATAACAGCTCGACAGAACATATCCCCATCGTCATCGAGACGAACCCGAAGTACAAGAACATCTTCGGAACCGTCGAACGCGAGCTCGAAAAGGGAGGCGTCTGGCGGACCGATTTCATGCACATCAAGGCCGGGTCGCTCCTGCGGGCCAACGGCGGATACCTCGTCCTGAATGCTCTGGACACACTCATCGAGCCGTGGGCATGGCAGGACCTCAAACGAACTCTCCGCACCGGGAAGATCGAGATCCATACGTACGAGCCTCTCTTCGGACTCGTCCCGACAGCCATGAAGCCCGAGGCGATCGATCTCGATGTCAAGGTCATCATGATCGGCGACGCGATCCTCTACCACCTCCTCTACGATCGGGACGAGGATTTCAAGAAGATCTTCAAGATCCGGGCCGACTTCGATTTCGAGATGCCGAAGACGGAGGGCGCGATCGAGCAGTACGTCCGTTTCCTCAAGATGGTCTGTGACGATGAATCGCTGAAGCCGTTCGACGCGACTGCCGTTGCCCAGGTAGTTGAACATGGCGCGCGCATCGCCGGCCATCAGAAGAAACTCTCGACACGGTTCAACATTATTGCAGACGTGGCACGCGAAGCGAACTACTGGGCCAAGAAGGAGAATGCACCGGTTGTCACCGGCAGCCACGTCGAGAAGGCCGTCGCAGAACGGGAATTCAGGGTGAAGCTGGTGGAAGAGAAGGTGCAGGATCTGATCCGCGAGGGCGTGTACCTGATCGACACGACAGGTGCGGTCGTCGGCCAGGTCAACGGCCTCTCTGTCTATGACGTCGGCGAGCACGCCTTCGGCCGTCCCTCCCGCATCACCGCCCGTACATCGCTTGGCCGCTCAGGCGTGATTAACATCGAACGGGACGCGCAGCTGAGCGGCCCGACACACAACAAAGGCGTGGCCATTCTCACCGGCTACCTCCGCAGCCTCTTCGCTCAGGACAAGCCGCTTGTCATGGACGCCAGCATTACGTTTGAACAATCGTATGGAGGTGTGGACGGCGACAGCGCCTCCTCCACCGAAATCTACGCCATCCTCTCGAGTCTGTCCGAAGTCCCCCTCCGGCAGGACATTGCTGTAACGGGTTCCGTGAATCAGAAGGGAGAGATCCAGCCCATCGGCGGGGTCAACCTGAAGATTGAAGGGTTCTACGACGTGTGCAACGCCCGCGGACTCACCGGTACCCAGGGAGTGATCATCCCGGCAAGGAATCTGCCGGATCTCATGCTGCGCGAAGACATCATCGAAGCTGTGCGGAAGAAACAGTTTCATATCTACGCCGTCGACACCGTCGACGAGGGAATTGAAATCCTTACCGGCGTGAAGGCCGGGTCCTGTAATGAGCCGGGGACCATTCTCCATCTGGCCAATCTCAGGCTCACAGAGTTCGCAGAACGGTGGAAGAAGTACGAACACGGGTGAGAAATTCCGGGAGAACCACGTTATGAACTACGCCCTCCTGTCGTGGGTGCTCGCGATCCCTGCACTCGTCGCCGCCCAGTCCTCCCGGAACGCGTCATCCCTCGAACCCGTTGTGGGCATCGGCCGCTCCACGATCGACCGCGAGCATCGCACGGGCCCTGCCGGAGGTCTGCGGGTTGTGCTCGCCTCCCGACAGCAGATCTCCGTTGGCCTGATCGCCGGTTTCGGCCTTTCAGCGACCGGGTGGCGGTGGATCGACCACTCCAACGACAACACGCGCTCCGTTTCCACAGCGTTGCCGGAAGAGCTCATCCGCAACGCTGACCGTGAACCGACTGTGGGGCGGCTTGCCTTTGCCCTCGGTTTCCTCGGGCCGGATGTCACCGTCTATTTCGCGGAAGGGGATCTCCGTCCGTATGCCGGACTCGGGGCACAGCTGGTGCTCTTCCCGTATGCCGGATCGCTTGGTACCGCCATAGCTCCCCATGTGCGCGCCGGACTTGACGTCCGTCTCCACTCTGGGTTGTCAGCCTTTCTCGAAGTCCGGCATGCCGTCGGGCTGAGCCAGCTAGCCTCTCCCAGCGGCAAATCCTTCGACGAGTTCTCCATGGTGGCCCTGGGCATCTCGTTCTTTCCGCGCTTCAACTGAAAAGCCTGCTTCGCGAACAACCGAGGCCGCGTCGTCAGATTCGCTCCGCTGCCCGTTCACGCTGTTTGACTTTCCAGGCCTTTCTCAACATATTCTCTGCCGCGGTTCGTCTCTCCCATGAAAAGCACACGCAAGAAGCTCCTTCAGACGCTCTTCTTTCTCATTCTCATCCTTGCCCTCGGTGTGCTGGGCTACCATCTCATCGAAGGATGGCCCATCTTCGACGCCATGTACATGACGGTCATCACTCTCGCCACGGTCGGGTACGGCGAGACTCATCCCCTCTCCCCGGCCGGACGCGTGTTCACGCTCTTTCTCATCATGGGGGGAATGGGGATTATCCTCTACGGTATCACGGAGTTCACGTCATTCATTGTCGAAGGAGAGATGACGGGAATCCTCAGGAGACGGCGTATGACGAAGTCGATCGAAAAGATGTCCAATCATTACATCCTCTGCGGCTGCGGCGATATCGGTATCTACGTGCTGGAGGAACTCATCCGGACCAAGCGCCCCTGTGTCGTCATCGAACAGGATCCGCTCAAGATCCGTCAGATGCTGGAGCGGGGAATTGTGATTGTGGAAGGGGATGCAACGCGTGATGATGTTCTTGAGGCAGCCGGAATCCGGCGCGCAGCCGGGCTCGTATCGGCGCTGCACACGGATCGGGATAATCTCTTCGTCGTGATCAGCGCCCGCGGACTCAACCCCACGCTCCGCATCATCTCTAAGATCGACGACGTGAAGGGCCGCGACAAGTTCATCCGCAGCGGTGCAAACGCTGTGGTATCGGCGCATTCGATCGGCGGGCTCCGCCTGGCCTCCGAGTTGATCCGTCCCGCAACCGTCAGCTTCCTCGATACGATGCTGCGGGACAATTCTGCCCTGCGTGTGGAGGATATTCTGGTCACGGCAAAATCCCGCTACGTCGGCAAGCCGCTGAGCAGTGTGGACGTCCTCGCCAAGGCCGACATTCTTCTGGTCTCCATCAAACAAGCCGACGGTTACCACTTCCATCCCCCCCTCTCGACGATCCTGAAAGCCGACGACACGCTGGTGGTCATCGGCACTCCTGATCAATTGAACGTCGTCCGGGAGGCCTTCGGCTAAGCCTCGTGATGCGCCGGGGAAGATGTCCTGCTCCTCCGCGGTCGTTTCTTCGGCCATAGCGGATCGCAACGCTTCGCGGCAGGGTCTCTTTCTGAACAGGCGGCATCGCTCAGAAGATGCCGGGCCCATCCGAACGGCCGCGGGATGGTGGCGGGACGGTGTGGGGGAACACCGGTGACGGGCTGCACCGGGGCGGGCTTCTCAGGAAAGCACTTCGTTTCTTCTCTTCAGAATTTCGATCTCAACTTCCCTCAGCGTTTTCAGGTCGCCGTACTCGGCCTTCTCAATGGCCATGAGGACGTGGGCCGACGACACCAGGGCGGGAAGCAGGACGTAGTCGGCGCCTGCTTCGTAGAGCATGAGCGCATCGCGCGCGGAGTTGGCTTGGACGATAACCGAGCTTCTGACACCACGCGACCGGAGGTAGCGGAGAATCCCAAGATTCGTGGTGCCTCTCAGGTACTCATCCGGCACCGTGACGATGATCGTCCGCGCATGCTCGATCCCCGCTTCCTCCAGCGTGTCGAAATGACTCAGGTCGACATAGGACGCAGGGACTCCCCGTTCCTTCAGTTTTGTCAGGACTTCCGGATTGAAGTCCAGCACCCGCAGATTTCTGTCCGTATCCGCGAGATCCTCCACGAGCGCGCTGCCCAAGCGGTGGCAGCCCAGGAGCAGGGTTTCGCCCCCCAGTGCCTCCGCCCCTACCGCCGCCTGATGCCGGGAACTGTGAAGACCCAGCCGCTCGAAGAATCCCACGCCTGCCCGCGCTATCGTATGTCCCCCCAGGATAAGGTACGTGGAAACGGTAGATGTAATCACCAGAGTGATCGCCACCAGAGAGACGACCTCCGCCGAGATATGTCCGTAGCCGAGGCCGAGCGTGGCAATGACCAGGGAGAATTCACTCGACTGGGCCAGGAAGATGGAGGAGAGAATTCCTACCCGTGTGCCGAGACGAAGGAGATAGGCAAACGTGAAGATCGTGGCAAAGCGGCTGAGGATGATGAAGACGGAGAGGAGCGCACCGGCCAACAACAGGCTCCCTGAACCGACGATGAGCTGCATGCCGAGCGACACAAAGAACAGCGTTACGAAGAAATCCCGCAGAGACCGGATCTTGACAATGACATCGTGGCTGTAGGGAAATGTGGAGATGCTGACGCCGGCGATCAGCGCACCCATGACGATCGAGAATTCCGCCTCCAGCGCCAGCCAGCACATGACGAAACACCACGAGATCGAGAGGACCAGCATCAGTTCGGGATTCTGCGCCACACGCCGGAACGCCACCGGCAGCACAAACCGGCTGGCCAGAAAACTGACGGCAATCAGACCGAGGCCCATCGCCAGCGACACCAGGAGGGGTCCGACGGACAGATCATCGATGTTACTCTGGGCCGCCAGCACCACGATCGCCAGAACATCCTGCACGAGCAGGATGCCGAGACTGACGCGGCCGGGGAGCGTATCGAGCTCCTTCCGGTCGGAAAGAAGCTTCACAACGATCATCGTACTGCTGAACGACAGCGCCACACCGATATAGAGTGCATCCCGGTCTGCGAACCCAAGCCACAGCGCGGCCCCAACGCCCAGCACGGAGCACAGCACCACCTGCAGAGTGCCGATGACAACGGAAGCTGTGCCGGACGATCTGAACTTCTTCACGTCGATTTCCAGACCGACGATGAACAGCAAAAAGGCCAGCCCAAGCTCCGAAAGAACCGCCACTTCCTCCTGGTTTTCGATCAGTCTGAAACCCTGGGGACCGATGAGGACACCGGCGGCAATATAGCCGAGGATCAGCGGCTGGCGGATCAGCCGGGCGAGATACCCTAACAGTGAAGCAACAACAATCGAGAGGCCGATGCTGTAGAGAAGGCTCGAGTGCATGCGCGGGTTCCGGGTCGATGGACCTCAACCACTCGGACTCATACTACTGAACATTCCGTCGGCGTTCAATCGCCCCGGTCACAGGTCAAGGGATTCTGCACCGGACAGCTCCGAATCGCACCGCTGGCGGTTGCTTCTCCACGATCAGCGGCTTCAGCCCTGCACAACGGCCTCCCGCAACACACGCAGAAGCCTTTTCACTCCCTCCTCCAGAATGCCGCCGGGCACCAGCAAACTGACGACAACACCACCGGGCTGATCCCACCCATAGAGCTCGCCGGGATGGACGAAGGTATCCCCGCGACGGAGAAACTCCAGACTCCATTCCTCTCCACGTTTCGACGACGGAAGCTGAAGCATGGCGCTCCAGCCCCCGTCTGCTTCATAGACGGAGACCGAGGTTGTCCCGCGAACAGCGGCGCGCAGTTTTTCCAGATTCGATCGCACCCGAGCGCGGATGGCTTCCGTCGCCGCCACCCGGCGCCGCAACAAGTCGGGAAGGGCATGCTGCACCGGGGTGTTCACGCTGAGGAATGTGTCTGCTATGATCTCCAGCCGCGCAGATGCCTCCACGCGAACTTTTTCCGGACCCGAGATGGTGATCCATCCGAGCTTGAGGTGAGGTGATCCGAGAAGCTTGGAAATTCCGTTCAGTGTGAGGGTCAGCACCTCAGCTTCCGCTGCGAAGGATGCCTCGGGAGGCGTGTCGCTGTGGTGCGGGAACCACCAGAAGACTTCATCGACGATCAGCGCCAGATCCCGATCCTGCGCAAGCTCAACCAGCGCTTGCCGTTCGTGCTTCTTCGCATACGAGCCGGTTGGATTGTTGGGATGGATGAGCACAATGGCGCGAGTGCGATCCGTCACAGCATTCCGGAGAGCGTCGAGGTCCAGATGCCATTCCCCGGCATACACGAGAGGATAGCGAGCAAGGTGAACCTCATGCAGTTCCGCAAGATACTCAAGAAGCGGATAGCTCGGCCGCGGAATCAGCACTTCGTCCCCGGGATCGCAGAGCAGTCGGAAGAGGTGTGCATACCCCTCGCTCGTGCTCGCCGTAAGAAAGAGAGCGTCGGGTTCCACCGCGACCCCCATACTCTTGTAGAGAGAGCTGATAGCTTCGCGCGCCGGAAGCAGGCCGCGGGGATCTTGTACGCCGCTCGCGTCAACCTTGCCCAAGGGGTCTGTAACAGGAACGGCAGGGATTTCACAGGCAAGCGGATTCGAGAGCGTAAGATCGACAACGGCCGCGCCCTGATGACGCCGGATTTGCAGTTCTCGGGCAAGCTCTGTTGGCGTGCGATCCCAGGATGTGCGGCGTGAAAAGCGCATGTGTTCCTTTCGTTCAGAAGACCCTGGATGTCCTCCTCAATACCTCTTCCTTTCCTCACGCTGCGGCATAATGTACATCGAGACGGAGCGAGATTCAATGCAGGTCTTAATCTCGACCAGACGCATGAGCTCAAGACTGCAATGAACATTCACCGGCAATTGCTTCTCTTGTCGGTATCGGTGCCGGGTACGGCGCCGCAGGAAGGAAATTCTCTTGCGCCCGGAGAGATGATGGAGTGATCGCACGGCAGCACGGTTCCCTCGACAGGTTTTGCAACCGGCAGTCCTGAGCAGCGGCTCGTGCAGTACTGAACGGATGCTGCGTGAAGGATCACAAGCGGTTGAGTTAAGAAGAACGGGACAGCTCCGCCAGGCGCCATGGGCATGAAGTCGGGGAGCACCAGCATCACCCCGGCGGCTCACGGAAGGAGTGTTTGCAGCAGTTCCAAGGCCTCCGCGGGTCCTGCCACATTGAATTGAGCGCGTGTATTGGCTGGGCCGACGCGAACGGTCAGCGCGGATTCGGGAAGTGCCGCAAAGAGATCCTCATCGGTCCAATCGTCGCCGATCGCCATGATGAAGTCATACTCGCGGGCAGAAAGCCATCGCAATGCCGCGTTTCCTTTGTTCACGCCGGCGTTCCGAACCTCCACCACCTTGCTCCCCTGCAGCACCTGGATGTTGATGTTTGCGGTGAAGTGCGTCAGGTGGTCCGCCAGCTCCGCCGCCAAGGGACGCGCCTGCTCGGGGTCCGCCCCGCGGTAGTGCCACACAAGCGAGTGCTCCTTCTCCTCGACGAAGGCGCCCGGAAGCCGGTCGGCGTATTGCTGCAGAATCGGCAGCAACGAGGGTTTCCAGTCCACGGTGTGCTGCTGGAGCAGATCCCACTCACCCCCTTGTTCACGGAGCCACGCCCCGTGTTCCGCAACCAAATTGAGCGGAAGATCGCCGAACCAGGCGCTGAGACTGCCCCGGTCCCGTCCGCTGATGAGAACAACCGTTGTCTGGGGTTGCGAGGCGAGGGCGCGCAGGAGATGTATAACGTGCGATGGGGGAGCTGCCAGGGACGGCCTGCGCGCGAAGGAAACCAGGGTGCCGTCATAATCCAGCAGGATGATGCGGCGGGGGGCTCCGACAAAGCGCTCCGCAATGCGCCGCTTCGTCGCTGGAGAGAGCGCCTTGGCTTTGTAGCGCTGCTGCACCTCATCCATGGCAACCAGCTGTTCGACGAACTCAGCCGCCCACCGGATGACGTCGTACCGCCGCAGCCGCTCCTGCATCACCCTGTTGCGCCGCTGCTGCTCCTCCACCGGCATTTCCAGTGACTCCTTCAACGCCGCCGCAATTTCGTGCCGGTCATTCGGATTGACAATGATGGCCTCACCAAGCTCCTTCGCCGCCCCGGCCATCTCACTCAGGATAAGGACCCCGGTGCCATCGGTCCGCGACGCGACGTACTCCTTGGCAACAAGGTTCATACCGTCCCGCAGAGGCGTCACCAGCGCTACGTCGCTCAGACTGTAGAGAGCAACCAGAGGATTGAGAGAGAGGGGACGATACTGGAAGATGACCGGTGACCAGCAAACCGTTACGAATATTCCGTTCATTATCCCAACGAACTCCTCGATCTGCTTCTTCATGAGATCATACTGGTAGACGCCGATCCGCGAGGGAACAACGACCAGCAGCAGCACGACGGCTGCATGGAACTCCGGATGATTCTCCAGGAAGAGCTCGAATCCCTCAAGCCGGTTGAGAATTCCCTTGGAGTAGTCGAGCCGATCCACGGAGAGCACGGTCCGTACCCCGGCGAGCGTCTTTTGCAGGACTGCGCGCTCTTCCTGCGTCACCGGGTGAGTGCTTGCATCAAAGAACTTGTGGAAGTCGATCCCCATGGGATAGGTTTCTGCCTTCACAACGTGGTTCGGCAGGGGAATCTGCCCCATGTGGTGCTCATGACCCAGAATCCGCATCACCGATTGGAGGAAGTGCTGCAGATACTCATAGGTATGGAATCCCACAAGATCGGCGCCAAGGAGCCCCTCCAGAATTGCACTGCGCCATCGCGGCGGAAGAAGACGAAAGATTTCAAACGACGGAAATGGAATATGCAGGAAGAAGCCGCTCCGCAGATGAGGCAGTCGTTCCCGCAGAAGCCCCGGCAGCAGCATGAGATGGTAGTCCTGCACCCAGACGACATCGTCCGGCTGGATCATTTCCACCAGAGAGTTGCAGAAGAGCTCGTTGACATGCCGGTAGTTTTGCCAGTACTCTTCCCGGTAGTCGGTGTACGACGGAAAGTAGTGAAAGAGCGGCCAGATGGTGCTGTTACAGAAGCCGAGGTAGAAATGGTCCATGTCGGCTTCGGACAGGAAGACGGGATACGCATGGTACTCCGCAAGCGCCCTTTCGCGCACCTGATCTTTCAGCTCTTCGGCTACCGTCGAACCCGGCCAGCCGACCCAGACGTGCTCCTCCCGGCGCGGCAGGTGCTGCTTGTAGGAGTCGAGATAGGAACTCAGGCCGCTCACCAAACCGCCGGCGCTTTCGTCGAACCGGAGCTCACCCTGCTCCACGCGCACTGTGAACGGCAACCTGTTGGAGACAATGACGAGTCTCCCCCGAAGCAACGGCGACCGGTTCACAGCGACACCTCCATCACACATTCCTCAAAGGTAGACAACATCATCACGGTGGAAAAGAGAAAGGAATAACAATAGGTAATCTTTGATATGCCGCGTGATTAAGAAGTTGTTTTTGATGTGCTCCCTGCCGTTGGCTCCCAGTTTCTCCGCATAGGCCGGCTCGTTCAACAGCTGTTTGATCCAGAAGGCCGTGCCTTCGACAGAATGCGTGAGGATGCCGGAGTACTTGTGGGCAATCTGCAGCGGAATACCCCCCACGGCGCCGGCAATGGTCGGTTTCCCCTTCCACAGCGCCTCTGAAACCGTCAGGCCGAAACCTTCCTTCAGCGATTTCTGCAGAACGATCGTAGAACCGCGCTGCAGGGCGTTGATCTCGATGTCGCTCGCCGGCGGAAGAAACAGGACGAAGATGTCCTTGTCTTTGTCCGCTTCCTCCTGCACCTGCTGCATGATGAGAGGTCCCTCCGGATCATCCGTTGCGCCGCCGCCCGCGAGCACCAGCTGCGCGTCCACATGCTTCTTGGCGATCTTGTACGCCTTGATCACCCCCAGAGGATCCTTCAGGTAGTCAAACCGGGAAATCTGCGTCACGATCGGCCGGGACCGGTCGATCCCGAACCGCGTGAACACCTCCGCAATGACCTCCTCCGGCAGGTCCCTGTTCTTATCGCTCAGGGGATCGATCGAGGGCGCGATCAGCACCTGCGGAATGTCCAGTGTCCGGGCAAATGCCGGCGCCGAGAAGACTGCAGCGTCATAGCACCGGATGAACTCGTGAAGGAAATTCCAGATTTTCCGATCCGGTTTCGAGAAGTCAATGTGGCACCGCCAGATCCAATGGCCGCCCACGCGCTCCCGCCGGCGGATGAGCGCCACGGGCTGCGGATCGTGCACAAAGACGATGTCTCCGAAGGTCATCATTGCCGCGTTCTCTTCGTTTACATTCAGAAACGTGTCATACTCGTCGCGGCTCACCTCCACGGGCACTCCGTGCAGACCGTTGTGGAATTTCTTGGTGATCGAAAAGAACTTCTCGTTCCCTTTGATTACATCCCACCGGCACCGCACTCCCAGCTGCGTCAGCAGCGGCACCATCCGGGTGAGAATCTCTGCCACCCCTCCGCCGACAGCCGTCGAGTTGATGTGCTGAACCTCCTTCCCTTCCAGCCGATGGGCCATCAGGAAGAGCTCATCAATCGTCGCCTGACCGACAATCGGCGCATAGTCTTCAATGCGTATCATAGAACTCCACCAGCTGAATGATCCTGCTCCTCAAACCTTCGAGCGTGTACGTGTAGGGATCGAGGCGAGCCACTCTCTCGGCTAGTTCGGGCTTTCCGAGATCCCGGAACCACCGCGAGAAATCGTTCTCGTCCTTTTCGAGCCTCAGTTTGGCGTCAAAAATGTGATAGTAGAGAGAGTTGACACTCACGCGCTTCAGGGCCTCCCGGAACTCACTGAGCGTACGTGCCACGTGCGGAGTTCTCAGGACAAACGTCCGCGAGCACATGAAGTGGAATTCCTGCCCGCCGGGAGCGGTCGACAGCTTCTCGGCGCTTTTCAGATGATCCTCCAGGATCTCGACGAATCGTTCCCGTACCTCCCTCAGCGTGTGGAACTGGATGATGTCCACGCTCGACATGATCTCGCCGAGCCGAGCCTCGTTCAGCACCTCTGTAATCCAGTACGCGAAATCGTTCGGCGGCTCCGGAGACAGGAAATGGTGTTGCTGCAGGAATCTGTGCGTGTGGTAGTAGATCGACGACCCCGGCACCGTCTTGATCCCCACCAGCAGCTCCGGCAGATTCCTGGCTTTCCGGCCGAGGAGCACGGTTTGATCCAGTTTTGTATTGAAGCGAAACTCCTCCATACGTTGTTCCTCTGACTCTGTGCGGTTCTACGATGGCGCCCGATCGTCCGAAGGAGTATCCACGGCACCAGGTGACGGGGTGCCAACCCCTTGCACAAACAGCGTCCGGGTCGGGTAGGCAAACTCGATCCCCTCACGGGTGAAGTACTCGTGAATTTCCAGGTTAATGGCCTGCTGAACGTCCATGTACATGTTGTAGTCCGGACTCTTGACGTAGTAGACGGACTCGAACACCAGAGCCGAATCGCCGTATTCCTTGAAGTGCGAGCGGTCGAACCTCGCTTCCGGATGTGCCTCGATCATCTTCCGCAGGACTGCCGGAAGGGCAACCAGTTTTTCATGCGGCGTCTGATAGGTCACTCCGATCGTGAAGACAACCCGCCGTTCAAACATCCGTTTGTAGTTCCGGATGCGGCTCCGCAGAAGGTCGGCGTTGGAGAAGATGATCTGTTCGCCCGACAGACTCCGGATGCGGGTCGTCTTCAAGCCGATGTGTTCCACCGTCCCCATCAGCTGGTCTACAATAATGAAGTCTCCGATCACGAACGGCTTGTCCAGAACGATCGAGAGAGAGGCAAAGAGATCCCCCAGCACACTCTGCACCGCCAACGCCACCGCAATGCCGCCGACGCCGAGTCCGGCCACGAGCGCCGTGATGTCGATGCCGAGGTTGTCCAGAGCGAGCAGCAACAGGATGGCATACAGGACAAACTTCGCCACGAAGCGCACTCCTGCCAGTGTTGTCGCTCCGGCTGCATCCTCCTGCAGCCGCTTTTTCATCGTGCGCCCGATCCAGTAGCCGATCACCCCGGATCCCCAGATGCCTGTCTGCAGCAGCGCAAGCAGGATAACGATGCGCTCGATGAGTCGTCCGGTCACCTCGGGCAGCTCAAGCACATACGATCCCGCCAGCACACCCATCGCCAAGAGGAAGAACACTCTTGTCTGAGCGAGAAGATCGACGACGAGGTCGTCAATGTCAGTTTCCGTCCGTGCCGCCAGCACCCGCAGCCGCCGGACCACCACTTGGCGCAGGAACAGGAGAAACAGAATTGCCGCAAGAGCAACGCCGACAGCGAGAAACCAGTCCTGGATCGGATTGCCGAAGAATTCGCGTTCAAGAAATTCCATAGGTCTGATCCTAAGCGAAGGGACGCGCTGCGCCTCCATCTCCGGGCAGCTCTGTCCGGGTACCTGCAGAAAACGAACGTTCCGGCTATGGGCTCAGCCACGCCGGAAAGCGCTCATCCATCAAACTAACCTTTTTTGTGAAGGAAGCAACTCCGGAATAATGAGCATCGGTACCGTCTCAGCGGCGCTTCACGATGCGAAGCATCTCCCGCACCGCCTCGGTCAGACCGACGAAGACGGCCCGCGAAATAATCGCGTGACCGATGCTCACCTCATCGATCTCCGCAATCTTCGCGATGGCGTAGCTGTTCACATAATTCAGTCCATGGCCGGCATTGACGCCGAGTCCGATCGACTTCCCGTACCCCGCCGCTTCCCGGATGCTCTCAAGAAGTTTCCGCTGTTGCGCCTCCGTCTGCGCATTGGCATACTCTCCCGTGTGAAGCTCAATCATGTCAGCCCCCACCTCCCGTGCCGCCTCAATCTGACCCCGCTCCGGCTCCACGAAGAGACTGACGGGAATCTTCCTGGCACGGAACTCACGAATCACCGCCGTCAGATGTGCTTTCTGCTTCAGGACATCCAGCCCCCCTTCGGTCGTTCGCTCCTCCCGCCGCTCAGGAACAAAGGTGACAAGATCCGGACCCGTCTCCAGTGCAATCCGTACAATCTCCTCCACCGCGGCCATCTCGAGATCCAATTTCGTCTTCACGGTTTCCCGCAACAGCCGGAGGTCGCGGTCATTGACGTGACGACGGTCCTCCCGCAAATGGCAGACAATCCCCTCCGCCCCCGCCAGCTCACAGATGTGAGCCGCCGTGACGGGATCCGGTTCCTCACCGCCGCGCGCCTGACGCAGGGTCGCTACATGGTCAATATTGATGGCAAGTCTCATCGCTCTGGCACCCTCTTGCAGTGGCAGGTTTGAGGGAAATATAGGTATTTTCCCTAACGGAAAGAACCCCCTCGGATGTTCGGGCCGTGTGGGTTTCTCTCTGTAACTTCCAGACTGTTCCGGCCGTAAAGTACACTTGTCAGACGATGAGGAGGAGTTGACAGGAGGTGGCACGATGAGAACGCACTGGATAGCGGTGGTCCTTGCACTGGGAATGGCGCCGGGCGCCCTGGCCCAAGAGACACCCACGGAAAGAACCGACGACTTCGGCGACCGCCTGGCCTTGCGCATCGAAGAATTTGTCGAGTCCCTGACCCGGGAGCTGGAGGGGCGCACGAGAGCGCCACGGGGCACACCCGATCTGGCGGACGATACCACCGAGCGGGACTTCCGCAAGGACCTGAAGACGATCACCTTTGAAGGAAACACCACGATTGAATCGGATCGCGTTATCAGCAGCAACGTCGTGGTCAAAGGAGGGGATCTTGTGGTGTACGGCACCATCGAGGGGGACGTGCTGCTCGTCGGCGGAACGCTCTACGTCAAGAACGGCGCCTCGATCGGCGGCAATGCACGGGTCATCAACGGGGATGTGATTAAGGAAGACGATGGCGTTATTGCGGGATATATCGACAAGACAACCTCCGGCACGGCCCGGCACCGTGAGGATCGCAAGGAGTACCGGCGCTCTTCCTACCGCCTGAACGCGCGCTGGGTCGATGAGATTACGAATCTCGACAATTTCGTCTTTCGCTACAACCGTGTCGAAGGCATCTTCCTCGGCCTCGGCTCCGAAAAGAAGTACTACTGGGACGGCTCACGGCACTACGGTTCCTACGGCTCCATCGGGTGGGGATTCAAGTCCCATACCTGGCGCGGCAACCTTGGCCTCACCCGTCAGTTTGCTTCCCCTGCTGCCAATAGCGGAGCGAACCACCTGTTCGAGCTCTCCATCGAGGCGCACAGTCTGACCGACACGAAAGACGAGTGGATTATCGGCGTCCATGAGAATACCGCGGCAGCATTCTTCATTCACGAGGATTTCCACGATCACTTCAAGCGGGAGGGTCTTACAGGGCACGCTGCATGGTACACGCAGGGCGACGAACTCACCACCCAGGTGAAGGTGGAGTACCGCGCCGACACGTATGGCTCACTCGAGAAGCGAGCAGAGTGGGCACTCTTCGGCGGAAAGAAGGTCTTTCGCGAAAATCCTCCGATCCAGGAAGGCAAGATGCGCAGCATTCTCGGATCCGCCGGGCTCACAACGGTCAGCAAGACCGCCTACGGACCCGAGGGCTGGAGTCTCTTCGCCACCGGCGAGCTTGCCCGGAGCGGTTTCGGCGGAGAGTTCAGTTTCCGCCGCGTCGTGGCCGATGTGCGCCGGTACCAACCCCTCGGGGTCTATGACAATCTGAACCTCCGCGTGCGCGTGGGATCGTCCGGCGGCAATCTCCCGCTCCAGAAGACGTTCGACCTCGGCGGACTCAGCACGCTGAATGCCCGCCGCTTCAAGAGCGAAACCGGAAACCGCATGGTGCTCGCGAACGCCGAGTACATCATCAACGGAGATTTTCTGCACGACCTTGACTTCTGGCCGAGCTTCCTGCTCCGACACTTCAATATCATCGTCCTCGCCGACGCCGGATGGATCCGCACGGCACCGGCGTCGTCCGAGTGGCACGAGGGATTTGACGGAATCCGTTTTGCCGACTTTAAGTCCGATCTGGGCGTCGGTTTCTCCAACCGCAGCGGATCATTCCGTATCGCACTTGTCTGGCGAACCGACGTTTCCTCACCGGCTCAGTTCCTCTTCCGCTTCGAACGCCCCTTCTGAAGACCCTGGATGAGCCGCGGGCAGAAAACCCGCGGCTCGTTGCTTTTCAGTCAAAATCTCCCTTCCATCAAAGCATCCGGCGCTCTCGCTTCCCAGTGCCGGCGCACAGCCCCATGACCCCGTTCGGCAAACGACTTCTCGTCGGCTCACTCCTCTTCTGTATGACTCCTATGGCATCTGCTCAGTCGCCAGTACGGCTCACCCAGACCCTCGCGCAGGCATACGATCAGTACGCGCTGCCCGACATTACGTCCCGGCGCTTTACCCAGGCGGATATGCTGCGGTGGCTTGCCCCCCTTCAGCAGAATGCCGGCATCACCGAACAGGAGATCGGACGCTCCACCGAAGGGCGCCCGCTGCTGTTGTATTCCTTTGGCATCGGTACAACGCGCGCGCTGCTCTGGTCCCAGATGCATGGAGACGAATCAACAGCAACGATGGCGTTGATGGATATGCTCCACTTCTTCACTGCCGCGCCGGACCACCCGGTCGTCCGAACCATCCGCCAGCAGCTGACCGTCCTGATGCTGCCCATGCTGAACCCTGACGGCGCGGAGCGCTTCCAGCGGCGCAATGCTCAGCAGATCGATATCAACAGGGACGCACTGGCGGTCCGCACGCCTGAGGCCCGAGCCCTCTGGTCGGTCCGAAACCGCTACGCCCCGGAATTCGGCTTCAATCTTCACGACCAGGATCCGCGGTACACGGTCGGTGCCTCCACGCGCGTGACCGCCATCAGTCTGCTGGCTCCGGCGGTGGATCCGGAACGAACGATGACGGCAGGCCTCCTCCAGGCTCAGCATGTCGCTTCCCTCGTTGCGCAGGTGTGCGACATCCTTGCACCGGGGCATACGGCCCGGTACGACGACACATTTGAACCTCGGGCATTCGGCGACAATATCCAGAAAGCCGGAACGAGCACCGTGCTCATCGAATCAGGCGGGTGGCCGAATGACCCGGAAAAGCAGTTCCTCCGCAAACTCAACTTCGTCGCGCTCCTCGCGGCATTGCATGAGATCGCCACCGGGGCGTACCAACAGTCCCCGCTCTCCGTCTATGAGAATCTCCCCTTCAACGGAAAGAATCTCTACGACATCATTGTGCGCAATGTGCTCTTCCAGCCGGACAGTTCTGTTGCTCCCATTCGCGTCGATGTTGGAATCAACGTGGACTGGAAAGCCGATGCCGGCGGAACGGCACGCTGGATGGCAACCGTTGTGGACATCGGGGACCTCCGCACGTTTGGATCCTTCGAAGAAAGAGACGGATCGTCTCTGCGCATCAGCGGGAGCACGATCGTTCTGGACCGCAGCTACCCACGGGAAGATCTGGAAAACCTCCTCCGCGCGCAGTAGGAATGATTCCTGAAGTTACTCTACCTTGCCTTCCTGCCATCGTTTCTGTACCTTGAGCTGTTCGCAAAGCCCGCCGACAGACCGATAACGCTTCACCGCTGTCAGCACGCGGAACTCCCATGCATCTGCCATTGTTCAGAATTCCGGTCGCCTTCAGAGCCCCTGTGTCCCCTCGCGGGACAGCGTCGGCGGCGCGGAACATTCGTCCAACCACCGGCACGCCGGGGACCGGCGATTCATGAGCTCTGAAGCCACAAAGCTCTCGCGGGCTACCGCGAGGAAACACCGCGAGTTCGAGCGCGAAGCACTTCCGCATATGGATGTGCTCTACAACTTTGCCCTCCGAACCACCGGCAACCAGGACGACGCTCAGGACCTGCTCCAGGAAACCTACCTGAAAGCGTACCGCTTCTGGGATAAGTACGAGAAGGGCACCAATATTCGCGCGTGGCTCTTCAGAATCATGAAGAACTCGTACATCAACCGGTACCGGAAGGAAACCAAAGAACCCGACAAAGTCGATTACGATGAGATCGAGAATTTCTACCACACGATTCGCGCCGAGCACACGGATGCGAACGATCTCGAGCAGAAGATCTTCAGCGGGCTCCTGGGAGATGAGGTAGCGGCGGCGCTCGAGACGATCCCGGAGGATTTCCGTACCGTTGTGATTCTCTGTGATATCGAGGGGCTGACGTACGAGGAAATAGCCGAGTTTCTCGAATGCCCCATCGGCACCGTCCGGTCACGCCTGCACCGGGGACGGAAGCTCCTTCAGGCACAGCTGACAGCGTATGCGCGGGAACAGGGATATATCACGGCCGAACAGTGAAGACTAGGGGGAATGCAGAGGGTGAGAGCATGAGGAGGGTGAGAAATGGATTGTCGTGAATCGCAGGAACACTTGGGAGATGCGATCGATCGCAGACTCCCGCGCGCCGTCAAGAAAGCGTTCTACGAGCATCTCAAGTTGTGCCCGCCGTGCCGCGACGAGTTTGAGACCGAGACGATCGGAAAACACGCCGTCCGGAAGTTCGTTCCCCACGTCAATGTCCCGCCGTCAGTCTCTCGATCCA
>CAYXMK010000008.1:25522-27353 GCA_964465905.1 uncultured Ignavibacteriaceae bacterium | reverse complement strand
GACGACGTGCAGCAGCTCCGCCGCACGTCGGGCGAGAGCGATGACCGCACCATCGTTGTCGTCAAGCGGCATCCGTAGTGCAGAACTGATCACTGACAGGAGTCTCGACTATGCAGGACCAGAAACGCATCGGCGTGGTGACGGGAGTCACCAGCGGTACCGTGACCGTGATGCTGGATGAGCAGATCACCCAGTTGCGGCGCGAGATCGACGGCAAGACATACTACCTCGGACAGATCGGCAGCTACGTGCTCATTCCTGTGGGAAAGAGCATCGTGGTGGCGATGGTCGAGCAAACGGAGCGGAAGGACGTCACGATCAACGGGGTGGCGAGCCAGCGGTTCGTTCTCACCATCACGCTTGTCGGCACGGTCAAAGCCGGCCGGTACGAACGCGGCGTCTCGATTATGCCGCCCGTGGATGCAGCGGTCTACTTCGCGCAGGAGGAAGACCTCGCCGCGGTCTTTTCCATCTACCAGCGCTTCGGGTATTCGATCGGGCAGCTTTCTCAGTTCGAAGGGGAGAAGGCGTTCCTGGATCCCAACCGGTTCTTCAGCAAGCACATCGCCCTCCTCGGCTCTAGCGGTTCGGGCAAGTCGTGTACGGTGGCTACCCTCCTGCAGAAGGTGGCCAACTACCCGGATACGAACATCATCATGCTCGACCTGCACAATGAGTACAGCAAGGCGTTCCAGGGGGTCTGCAATTATCTTCCGATTGCAGAACTGGAGCTCCCCTACTGGATGATGAACTTCGAAGAACTGCAGGAGATGTTCATTGACGAGAAGGACGAGAACGCGGCCACGCAGATCACCGTCTTCAAGGATCTCATTGTTGCCTCGAAGAAGGGGAAGAACCCCAAGCTCGCAGATGTGATCACGGTCGATACGCCGGTGTACTTCGATCTGGCGGAAGTCAGGGCGCGTCTGCAGTTCCTTGATACCGAAAAGACGTCGAGCTTCGGGAGCGGCGGGGGCGTGAAGGAAGGACCCCTCTACGGAAAATTCACCCGGTTCCTCGTTCGTCTTGACAGCAAGCTCAACGACACGCGGTACGACTTCATGTTCAAGCTCAAGAAGCACGTAGCGACCGACAGCATGAAGGAGTTCCTCCAGAGGATCGTCGGTTCGACCGTCGGGCAGAACGTGACGATCCTGGATCTCAGCGGCGTACCGTTCGACATCGTGAATACGATCGTCTCCCTGCTGGCGCGCATCACGTTCGACTTCAACTTCTGGAATGAGAACCGCCGGGAGTTTCCGATCCTGCTGGTGTTCGAGGAGGCCCATAACTACCTCCCGGCCGGCGGCGTGTCAGCCCGCGCAGCCCGGCGCACGGTCGAACGGATCGCCAAGGAGGGACGGAAGTACGGTGTCAGCTGTATGATCGTCAGCCAGCGCCCGGCGGAGGTGTCCGAAACCATCCTCTCGCAGTGCAGCAACTACGTGATTCTCCGCATCACCAATCCCAACGACCAGCACTATGTGAAGAGCCTTATGCCGGACACGTTCGCGAGTGTCGCGGATGTGCTCCCGTCGCTGCGGCAGGGAGAAGCCCTGGTGGTGGGGGACGCCATTTCGATGCCCCTGCGCGTGCAGATTGACTTTCCGAATCCGGAGCCCGAGAGCAGCGATATCAAGTTCTTCGAGAAGTGGCGACAGAGCGGTGTCCAGACCAACATCGGCACCGTCGTGGAGCGCTGGTGGAAACAGGAGCGAAAATAGCCAGTCCGGCCGGCGGTGCGCTGACCGGGGGACGCCGCGGTTGTCTCGCAGGTGTTCGTTCTCTATATTGAACCCGGACACTGTATGCACTCTCATCCGGACCTCAC
>CAYXMK010000008.1:0-25512 GCA_964465905.1 uncultured Ignavibacteriaceae bacterium | reverse complement strand
CTGCAACGGAGGCCGTGCTATGAAACAGATCCTTCCATTTCTTGCCCTCGTCCTGATTCTGGCGGCATCGTGTACGCCCCTGACGCTTCGGCCCGTGCAATTCGCCTGGCCTGTGGAGAGCGTCCTCACCACCAATGCTCAGGGGACCGTCGAGGAAGAGCGGTACATGCTCTCCTTCAACGTCAAACCTGTCCTCTTTGAGGAAACGGGAGATTCCACGCGCGTCGCCAACATTGTGATCCGGCTGATCAGAGATTCAGAGGGATACTACTACCTCACCTCGAAGGGATTTCGCCATGTATACGTCTTTGCCCCGGCGGAAGCCTCCCTGAAGCTGAAGACGAAGGTTCTGATTACCGAAAAGGGAATGGAGGCGCCGGCCTTCAACCAGCGAGCACCGTACGTGCAGCTGCTCAACGGCAAAGACAAGCCCCGCCGGTTGAACCGCGATGGTGTACTTGAGGAGGCCAAACCATGAACCGTCCAGTGAGTGTCCTGTGTCTTCTGTTGTTGCTCTTCCTTCCTGTGACCGGTCTTTCACAGGAACGATCGGACTACGAGATTCAGCAATCCTTTGTGAAAGAGTACTCGGCCATCATGAAGGGTATCGAGGGGGCCTCGTCGGTCGTCGAGTGTGTTGACCTGGAGTTGCGCATCGCGGAGCTGGACAGCATCTATGCTCCCCATCGGGCGATGCTCAACAAGGCTCTCTATCCGGAGGGTTTCCAGGGCCGGCTGGACAAGGCGCGGGGTCAGCTCGCACTGACGAAAGACAAGCTCAATATCATCGAGACACAGTATGACCGGATCGTAGAGCTGGAAACGCAGGTCAAGGCCCTCTCGGAAGAAGTCGCCCGGCTCAGCGGGGAGAACTCCGGCTTGCTGGCTGAACTCGAGCGCCTCAGAGCTACCGGCGCGAAGGACAAAACGACCATTGACTCCCTCAATGCCATGGTCATCAGCCTGAAGCGCGGACTGCGCGAGCGCGATGAGATGATCTTTGCCCTCGTCGACAGTCTCTTCCTCCAGTACGGCAAAGACGTCGAGCAGATGCAGGATCGTGAGAAATCAGGGGCGGTGAGCAAGCTGGAGCGACGGAACGTTCTGACCAACGTGAAGAAAGCGATCGAGGACAACCTGAAGTTCCTGGCGGCTACGGAGCTGCGTGCTTCAGACGTGGCAAGCGTTGCCGGTCAGCAGCAGCAATTCGCGTCCAAGTGGAAGGGCCTGGGCCCGAAGCTCACGGCACTGTACATGGGAACCGGCGCGAAGGGGGCGAAAGAGCTCGCTGCCATCGATACGATGCTGACCCGATGGGACCGCTCGGTTGACGCAGCCACGTGGCGGGTGCTGAACGGCGAGTTCTCCGAACGCGGTCTTGCGGTCCAGGAATTTCAGACCGGTCAGCAGTTCTACGACCACGTCGTCGCCTTTGTCGACTCCGAAATCGTGCGGGCACGGGAGAAGCGCGAGGAGGGAGCGTACCAGGTGTACAGCACGTTTGTCGATTCCGTCTGGAATCCCCTGATCAAGAAGGAATGGATGCCGGTGCTGCTGGCGGGGGGCAAGTTGAGGACCGAGCAACAGGAGGCGATCGAGGCGAGACTGGCGGAATGGGAGAGTGCGGCGGGACCTCCGGCGACCCTCTCGTACGTCGTGATCATCCTGATCATCCTGGTTGTGGCGCTGTCTCTCTACGGGATCTATCGGCGGAGAGCCGCCCCGGGCGCTTCGCCCCCCGCTGCCTGAGAAGAGAGCAGAGACAGAGAACCGTGCGATTTCGCAGTGCGGAGTCGCACGGTTTCGCGTTTGGAGGTCAGGTCTTCAG
Source organism: uncultured Ignavibacteriaceae bacterium (assembly GCA_964465905.1). Classification (GTDB taxonomy): domain Bacteria; phylum Bacteroidota; class Ignavibacteria; order UBA10030; family UBA10030; genus CAYXMK01. The sequence continues at coordinate 23,684 of CAYXMK010000008.1, read as the reverse complement.
CAGTGACCGGAACACGTACTGAAGGATGCCGTCATTCCGGTAGTAGTCCACTTCATTCGGCGTATCCAGCCGCGCAATGACGGCGAAGCGTCGTGCCGGGGAGCCGTCGGCCACCGCCGTCACGGTCAGCTCCTTCCCCGGGTGAAGATCGCGGGCAATCCCCTCGATCGAGTAGGTCTCGAAGCCGTTCAGCCCGAGGGTCGCCGCCGTTTCCCCCTGCCGGAACTGCAAAGGAAGGATACCCATGCCGATGAGATTGCTGCGGTGGATCCGTTCGAAGCTCTCGGCCAGCACCGCCTTGACACCGAGCAGCCGCGGTCCTTTAGCGGCCCAGTCGCGTGATGATCCGGAGCCGTACTCTTTTCCCGCGATCACCAGCAGCGGTACCCCTTCCTCCTGGTACTTCATGGCGGCGTCGAAGATCGAGATGGGTTGTGGCGACGAGGGATGGATCGTCCATCCACCCTCCGTGCCGGGAGCGAGCAGGTTGCGCAGCCGCACATTGGCAAACGTGCCGCGCACCATCACCTCGTGGTTTCCCCGGCGCGAACCGTACGAATTGAAGTCGCGCGGTTCAACGCCGTGCGATCGCAGATACGCGGCGGCCGGGCTCTTGAGGGAAATGGAGCCGGCCGGCGAAATATGGTCTGTCGTCACGGAGTCTCCCAGGAAAGCCAGCACACGGGCGCCCCGGATGTCGGTCAGCGGGGGTGCCTCCCGGGGCATGTCTTCGAAATACGGAGCGGCCTTGATGTAGGTTGATGCGGGCTCCCACGAATAACGAGCGCCGGTAGGGACGGGGAGCGCGCGCCAGCGATCTTCTCCCTCGAAGACATTCGCATACTGGCGGACGAACATCTCGGATTTCACACACTTCCGGATTGTTTCCTCAATCTCCTTCGCCGAAGGCCAGATGTCCCTCAGGTACACGGCCGCTCCGTCACTCCCCGTTCCGAGCGGTTCCCGCTGCAAGTCCATATCCATGGTGCCCGCCAGCGCGTAGGCGACTACCAGTGGAGGGGAAGCGAGGTAGTTCACCCGCGTCAGCGGATTGACCCGGCCCTCGAAGTTGCGGTTGCCGGAGAGGACAGCGGCGACCACGAGGTTGTTCTCCTGGATCGTCTGGGCGATCGGTTCGGGAAGCGGACCGCTGTTGCCGATGCAGGTTGTGCACCCGTAGCCGACCAGATGGAAGCCGAGGGCGTTCAACGGGGCGGTCAATCCTGCTTTGTCCAGGTAGTCGGTGACTACCTTGGAGCCGGGGGCAAGGCTTGTCTTCACCCAGGGGCGGGTCTTCAGTCCCCTCTGGACCGCCTTCTGGGCGAGCAGACCGGCGCCGATCATGACGGAAGGATTGGAAGTGTTCGTGCAGCTTGTGATCGACGCGATCACCACGGCTCCGTGCCCCAGTGAAAAGGAGGAGCCATCCGTCTCGACGATCGTCTGCTTCTGAATCACTTCGGCGAGTTCGGCTGGCGGCGGGCCGTCTCCTTCTGCCCATGCCCGTCCTGATGTGCCATCGGCTCTTGCCGTCGGGGATTGAATGGTGTCCAGGAGTGCTTGGCGATAGGAACGGCGGGCGCTTCCCAGCGGGACGCGGTCTTGCGGGCGCTTCGGACCGGCAAGGCTCGGCTCGACGGTCGACAAATCAAGCTCGATCGAATCGGTGAACTCGGGTTCAGGAGCATCCGCCAGATGGAAGAGCCCCTGTTCCTTCGCGTACGCCTCGACCAGCGCGACGCGCGCTTCGCTGCGGCCCGTGAAGCGGAGGTACGCCAGCGTCTCGGCGTCGATAGGGAAGAATCCCACAGTGGCCCCGTACTCAGGAGCCATATTGGCAATGGTAGCCCTGTCGGCAACCGCCAGTGAGCCGAGTCCGGGACCGTAGAACTCCACAAACTTGCCGACGACTCCTTTCTTCCGCAGCATCTGGGTGACGGTGAGGACCAGATCGGTCGCTGTCGCACCGGGTTGCAGGCGGCCGTGCAGCTTGAATCCCACAACCTGCGGAATGAGCATGGAAATCGGCTGGCCGAGCATCGCGGCCTCGGCCTCGATGCCGCCGACTCCCCACCCGAGTACTCCCAGCCCGTTGATCATCGTTGTGTGGGAATCCGTACCGACCAGCGTGTCGGGATACGCCCACTGCTTCTCGTCCGTGAAGACGCCCTGAGCAAGATACTCCAGATTGATCTGGTGTACGATGCCGGTACCCGGCGGCACGACGCGGAAATTGTTGAACGCCTGTTGTCCCCAGCGGAGGAACGCGTACCGCTCCCGGTTGCGCTCGAACTCGCGTTCGACGTTCCGCAGGAATGCGGCATCACTGCCGTATTCGTCGACTTGAACGGAGTGGTCAATGACCAGATCTACCGGCTGGAGGGGGTTGATCTTCGATGGGTCGCCCCCCATGCGGACTATGGCGTCGCGCATGACGGCGAGATCGACAACACAGGGGACCCCCGTGAAGTCCTGCAGGAGCACGCGTGCGGGCATGAAGGCGATTTCCCGATCGGGAGCATTCTTCGGATTCCAGCGAAGAAGGGCCTCGATATCTTCTCTTCGTACTCCCCTCCCGTCTTCGTGACGGAGGAGGTTTTCCAGCAGGATCCTGAGCGAGAAGGGGAGTCGTGTGAGGGAAACGGACGCTGTGCGCTGGAGCTCGGAAAGCGAGACGATCGTATACAACGTTCCGTTCACCGTGATCTGTGTGAGCGTCTTGAACGAGTCGAGGTGGTGCATGGCAACATCCTTCGTGGTTCGGGTCCTTTTCCGGGTCGAAGGAAATATACAAAAAAAGTGGAGTCAATAGGCGTGAACTGTCCTTGCTTTCGCGCCGACGCGGTCGTATATTGAACTCCCGCTGAGCTGTCCGGTCGCGCGCCCCGCGCAGATATCCGCTCCACGTTCTCCCGGACTCTGTCATCTCCAGGGAGGCACTTCGTGCCCAAACGTACTGACATCCGTTCGATCCTCATCATTGGTTCCGGTCCCATTGTGATCGGCCAGGCCTGTGAATTTGACTATTCAGGAACGCAGGCGTGCCGCGTGCTGCGCCAGGAGGGGTATCGCACCATCCTGATCAACAGCAATCCCGCCACGATCATGACGGACCCCAATGTGGCAGACGCGACGTACATCGAGCCCATCACACCTGAATTCGTTGCAAGGGTGATTGAGCGCGAGCGCCCCGACGCGCTCCTTCCCACCATGGGGGGACAGACGGCCCTGAACACGGCTGTAGCGCTGGCCGAACAGGGGATCCTGCATCACTTCCAGGTAGAGCTGATCGGCGCCAAACTGGAGGCCATCAGGAAGGCCGAAGATCGCGAGCTCTTTCAGGAGGCGATGCGCAGGATTGGACTGCAGACTCCCCGGGGAGGTTTTGTCAAATCTGTGGAAGGCGCCCTCAAGATTGCCGAGGGAATCGGTTTTCCGATGATCATTAGGCCCTCGTTCACGCTCGGCGGAACGGGCGGAGGGATTGCGTTCAACATCGAGGAGTTCCGGGAGAAGGTACAGCACGCCCTGACGAGCAGTCCGATTCATGAGACGCTCGTGGAAGAATCTGTGATGGGATGGAAAGAGTACGAACTGGAGGTCATGCGGGATCTTCGCGATAACGTTGTGATCATCTGCTCAATCGAGAATCTGGATCCGATGGGCGTGCACACCGGCGATTCCATCACCGTGGCACCGGCGCAGACTCTGACGGACAAGGAGTACCAGCAGATGCGGGATGCCGCGATGAAGGTGATCCGCGAAATCGGTGTGGAGACGGGCGGATCGAATATCCAGTTTGCGGTGAATCCGAGTGACGGCAGGATGGTTGTGATCGAGATGAATCCCCGTGTGTCGCGCTCATCAGCCCTGGCGTCAAAGGCCACCGGGTTCCCGATTGCCAAGATTGCCGCGAAACTTGCGGTCGGCTATACGCTCGACGAGATCCCCAATGATATCACTCGCAAAACCCCCTCGTCGTTCGAACCGACGATTGACTACTGTGTGGTGAAGGTCCCGCGGTGGGATTTCGAAAAATTCAAAGGTGTGGATGATACGCTTGGCGTGCAGATGAAATCGGTGGGGGAGGTGATGGCCATCGGCCGCACGTTCAAAGAGGCCCTGCAGAAGGCGCTCCGCTCGCTAGAACAGGGACGCGCAGGGCTCGGTGCCGACGGGAAGGATAGGTTCGATGTCCGCCGCCTGAGCAGCTCAGAGCGGGAGGAGTGGCGCCGGAAGATCCTGGAGCGGCTCCACACGCCGAAGCCCGACAACGTATTCTCCCTGCGGTACGCCCTCCAGCTCGGCGTGACGGTGGAAGAGCTGGCGGAGGTCTCCAGGATTGATCCCTGGTTTCTCCACAACATTCGCCAGATCGTGGAGCTGGAGGAGCACCTTGCGCAGGCTCGAAGCTCGGACGCCGCGGGAATTCGCGTGCCCGAAGACCTGCTCCAGAAGGCAAAGCAGTTCGGGTTCTCGGATCGCCAGCTGGCACATCTGCTGGGGGTGACAGAGCTGGAAGTGCGGAAGCACCGCGAAGTCCTCGGAATCCGACCCGTCTTCAAGACCGTCGATACGTGTGCGGCGGAGTTCGAGGCCTCCACGCCGTACCACTACTCGACGTATGAGCGCGAGAACGAATCGGTTGTCTCAGGGCGCCGTAAGGTCATCATCCTCGGCGGCGGACCGAACCGCATCGGGCAGGGAATCGAGTTCGACTACTGCTGCGTGCATGGTGTCATGGCCCTCCAAGAAGAGGGGTTCGAGTCGATCATGATCAACTGCAACCCGGAGACGGTGTCGACGGACTACGACACAACGGACAAGCTGTACTTCGAACCTCTGACCTTGGAGGACGTGCTCAACATCTGCGATCTTGAGAAGCCAGAAGGGGTCATCGTCAGCTTCGGCGGGCAAACACCGCTCAAGCTTGCGAAAGCTCTCGAAGAGCGGGGCGTACGCATCCTCGGTACGTCGCCGGAAGGAATCGATCTCGCCGAGGACCGCGAACGGTTTGGTGCTCTCCTGCGCCGCCTGGACATTGTGCATCCGCCGTACGGCACGGCAACCTCCGTGGAGGCCGCGGTGGAGGTGGCAGAGGAAATCGGCTTCCCCGTGCTCGTGCGTCCGTCGTATGTCCTCGGCGGAAGAGCCATGGAAATCTGCTACAACGGCGCTTCGCTGCGCGAGTACATGAGAAAAGCGGTGGAAATCTCGCCGGAGCGGCCGATCCTGATCGATCGATTCCTGGAGGATGCGTTCGAGTATGATGTCGACGCTGTGTGTGACGGGAAGGACGTTGTCATCGGTGGCGTCATGCAGCACATAGAGGAAGCAGGAATCCATTCCGGAGACAGTGCATGTGTGTTGCCGCCATACATGATGCTGTCTCAACACCTGGAAACGATGATCTCGACGACAGAACGGCTGGCGCGAGCGCTCAACGTCGTCGGTCTGATCAATGTGCAGTACGCCATGAAGGACGGGGTCGTCTATGTGCTGGAGGTGAACCCCAGAGCGTCCCGCACGGTGCCGTTCGTCAGCAAGGCCTCGGGAATCCCCCTGGCAAAGATTGCGGCGAAGGTCATGACGGGAAGGACGCTGAAAGAGCTCGGAGTTACGTCGTACGACTTCCGCACGCTGAAACATGTCTCCGTCAAGGAGTCCGTCTTCCCGTTCTCGAAGTTCCCTAAAGTCCCCGTCTTCCTCGGTCCCGAGATGCGCTCCACAGGTGAGGTTATGGGGATTTCCGATTCCTTCGGCGGAGCCGTTGCCAAGGCGCAGGCCGGAGCCGGGAACGCCCTGCCGCTGCTGGGAACTGTCTTCATCAGCGTCAACAGCCGCGACAAGAGCGAGATCACGCTCTCGATAGCCCGCGAGTACGCGAAGCTCGGTTTCTCCATCGTTGCCACAGAGGGGACATCGAAGTTTTTGAAGGCCCACGGTGTCGAAAACCGCCGGGTCTTCAAAGTGAATGAGGGCCGTCCAAACGTGGTGGACCTGGTTCGCAACGGCGAGATCGACCTGATCGTCAATACCCCGCTGGGGGAGGTCTCGCGCTTCGACGAGTTTGCCATCGGACAAGCGGCGATCGAGCATAGAGTACCCTACGTTACTACCCTTTCGGCCGCAGCAACCGCCGTCAAGGCGATTGAAGCACAACGTGGACGATCATTCGCTGTCCTCTCTCTTCAGGAGTACCACCAACGCAGTTGAGCCCGATTCGGCGGATGATTCCCTGCCGACGTTTGCTATCAACCTCGCTTTTCTTCACCGAAAGTCGCCTGAGTGATGTCTCTTGACTTGGTCAGGGAGTTGGCGTAAATTTACGCAATTATGTCCGTCGTCTCATGTGATTCTTGAGAAGGAAGCCGTTTCGCATCGGAGTAAGACTGTGTTGTCGCACGGATGAGATGAGAGAAGGATTCTTCGTACGGCTCGGTCTGTGCTTCGTCGTGTTCGCGGTTGTTGCGAAGGCACAGGTAGATTCGGTTCCTCCGCCCGGCACCATTGCGGCGGAGCAGGACTACGTGTTTGCCTATGGCCTGTTTCAGGACAGTCTGTACCAGCTTGCTGCGGTCCAGTTCGCGGAGTACTTGCAGAAGTATCCTTCAAATCCGAAGAGGATGGAAGCGGCCTTCTTCGTGTCTGAATGCTATTTCCGTCTCGGGCAGTACAATGACGCGATCCGGAGCTTCAACTCGTTCGTCAACGCGTATCCGCGGGAGAAGTGGACAGCAGACGCCTATGTTCGTCTCGGCGAGAGTCATCTCAAGCTGGGGAGGAATGCCGAGGCGGTGGAGGCATACAAGGTGGTGCTGGAACGGTTCGGCGACAGCCCGGTTGCTTCCGACGCTGCCTATTGGGTCGGTGAAGCTGCTTTCCGGCAGTCGGATTTTGATCTCGCCCTCAAATACTACGAACTGGCATACGAGAACCGAAAGGCTGCCGGTCTTCGGGACTACGCGGCCTATTCGATCGGGTGGGTGTACCAGATCCGCCAGAACTACCAGAAAGCTGCAGCGTGGTTCGGCAGGATCTCGTCCGAATTCCCCGGCAGTCCCCTGATCTCCCCGGCCCGGATTCGATTAGCGGAATGCCGTCTGGCGCTGAAGGAATACCCTGCCGTCCTGCAGGTCCTCGGGCCGGACACAGCAGGGCTCTCCGGGCAGGATCGAGGCGATGCCCGATTTCTGCGCGGCGAGGCATACTATGGTCTGGGGGAATATCGACGCGCCCGCGAGGAGTACGAGTTGTTCCTTGCACAATACCCCGGCCACAGGAAGGTGCCAGAGGCGCAATATGCCCTTGCGTGGACGTTCATCAAGCTGGGGGATCTGGATGCAGCATTGACTTTGCTGGACGAACTTGTCCGGGGGGACTCCGACCTGGCGGAGCCCGCACTGTTCCGACGGGGAGTGGTGGAGAATCTGAAAGGTGATCGGGAGAAGGCTCTGGAGAGTTGGCAATCTGTCGTCGACCGCTTTCCGAAAGGCTCCCAGGCGGACAACGCCCTCTACGAATCTGCGCTCCTGCGCTACAACTCGGGTGACTTCCGCCGAGCTCTAACATCGGTAGAGGAACTGCTCCAGGCGTACCCTGAGAGTGATGTGCAGGGCGAGGCTCTTCGTCTCCGGGGGGAGTGTTTCCTTGCCCTTGGACGGTTTCGGGAGGCCCACGAGTCGTTTCAGGCCCTCTCCCGGCTGGCCCAGGTCTCATCGGAGTTGCTGGTCACGGCCTCATTTCAGTCCGCATGGTCGCTGCACCGGATGGAAGACTACGCCGGATCGGCTGCCGGCTTTTCGAAGTTTCTTGATGCTTATCCGCTCCACCCGCAGGCCACGGACGCCCGTTTCTGGCGCGCTGAGGCCCGGTACCGACTGCAAGAGTATCTGGCGGCTGCTGAGGACTACCGGGCAGTTGCCGGAGTACCCGGGAGCAACCATGTGGCTGATGCTCTCTACGGTCTCGGGTGGTCACAGTACAAGCTGGGGAACTACGACGGGGCCATCGGTTCCTTCGAGAAGCTGCTTGAGACGTTTCCGCAGTCTCGCTATGCTGTCGACGCGCGCCTGCGTCTTGCCGACTCTCATTTCTTCCTGAAGCAGTACGACAGGGCCGCCGGGCTCTATCGTTCGGTGCTTCGGACCGTGCAGGACGACAGTGCGCTTGACTATGCGCAGTTTCAGCTTGCCCAAACCTACTACCGGCTCGGAGATCGCCGCTCGGCAGTGAGCCAGTATGAGGACCTCATCAAGAAGTTTCCGAACTCTCCCCTCGCGGATGATGCGCAATACGCCATCGGATGGATGCATTTTCAGGAAAAGGAGTATCCGCAGGCAATTGCCGCGTTTCAGAAGACGGTTGCCGCTTACGCCGGCCGGGAGACCGCTCCCCGTGCTGTTTACAGCGTCGGCGACGCATACTACAATCTCGGCAAGTACGAGGAAGCCGAGAAGGCCTATCGCAGGGTTCTCTCTGAGTACCCGGCAAGTCCCTTCGTTGTGGATGCGATCGGAGGGATCCAGTACTGCCGGCTCGCTCGCGGTGACCAGGCGGGAGCTGTGCAGGCCATTGACGAATTCCTGCGACAGAACCCGGCCAGTGCCGCGTCCGAGGCGCTGAAGCTCAAGAAAGGCGAGATCTACTTCAGCCAGAAGGACTACGGCAGGGCGGTGGCGGAATACGATGCGTTCCTCAGCCAGCATCCCTCATCATCCCTCGCCGGCACGGCGGAGTACTGGGCCGCCAAGAGCCTGAGGTTGTCAGGGCAGAGCTCCCGTGCGGCGGATCGTTTTCTCCGCGTCGCCTCTCTGCCGGGAGCCAGCGCCGCATTGAAGGCCCAGGCGTTGCTGGAGGCGGCCGAGCTCCGGCGCGAACTCAAGGATGTGAGCGGTTCGCTCGCTGTGCTGGATCGTCTGGAGAGTGACTACGGGACCCTGGAGCCGGCCTCCGAGGGGGCATATCTGCGTGCCCTTATCCTGGAGGACTCGGGCGATCTTCTGCAAACCGTCGGGCAGCTGGAACGCAACCTGACGAAGTACGCCGGCACGACCGCCGCTGACCGGAGCCGGATCAAACTCTCCACCATCTTCCTGCGTGAGGGAAACGTCGAGCGCTCTCTCGCGTTGGCGACAGCGGTTGCCACATCCCGCACGGACGAACTTGGGGCGGAGGCTCAGTACATCATCGGCACTGGCCTGGCACAGCAGGGCAAGCTCGAGGAAGCCATCACGGCCTTTCTGAAAGTCCGCTACGTGTTCCGCCGTTTCGATCTGTGGATGGCAAAGACCTCTCTGGCGATGGGGGAAGTGTACGAGCGCCTCCGGGAACCTCAGCGAGCTCGCGAATCGTACCGCCGCGTGCTCAGCTATGAGCAGTTACCCGAGATTGTAGAGGCGGCGCGGGAACGGCTGAACCGACTTGACCGACGCTGACACCCCATGACACGCCGGCTCTGTGTTTTCACCGCCATCTTGTTGTCAGGTCTCGTGCCCGCCGAAGCCCAGGAGAGCGAGAGGCGGCTCCCCCCATTCCGGTCTCTCCAGGTGGCGTCGGAGCCGGGCGATTCCGTCGGCGGAAGACTTCTCCCCGCGATCGAACTTCCGGAGTTCATCATCACGGGTTCGTTCGCCGTTCAGCCGCCGGAAGTGCAGAAACTCAGTGCGGTCGAGTCTGCGGGGAACCCGGTTACTCTCGCGCAGCATTCCGTTCTGACGCGGGAGAGCAGAACGCATGCATTGGGACTCAAGCCCGACGGGATGCCGGCGAGCGAACGTGCCTCGCGACTTCGCGGAGTCGTCAGAGCGGGCATCGGGACGTTCCGAACGCCCCGCGTCGCTCTCTGGATCGGCCGATCGGAGAGCGAGACGAGGTATTTCGCGTCGGCTCAATATCTGCGAACGTCGGGGTATGGTGTCCACACCGACCGGTCTCAAGGATCCATGGTTGGAGGGGGCGGCCTGCTGCTCCGCTCGTCAGGGAGCGCGGTTGACCAGACGTGGGTTGAGGGAGAGTTCGGGTACTTCGGGGAGTCGTACCGAATGTATGGATCCTCCAGGCCTGATCTCCAGCGCGTGCGTACCGACGTAACGCTCCAGACGCGGGCGATTGCAGGACCCGGTATTCTCTATCCGGCCGATCTCTCGATGAAGATCGCCACGGTCGAGCTGACGGACAGCAGCAGTTCACTCGGTGAATCGGTTCTGGCGCTTGCGATGACCGGAGACGTGAGCGTCTTCGGAGTTCCGTGGACCATCTCGGCGGCGTACTCGTGGGGTATGCTTTCGCGAGGCGCACGAAGGAATCTCACCCTGGCCGAGTTGACAGTGGCCGGGCCGACGTGGACGGTCGGCGACCTGTCACTCAGGGGAGAGTTGCAGGGATGGATTGGGACTGGAACGAGCGGACCGACGAACGCGCGGGTCTCGCCGCGCGTGCTCGTCGGGTTGGGGATTTCCGAGCGACATTCTGTGACGGTTGCGTTCAGGCCGGCAGCACGCTTCGAATCCCTGGGCGCATCGCTCGGTTCGAACCCGTATCTGCAAGCGGAAACAGCCCTCCGTCACACGTTCGCAGTCCAGCACCTCGGGCTGTCCCTGAATTCCCGCTGGAGCCCGTCCGCGCGAAGTACGATCAGTCTCGACTGGGAAGCTCTCCGGGATGTGCCGCTGTACGCTGATACGGCGGGGCGGGGGGTCTGGACGCATCTCTACGAGGGACGGACCACCCGGGTCGTCCTCGCAGGCGATATTGTTGCAAACATCACGCCGATTGATTATTTTGCAGTCGGGGGATCGATCTCGAGTTGTTCGAACGATGCCTGGGGTGGGGAGATTCCTTACATTCCGCGGGAAGAGGCCTCGGTGGCGTACTCGAGAGTGATTCTCCAGCGATTCACGGTGACGGCGGAGGCCGCCTTCCATGGGAGGCGAGCCACAGAACGGGGAGGGGGTGGTGGGCTCGCCTCGTTCGTGACCATGAACCTTCGGACGGAAGCCGTGCTGTCGAGGAATTTCCGGATCGCTCTGGCGACGGAGAACGTCCTGGACAGGAAGTACGAAGTATGGAAGGGATACCGGGGGCGTCCGCTCTTTCTGGGGATTGAGGTGAGATACTGCTGGTAGCAAACGCGGATGCGACGGCGCCGACCGGATACACCGGGATGCCGGAGGAACCTGCGGACGAAGGAAGGAACAAGGAGCGCGATTTCATACAGTGAGGTGTACCGCCTCGCCATGCAGGCTGGCTCGCACAGCGGGGAGCATGGCGGCGGTACGTGCCACATCCAAACGAGGAGGAACCACGCATGCCAAATCTGAATCTGATTGACGATGAAGGACTGGAGGAATCGACGGAAACCGTCCAGGCCCCCGCGCGCAAGAAGGGAGGGGGCGGAGGAGGCATTGGCAAGATCCTGGTCATCGTGCTGATTCTGGTGGTAGTGGCAGGAGGAGTGTTCTTGCTGAACAAGTACGGGATCGTGAAACTCTGGGGGAAGAAGACACCGCCGCCCGTGGCTGTGGTGCAGCCCGAACCGTTCCCTCAGGAACCCTTTCCTGCCGAAGAGGCCATCGTCGACACAGGAAGTGGCATTGAGTTCGTGGACACGCCTCCGATAGCGGAAGTGCCCCCGCCTGCTCCGGCACCGCCACCCTCGGCTTCCGACAAGCTTGCCTCCATGAAAGGTAACTACACGATTCAGGTCTCCGCCTGGAAGGACCGGAAGACGGCCGAAAAGTACGTCCGATTGCTCGAAGAGGCCGGCTACCCTGCCTTCCTGGAGCCACGGGACCTGAAGGGGGGAAGCTGGTACACGGTACGGATCGGACGCTATCCGACTGTGAAGGAGGCCAGGAAAGCGGTCGATTCGTTCGCGCTGGAGATCCGGTCGAACTACTGGATCGACAAGACGCGCATGCAGTGATGGCGCCTGCTGTCCACGGTCGCTGAGTGTTCCCCCCTGAAGGAGTGCTATGAACCTTTTGGATCTGTTTCTCCGGGGTGGCCTGTTCATGTACCCCATTCTGCTGTGCTCCGTTCTGGCGCTCGTGATCGTGATCGAGCGGTTCGTGGTGATCCGACGGGCGAACACGGACGCAGGCCAGTTTATGCTGAAACTCCGGAGCGTTCTCCAGCGCAATGATGTCATGGCGGGAGTGTCGTTCTGTTCGAAGACGGAAGCGCCCATCGCGAACATCATGCGGAAGGGATTGACGATGTATCCTGAAGGGCATGAGCGCGTGCGGGAAGCCATCGAGATCGCCGGGAAGGAGGAAGCGTTCAAGCTTGAGCACCGCCTCGGTATCCTTGCGAACCTGGCCGGTGTCTCGCCCCTTCTCGGCTTCCTCGGCACGGTGACCGGCATGATCGGGGCCTTCCGGACCATTGAACAGCTCGGCGGAGCGGTCAATCCGAGCGATCTCGCTGGGGGCATCTGGGAGGCACTCCTCACCACGGCCTTCGGCCTGATCGTGGGAATCATCGCCCTCGGATTCTACAACTACTTCGTTTCGAGCGTGGGGCGGCTCGTCTTTGAACTTGAACGGGCGTCGGAGGAATTCATCGACCTTGTCCGATCGGGAAAGCTGGAGTCGACGCCCGAACCCTCAGCCGCCGGAGGGCGGCGTGCACCGAAGGACGAGGAGTACTTTCGCGCCAAACGGTCGCCATGAAGTTCCCACGGCAACATAGCCATCTCGCGCTCTTCTCATTCTCGTCGCTGACCGACATCGTCTTCTTGCTGTTGATCTTCTTTCTCCTCTCGTCTTCCTTCGTGATTCAGCCTGGAATCCGGGTGCAGCTTCCGAAAGCGGAGGCCGTGGAAGAGGAACGTCAGCGGCACATTGTCATCACCGTGACGCAGGCCGGAGAGCTGTTTCTGAATGACGAAGTTGTCACCGTGGAGACGCTTGGCTCCAGACTGGAGAGCATGATCCGTTCACGCGGTGATCAGTTGGTCGTCATCAAAGCGGACCAGCGTGTGAGTCTTCAATCGGCCGTGCAGGTGATGGATATCGCCAAGGGTGTCGGCGTTTCCCGTTTGCTGATTGCCACACAGCCGCCTCAATAGGGAGACGCCGTGACTGCAGAAACACGAATCGGCTGGATCGGATCGCTCGCCGTCCATGCGCTTCTGCTGGTCCTCTTCCTGCTGCTGACCGTCCCCCCCGTGCTCCGCGATGTCTCGTTCCTTGAACTGCAGTGGGGTGCCGCTGTCACCCCGGAACCAGCCCGGGAATCGGAGCCGCCCCCCCCGGTGACTGCTCAGAAGCCGACGACGAGCGTGTCTCGCCCTGCGCCGGTGGCAACCCGGCCCTCACAGCCCGTGCTCCTTCCGGAACGCCGCTTATCCGATCCATCTGGAGAAGCGTTGCCCCTGGCACGAGCGGAAAAGATCGGCCCTGATGTTCCGGGAACCGCAACAGTGCCGCAACGGCCCGAGTCAATGCGTGCTGGAGAACGTCCGCAGGAAATCCGACCCGGGGTGGGTGAACGGGAGGATAGGGGTGTGCCGGCTCCGTCGGTGGGGGAAGGCAAAGCACTGGGGCCGGCTTCGGCCGGCGCCGCCGTCGGCAGCGCCGCGGGAGGAGCACCGTACTCAATCGAGTGGCTCGAGGGGGGATCGCGGCGGCTGGTGAGTGGGGCTCTACCTGCCTACCCGGCCGGCGTCGATGTGGAGGCGCAGATCAAACTGCTGACGGTTGTGTTGCCCGACGGGTCGGTCAGTTCAGTGCAGCCGATGCAGAAGGCAAATCGGGCTCTCGAGGAGGCGGCGGCCCGGGAGGTCCGGCAGTGGAAGTTCGAGCCGCTCCGTTCCTATCAGCCGCAGGTCCCTCAATCCTGCGTCGTTACCTTCCAGTTCCGACTGCGTTAGCGGCTTCTGCAGCGCAGCGGGGCTTCTCTTCCACTCTCTGTCCATCCTCTCTGCGACTACCTGCTCCGGCAAGTACGCTCTCCGTCTTACTCCGATTTAGCTCCGCGGGCGTCATCTGCACCCCCGCCGTTGTCCGGGTTTCGGGAGCGATGCGGTCCCTCCGTTTCCGTTTGCGAAGTGCCGCGCAGCAGAAGCGCGTAGAAGAGCGTCTCTCCGGCCGTGACCAACAGGAGGGAGACCGTGTCGGCATTCAGCCAGGGGGCAAATCCTTCCGCCGGCACGGTGAGGCGAGTGATGAGCGAAGCCAGCGTCCATCCCACGGAGAACACGATGATGACGAATGCCCCGGCAAGGAGGGCCTCGATCGCACCGCCCCGCTTCCATCGCGAGACGAAGGCATACACCAGCAGGACTCCGTGGAGACCGAAGATAATGGCCGCGATCATAGGCGCGTGATGTCAGATGCGTGTGGGGGATTCCCGCAACCTCCAAGGGGAAGCCGCCCTCCGATGGCTCTTTTCCTCTCTTCGCTGCTCCCTCTCGGCCTCTTGCCGGTCACCGCTAATGCGCATCCTTGCCGAAGAAGACCGCCCGGACCGTCTTGAAGATGATCTTCAGGTCGAAGATCAGCGACCAGTTTTCGATGTAGTAGATGTCCAGCTTGGTGCGCTCTTCGATCGATGCCTCGCTCCCGCGCAGTCCATTTACCTGTGCCCAACCGGTCATGCCGGACCTGACTCTGTGGCGGTCCATGTACTTGGGTACTTCCCGGCGGAACTGCTGCACGAAGTGAGGGCGCTCCGGACGCGGTCCGACGAGCGACATGTCGCCTCGGAGGACGTTGACGAGTTGCGGAAGTTCATCAATGCTGAAGCGACGAAGGAAGCGTCCGATGGGCGTTGCGCGCGGATCCTGCTTCTGGGCCCAGACAGGACCCGTCTGGCGTTCAGCATCGGTCCGCATGCTGCGGAACTTGATGAGGGGGAAGGAGACACCGTCCAGTCCCACCCGTTCCTGAATGTAGAACACAGGTCCCGGGGAGGTCAACCTGATCAGAAGGGCTGTTACGGCGAAGAGGGGGGAAAGCAGGATGATGAGGAGGACGGCAACGACGATGTCGAAGCCGCGTTTCAGGACGGCGTTCCAGGATGAAAGAGGAACATGCTTGATGGGGATGAAGGGGATCCCTTCAAGCTCCCGGATCCGCACCCGGCTTGTCATCAGCTCGAGCATGTCGGGCACCATCATCAGGTCCGTGTTCAGCCCCTCGCACTCCCGCACGAGCTCGACAAGACGGGGATGTTCCCGATGCGTCAGAGTGAGCAGGACGAGATCGGGCTTCTCCTGCACGATGAACCGAGGAACGTCCTGCAGCGAACCGAGGTGAGGGCACTGCGGGTTCAGGGCAGTACGCCCGTCATCAGAGAACGACCCCAGGACCCGGTATCCGAGCGACGGGTTGCCCGCGATCCGGTCGGCGATCCGCCGGGCCGTCATGTTTGAGCCGACGACGATCACGGTCTGGAGATCCCGTCCGCGGCGGTACCACCACTGTTCGAACTTCAGCACAGCGTAGCGACCGGCGGAGATCCACACGATGGCGGTGAATCCGATGAGGGCGACCACAAGGCGGGAATAGGAGAACGTCCGGTAGAAGAAGGCGGCAGCCATGATGATGAGCAGCCCCGCGAACACGACACGAAGGATGGCGAAAAACTCGTCGGAGAAATAGGCCGCACGCCGGGGTCGGTACAGGCCGCGCGCTCCGAAGAGAAACAACCAGGCGGGAATGGTGAACAGGGAACCGAGCACGTATGCTTCGAGCGGAGGGTAACCCTTCGTGACCGGTGCCACGTCGGTGAGCGGGGAATAGAAGCGGAGCCAGTAGGCGCTGATGAAGGCCAGCTCAGTGCCGACCGCGTCCGAGAGGACCGTCAGGAACGGGACCAAGAGGTCTTTGCGGTGCCGTGCGCTCATGGTTGGCGTGGGATGGCGTACAGGAGTGGTGGAGGCCCCGGCGGGGAATCCATCACCCGAACATCTCCTGCTCAACCTCCTGGAAGATGATGTGGCCGATCGTAATATGCCCTTCCTGAATCCGCTGCGTGTCATCGGAAGGGACAACGATGGCCAGATCCACGAGCTCCTTCGTTCGCCCCCCGTCCTTGCCCAGGAACCCGATGGTGGTCATCCCCTTGCGCCGGGCGGCTTCGACGGCACGGTTCACGCTCTCCGACCTGCCGCTCGTGCTGATGGCGATGAGGATGTCCCCTGGAGTTCCGAGCGCTTCGACGGCCCGGGCGAAGACGTTTTCGAACCCCAGATCGTTCGCGCCGGCGGTGAGAAACGATGGATCCGTGGTGAGCGCGATGGCCGGAAGTGCCGGCCGCTGCAGGGAAGGATTCAGGCGGATCACAAACTCGGTTGCAAGGTGCTGTGCATCAGCGGCGCTTCCGCCGTTGCCGCAGAGGAGAACCTTCTTCTTATCGTTGAGAGCGCGGATCATGAGATCGATTGCCTTGGAAATCTGGGGAACGCACGTTGCGGCAATGCGCTGCTTCGCCGCTGCGCTCTCGGCGAGGGAATCCTGAATGAACTTCTCTCGGTAGACGAGGGTCATCGGCAGGTGGGCCATACTTATCTCCCTGAAGACGCTCCGTGGATGGCATCGGCAAAGCGCCGGATCAGTTCTGTGTCGGAGGGATTCTCCGTGGCGGTCCCTGTGACAATGAAGGAGGCTCCGGCGGCAACCTTTGAGGCCGCTTCATCGGGTTTTCGAATACCGCCCCCCACGATGATCGGGAGTGAACAGGAACGGGCGATGGCGTGGATCATGATGTCGGAGATTGGCCGTTCGGCGCCGCTGCCGGCATCCAGGTACAGGCATTTCATCCCGATCGTCTCGGCAGCAATCGCGTGGGCGACGGCAATGTCGGGTTTGTCGTGCGGAATCGGTTTCGTGTTGCTCATGAATTCGGCTGAAGTCGTGCGGCCCGTCTCGATCAGCATGTATCCCGTCGAGATCGTCTCCAGCCCTCGCTTCCTGATCATCGGAGCTGCCAGGACCTGATTGCCGATGAGATGGTCAGCGTTCCGTCCGCTGATAAGGACCAGGAACAGGATTGCGTGCGCGGCGTCGGAGATCTGAAAGAGACTCCCGGGGAAGATGATGACGGGAAGGTTCGTTGAAGCGCGAAGCGCGCGAATCAACCGGTCGAAGCCGTCGTTCAACATCAAACTCCCCCCCACGAGGAAGCCGTCCACTCCCGCCTCCGCTGCACCGGCCGCAAAGGCCGGAACGTGCTCCGGCGTTATGTTGTCGGGATCGATCAGCAGCAGGTAGCCGGCACCGCGTGCTCGGCGGATGTCCAGAAGACGGTCAAACGTCGTCGTGCTCACGCAGGTTTCTCCTTCTCCAGCATCTGTTGTACCATCGTATACGTGGCTGCCAGTGCCTCAGGGAGTCTGGACGTATCCTTGCCTCCGGCGGTGGCCATATGCGGACGACCGCCCCCCTTGCCGCCGAGCATCTTCGCCACGGCACCCGCGAGCGTCCCGGCATGAAGACTGCCGGAACGCACGAGATCGTCCGTGACGACGCAGACCAGCGAGACCTTTTGCTCTTCCACGCCGGCCAGGACTCCTGCGCCCCTTCCAAGTCTGGCTCTCAGGGCATCGCCGAGTGCGCGCAGCTCGTCCATCGACGAAACCGGCACCTGCGCGGCAACGACGCGGATTCCGCGGACATCGCGGCCGCCGGCGATGAGATCGTCCAGGCTCCGTGATGCGCGGTCGACGTTCCGATGACTCAGTTCTCTGCGAAGATCCGCCAGCTCACCGGTAACACGCTGCAGGTCGCGGTCACGGTCACGGACGGAACGATCGATCATCTGCACAGCGTCGGCAAGCGAGGGGGGGAGGATCAGCGTCCCGAGTGACGGCCTGTGCAAGCTGTCGGCTGCCGGCGCCGCACTGCGGAGCTCGCGCAGCAGGTTCTCACGCTCCTCGAGCAATGCTGCCAGCTGGTCCGTCAGTTCTCCGTGACGGGCCATCTGCTGGTCGATATACCGCAGGAGTCCGTCCCCCGTAACTGCCTCGATCCGGCGGATGCCACTGGCGATACTCCCCTCCGAAATGATCTTGAAGAGTCCGATGTCCTTCGTACTCGCGACGTGCGTTCCACCGCAGAATTCGACGCTGAATGCTTCGTCGATGAAGACCACACGGACTCTGTCGCCGTACTTGTCGCCGAAGAACATCTTCACGTTCGGGATCTTCCGTGCCTCCTGGATCGGAATATCCCGCTCGGTGTGCACCGGGATGTCGTCGGCGATGCGCTGGTTCACCATCTCCTCGATGGCCCGGAGCTCCTCCGGTGTGATTTTGCTGAAATGCGGGAAGTCGAACCGGAGACGATCCGGAGCCACGAGCGACCCCTGCTGATGGACATGAGTCCCCAGGACGCGGCGGAGAGCTTCATGCACGAGATGCGTGGCGGAGTGGTTTCTCTGGATATTCAATCGACGGGGAGTGTCTACCCGTGCCGTTACGGGCTGGCCGGGCGCCGGATCGGATGTGCCGTGCAGGATCTTCACCTCATGCACGATGCGCTCTCCCGCTCGAAATGAGCCGAGGACCGATGCCACGAAATCGCTTCCGACAATTGTTCCGATGTCGTCCACCTGTCCCCCCGACTCCACGTAGAAGGGAGTCCGGTCCAGAACAAGGTAGCGGCTCTCCACGATGCGTTTCAGGGTGGCCTTCGTTTCGAGTTCTTCGTATCCCACGAACTGCGACGGTTCCTGGTCGACAAAGCGATCCGCGACGGCTGCCACGGATTTCGTCCCCTCGACTCTTCCGGACTCGCGTCCCCGCGCCCTCTGCTGCTCCATGAGCTCGTGAAACGTCTCGGTCTCCACCGTCAGACCCCGTTCCTCGGCCATGAGTTGCGTAAGGTCGAGGGGGAAGCCATAGGTATCGTACAGCCGGAAGGCGTCTTCTCCCGGGAAGATCCGGGATTGGCCGATACGGTCGAGAACCGACTGGAAGATCTCCAGTCCGCGATCCAGAGTCTGGTTGAAGTTTTCTTCTTCGGCGCGGATGACTCGTTCGATGTGAGATTGGTTCTGGGCAAGCTCGGGGAACACTGCACCCATGGTCGAAACAACGCTGGCCGTGATCCTGTAGATGAAGGGTTCATGCCGTCCCAGCGTTCTGCCGAAGCGGGCAGCCCGGCGGAGGATGCGGCGCAGGACGTAGCCCCGTCCTTCATTGCCCGGCAGCGCACCGTCGGCAATGGAGAAAGAGAGCATGCGGATGTGGTCGGCGATCACCCGGATGGCCGTCTGGTTTGCCTCTCCCTCGTACGGCACGCCGGTTTCGCGGACGATGGAATCCATGATCGGTTGGAACACGTCGGTCTCGTAGTTCGACCTCTTGCCCTGCAAGACGGCGCACATCCGTTCAAACCCCATGCCGGTGTCGACATGCTTTGCCGGAAGATCTTCCAGTTCCCCGCGATCGTTCCGGTTGTGCTGGATGAACACGAGATTCCAGATTTCCATCACCCGCTCGTCGCCGGCATTGACGAGCGGCCCTCCCGAGCAGTCGGGAGTGAGATCGATGTGGATTTCGGAGCACGGGCCACACGGTCCCGTTTCCCCCATCTCCCAGAAATTGTCCTTCTTGCCGAACCGGAGGATGTGGGAAGGATCGATGTCGGTGACGTGACTCCACAGGTGCGCTGCTTCGTCGTCGGTTTCGTAGACCGTCGCAAAGAGGCGACGTTTCTCCAGCTTCCAGACGCCGGTGAGCAGCTCCCACGCCCATGCAATCGCTTCGCGCTTGTAGTAGTCCCCGAAGGACCAGTTGCCGAGCATCTCGAAGAATGTGTGGTGGTAACCGTCGCGTCCCACTTCTTCGAGATCGTTGTGCTTGCCGCTGACGCGGATGCATTTCTGAGAATTGACGGCGCGGCGGTAGGGGCGTGTCCCGGTGCCAAGGAAGACGTCCTTGAACTGGTTCATTCCTGCATTGGTGAAGAGGAGCGTCGGGTCATCATGCGGCAGGACGGAGGAACTCGGAACGACGGTGTGACCCCGTTCCTGGAAGAACCGGAGGAAGCTCTGGCGGATTTCGGTTGATGTCATCGTTCTCTGCAGCGTCTGGTGCGCGGTTCGCAGGGAACCGGCCGCGGGCTGTGTCAGGACAGCTCAATCTGGGTATGCAGCGCGATTTCCTCCAGGATGGCGGAGACCCGCACACACTCATCCATAGATCCTTCAAAAACGGCGGATTTCCCTCGCGTGTGCACTTCCCATGCAATGGCCTCGGCCCGCGCCGTGCTGCAGCCGGTGGCTTTAATGAGCTGTGCGATGACCTCTTCGAAGGTGTGGACGTCGTCGTTGAACAGGATGACCGTTGCCGGTCCCTGGCTCGTCGCGTCGACATCCTCATCCAGATCCCCGAGGGGGCGAGTTGACGGTGCTTCCTGCATGGAACACACGGAGTCTCAAATGGCCATCCGAATTTACAAGCTACTCAAAAAGAGCCGCTTCTTCAAGCCGTCCCACAAAGCAGAAGGGCATCCGGAACAGCCATCGGATGCCCTCTTCCTGACTGTGCGCTACTCTACATTGAACTGACGATCGCCCTGGCGAACTCCGAGCATTTCACTTCCGTCGCACCCTGCATGAGCCGGGCGAAGTCGTAGGTAACGATTCCAGAGCGAATGGTCTTCTCCAGGCCGCGGATCATGAGGTCCGCCGCCTCATTCCATCCCATGTAGCGGAACATCATCTCGCCCGAAAGGATCAGCGAACCCGGATTGACCTTGTCCTGGTTCGCGTACTTGGGAGCAGTTCCGTGTGTGGCTTCAAAGACGGCATAGCCGTTTTCGTAGTTGATGTTGCCGCCGGGAGCGATGCCGATGCCTCCGACTTGGGCAGCCAGTGCATCGGAAATATAGTCGCCGTTCAGGTTCATCGTGGCAATCACATCGTATTCCGCCGGTCTGGTCAGAATCTGTTGCAGGAAGGCATCGGCGATCACATCCTTGACGATGATCCCGCCCGGCAGCTTGACCCACGGTCCGCCGTCCAGGAGCTGACCCCCGAATTCCTCCTGAGCGAGCGCGTAGCCCCAATCACGGAACCCGCCCTCGGTGTATTTCATGATGTTTCCTTTGTGCACGAGGGTGACGGATTTCCGTCCGTGATCAATGGCGTACCGGATGGCCGCGCGAACGAGTCTCTTCGTCCCTTCTTCAGAGACCGGCTTGATCCCGATGCTGGAGGATTTCGGGAATCGGATCTTCCTGACGCCCATCTCGCTTTCGAGCCACGCGATGACCTTGCGCGCCTCTTCGCTGCCCGCGCGCCATTCGATCCCGGCATAGATGTCCTCTGTGTTCTCACGGAAGATCACCATGTTGACCTGCTCGGGATGCCGCACAGGAGACGGGACGCCGTCGAAGTAGCGAACCGGCCGGAGACAGACGTAGAGGTCGAGCATCTGACGTAGGGCGACGTTGATTGAACGAATTCCGCCGCCCACGGGTGTCGTCAGCGGGCCCTTGATCGCGACAACGTGCTCCTTGATGGCATTCAGGGTGTCATCGTGGAGCCAGGTGTTGGGCCCGTACACCTCATTGGCCTTTTCGCCGGCAAACACTTCGAACCAGACGACCGATCGTTTCCCCTTGTAGGCCTTCTCGACGGCAGCATCGAATACGATCTGAGATGCGCGCCAGATATCGGGCCCCGTCCCATCCCCCTCGATGTACGGTATGATGGGGTGATCCGGCACCTCCAGCGTGCCGTGCACCGCCTTGATGGCTTCGCCCCGAGAAGGGGTCTTCAGTCTTGCGTACTGCGGCATGATCAAATGCCTCCAGTGGTTGGGATGAAAACGTGCGGATCCCGCCGAGAGCCCTTCACGGCTGTCGGCGACGTGGATTCACGATGTTGAGAATGCTGGCACAGCGATACAGGTTTCGCCTCGTCGCAACGAATCTAGCCAAAAATGCAATGAATTTCAAAACAGGATGAACGGGGGTCATCCGTTGGAAGCGAGATGCGTGTGTTGACTCTCGCAGGGTGTTTTGGTATATTTTCAAGGTTTTTTCCTTCCCCCTTCTCAACGAAAGGATCCGACTCATGAAGCTTCCCAGGCTGCTTCTGACGTTCTTCGCGGCGGTCGCGTTGTTTTCATTCCAGGCATTCCAGTGCGGTTCCCCCGAATTCACGGGGGCCAAGGTTCAGATTCAGCAGAAGAACTACGCGGAAGCCATCCGCCTGCTGGAGCTCGAGGTGAAGAAGAACCCCTCGAACGATGAGGCATGGTATCTTCTCGGTGCGCTCAAGGCGGACCAGTCGGACTACGATGGAATGAATGTGGCCTTCACGGAGGCACTCAAGCTCTCCAACAAGCACGCTGTGGATATTCAGCAGGTGCGGTACAACAACTGGGGGAAGCACCTGAATCAGGGTGTCAGCTTCCTCGAGCGGGCCAGCAGCGATTCGATGGAGTACTACGACAGAGCTATTGCGGAGTTCAACACGGCGAGCAAGGCCTGGCCGGATACGAGTCTCACGTACAGGTATCTCGGCTATACGTACAACAACAAGGGGGACTTCGACGGGGCGCTGGGGGCCTACGAAAAGGCATGGGCTGTGGGGAAGGACTCGGAGGCGCTGTTGAGGGCGGGGAGGATCTATCTGGAGAGGGGGAACCGTCTCAAGACGGCGTTCCGGAATGAGAACGCAGAAGGTCTGAAGATTCAGCAGAAACTCGCCGATGTGAAGAAAAACACAAAGAAGACGGATGTGACCCAGATTCTGGGAGCTCCGGACAATGTCAAGAAGGGCCCGCGAGGAACCAAGAAGGAAGAATGGAGCTATCGGAGTTTCAATCTGGTTCTGACGATCGACAACGACAAGGTGGTCAGCAAGTCTTTCACCTCTCCGTACCAACCGCCGGTCGATTCCTCCAAGTTCCGCCTCGCCATGGCGGAATACGATAAGTCCATCTCCGCGCTGGAGACGGTGCGCAGGAACAATCCGGGCGATACGGAGGCACTGAACGTTCTCCTCAGCGCGTATGTGGAAGCGGATAGAATCAAGGAGGCGGCGGCGGTGTTCTCGACCGCGGTGGAACGCGACCCTACGAACAAGCTGAATCACTACATCCTCGGAGTTCTGTTGAGGACGGCAGGCGACTATCCGGGGGCCATCAGCCATTTCAAGACGGCCTACGAGCTGGACGGTTCCTACACGGATGCCATCTTTGACCTTGGGGCGACATACTACAACTGGGGCGTCGATATCCTCAAGGCCTCGGAGGACAGAGCGGAGCCGACCGAGGAGCACAAGGAGAAATTCAGAGAGGCGCTCCCGTACATGGAGAAGGTTTCGGAGATGAAGGGAGACGACCCGGCGGTGTGGGAGACTCTGGGTACGATCTACGCCCAGCTGGGCATGCAGCAGAAGGCGATTGCTGCCTTCGACAAGGCCGACGCGCTGCGCACGGGCGTGCCGGTCCAACGACCTTGATGGTACCGTCAGGAGACGCTCAGAGGAGACGCCATGAACGAGCCGGTTCAGCAGCAGATCAATATCGAGCTGGGAGAGAAGGAAGCCGAGGGAATCTACTCCAACCTCGCTATCATCACGCACTCTCCCGCGGAGTTTGTGATTGACTTCACGAGGGTGCTCCCCGGCGTGCCGAAGGCGAAGGTGCATGCGCGCATCATCATGACGCCGCAGCATACGAAGATGCTGCTGAACGCCCTGCGCGACAACATTGAGAA
>CAYXMK010000007.1:18072-28608 GCA_964465905.1 uncultured Ignavibacteriaceae bacterium | reverse complement strand
CTGGGGTGAGAGCAGGATCTCCACCTTTGGCAGCGGCGGAGCCACCATGTTCTGAATACTGACCTGCGCCGCCAGATTGCGGGCAACCTGCCGGATGGTCTCCGCGAGAGGCGATCCAGCGTCACTCTTCACGACGGGGACCCCCCTGTCCCCTCCGATCCGGATCGTGGTATCGATCGGAATCTCACCCAGGAATGGCACTCCCAGCTCCGCGGCCGTCCGCCGTCCCCCTCCCGAATCGAAAATATCCTCACGCTCTCCGCAGTGGCGACAGACGAAGTAACTCATGTTCTCGACGATCCCCAGCACCGGCACCTGGACCTTGGTGAACATCACCAGACCCTTCCGCGCATCGGCCAGAGCCACATCCTGGGGCGTCGTCACGATGACGGCGCCGGTGAGCGGAATGGTCTGCACGAGCGTCAGCTGGATATCTCCCGTGCCCGGGGGGAGGTCGAAGATCAGGTAGTCAAGCTCGCCCCACTCGACGTCCGACATGAACTGCTTGACGGCACCGCTGGCCATCGGTCCCCTCCAGATGACCGCCTGCATCGGATCGACAAGGAAGCCGATCGACATTACACGCACGCCGTATTTCTCGAGGGGAAGGAGCTTCTGCTGTGACATGCGCGGCCGTTCGTTGATGCCAAGCATCAGGGGGGCGCTGGGGCCATAGACATCGGCGTCCACGAGGCCGACGCGGGCGCCGTCGAGGGCCAGGGAGACCGCCAGATTGACGGCGACCGTTGATTTCCCCACACCCCCTTTGCCGCTGGCCACCGCGATGGTGTTCTTCACTCCGGGGAGGACCGATGCTTTCCTCGCGTCCGAGGGGGAGACGACGTTTGACGTCATATCGATCGTAATCGTGCCGACATCCTGAATGGCATTGCGCAGCGCGCGCTCACATT
Organism: uncultured Ignavibacteriaceae bacterium; assembly: GCA_964465905.1. Taxonomy (GTDB): domain Bacteria; phylum Bacteroidota; class Ignavibacteria; order UBA10030; family UBA10030; genus CAYXMK01. Next base: position 27,697 of record CAYXMK010000007.1, on the reverse strand, counting down.
CGACTTTGAACTGGTCGCGCACCGGGCAGGCAGGAGTCGTGAGTTGAAGCGTGAACGACACGTCACGCCCCGTGATGACAATATTCTTCACAAACCCCAACGTCACAATATCACGGTGCAAATCGGGGTCTCTGACCGCCCGCAGCGCATTGAGGATGTTCTCTTCGTTCAGCTTCTGCATCGTCCTTCCTTCTTCCGTAACTGTCTGATGGTCCGCCCCTGAGGCGACCCTGGTGTTCTCCCAGAACAGCGCGTTGCGGCAGATCGTTCCGGGCGGCCGAGTTCTATCCCTTGATGACACCGATGGGAACGAGCCGCGCGACTTTCGCGCTGATGCCGGCCTCATGGACGACATCGACGACGCGATTGACGTCCTTGTAGGCGTTGGGGTTTTCTTCCGTCAACCCGCTCCGGGACGCACCTCGCACATGAATCCCCTGCCGGCGGAGGTTCTCAATCAGGCGGTCCGCGGTGATCTCCTTCTTCGCTGCATGCCGACTCTTGGATCGCCCTGCGCCGTGGCACGTGGAGCCGAACGTCTCCTCCATCGCGCGCTGAGTGCCGACGAGCACGTAGGAGCAGGTCCCCATGCTCCCGGGAATCAGAACCGGCTGGCCGACCTCCTGATAGTCCGCCGGGACCTCAGGACAATGCGGCGGAAAGGCGCGCGTGGCTCCCTTGCGATGGACGAGGACACGCTTGCGCTCCGTGCCAATGAGGTGCTCTTCCTCCTTGGCGATGTTGTGGGCGACATCGTAGACGACGCGAAGGGGAACGTCCCCCAGCACGCGGCGAAACGCCTCGCGGATCCAATGCGTGATCAGCTGGCGGTTGGCAAATGCGAAGTTGGCGGCAGCAGCCATCGCTGCCAGATAGTCCCTCCCCTCAGGAGATCTGACGGGCACACACGCGAGCTGGCGGTCCACCACGCTGATCGAGTACCGGCGCATGGCGTCCTGCATGACGTCCAGGTAGTCGGTGCAGACCTGATGCCCAAGTCCCCGGGAGCCGGTATGGATCAGCACGACGACCTGGTTGAGCCGGAGGCCAAAGGCGCTCGCCGCCTGCTCATTGAACACTTCCGCGACGAACTGGACCTCCGCGAAATGGTTTCCCGACCCCAGTGTTCCGAGCTGATCCTTGCCACGCTGCTTGGCCCGCTCGCTCACCTTGTCCGGCCGGGCGCCTGCCAGCCGGCCCGATTCCTCGATGTGACCGACATCCTCCGGCAAACCGAACCCCGTCTGAACGGCGTAGCGTGCTCCCTCCTCCAGAACTCGATCCAGCCCGTGCCGATCCAGCCGCAGCAGTCCGCTCCTCCCGGTACCGCACGGAATATCACGAAACATCTGATTGAGAAGCGGTTCGAGATGCGGCCGGATTTCCGCCACCGTGAGGGGCGAGGAGAGAAGCCGCACACCGCAGTTGATATCGAACCCGACGCCCCCGGCAGACACAACGCCCTCGTCCAGATCCGCTGCAGCCACACCGCCGATGGCAAAGCCGTATCCCTGATGCGCGTCCGGCATTGCCAGGGATCGACCGATCAGACCCGGCAGGGTCGCGACATTCGCAACCTGCTGGAGCGTCTCGTCCGATTCGATCGCCTTGATGAGCACCTCATCGGCAAAGATCAACCCCTCGATCCTCATGCCGGGTCGGAACGACTTCGGGACAACATAGCGGTATGAGTCAATTTGTCTGAGCACGCACGTTGTCAGATGTCAAAGGTGGCCCGGACACGGCATGCACCGGGACGCTCCTGGACCTCCAGATGGTGGTAGGTTACCGCTTTCACGTCCATGCGCGGAACATGCCGATCCGGATTCCACGCCTCCCCGCGGAGAGTGGCCCGGAGCTTCGTTCCCGACCACTCGTCGATGTGACATCGCTTCATCACAAACTTCTCGCCGTCGAACAAATAGAGCACCTCGGACAGCCAGCGGACGAGGAGGTGGCCAGCGTCGTCGGCGTGGAGTAGAACGTTCCGCTCGACAGCAGCGACGACCGTTGCCGGATCGACGAGGAGGGAGAGCAGCCCGAGGGCGGCATGGGTGAAGGCTTCGGGCATTGTTCTTCCCCACGCTTCCACCCCTACATCCGACGGATGTTCCAGAATGCGAAATCCCGCTCTCTTCATCGCAGAGTCCGGCCGCCTTCTCGGCATGCGTTCAGAGCAGCGATTGCGCTGTGAGCTTCTCCAGTGCCTTGAGGTACAACCCGGACGTCTTGAGGATCACCTCCTCCGGAAGCATCGGGCCGGGGGGCTGTTTGTTGAAGTTGATGGATATCAGGTAATCCCGCACGTACTGCTTGTCGAAGCTGGGCTGCGGTTTGCCGGCCTCATAGGTCTCCAGCGGCCAGAAGCGGGACGAGTCAGGCGTCAGAAGTTCATCGATGAGCACCAGCCGGCCGTCGCTGTCGAGGCCGAACTCCATCTTCGTGTCGGCAATGATGATCCCCCGTGAGCGCGCGTACTCCGCGGCGTAGCGGTAGATGTTCACGGAGATCTCCCGGATTCTGTGCGCGAGGTCCCTCCCGATGATTTCTTCCATCCGCGAGAAGGATATGTTCACGTCGTGCACGCCCACCGCCTCCTTTGTGGCCGGCGTGAAGATGGGCTGTTCCAGCTGCGATGATTCCTTCAATCCAGGGGGCAGCGCGATGCCACAGACGGTACCGGAGGCCCGGTACTCTTCCCATCCCGATCCCGCCAGGTAGCCCCGGACAACGCACTCCACCGGTAAGGGGCGGCATTTCTTCACAAGCATGGAGCGGTCTCGCAGTTGATCCCAGTACGGTTTGCAGACGGAGGGAAAATCATAGACAATGCTGGAGACCCGGTGGTTCGGAATGATGTCGCCCGTGCGATCAAACCAGAAGTCCGATATCCTGGTCAGCACCTTCCCCTTGAACGGAATCCCCTGCGGCAGGATCACATCGAACGCCGACAGACGGTCCGTGGCAATGATCAACAAGGAATCTCCCAGGTCATAGATGTCGCGGACCTTCCCGCGTCGCACGGCTCCCAGGCCGCTGAAGGCCGTCTGCGTCATTACCGGTTCCATGAACGGCATCGCGTGCTCCTTTCTCTTTCTTCAGCATCTACGGGAACGTGCAGTCCCTCTGCAGGGCGTGATGGAGGCGCTTGAGATATTCTTCCCGGGGGATTTCCTTCCCTCCGAATCGGGCCAGATGTTCCGTCAGGAACTGCGTATCCAGCAGCTCGAAACCCCGTACCCGGAGCAGCTCCACGAGTCGCACGAGGGCGAACTTCGAAGCGTCCCTCCTGCGGCTGAACATCGACTCACCAAAGAAAGCCCCGCCGAGAGCAACTCCGTAGAGCCCTCCTGCCAGCTGCTCTTCGTCCCAGGTCTCCACCGAATGGGCATATCCCAGAGCGTGGAGCTGCACGTACGGCCGTATGATGGCCTCGGAGATCCATGTTTCCTCCCGTGCGGCGCACTCGCGGATCACGCGCTCGAACGATGTGTTGATCCGTACGGTGAAACGATTCTTCTTGATCGCTTGCCGCAGACTGCGGGGAATCCGAAACTCATGCAGGTCGATAATTCCCCGGGGGTCAGGAGAATACCACTGAACTGACCCGTGGCGGGAATCGGCCATCGGGAACAATCCTCTGCTGTAGGCGAGCAGGAGGAAGCCCGGGTCAATACCTTCTTCAACGCCCCGTTCCACTGCTATTCCTGCCGTTGAGCACGAGCCGCACGCACGCGCCGCCGTTGAAACCCCATGCGTGCCGGCAAACATCGCTATCGTCGGCTGAACCGTTCGTGTTAGACATCCGGGGAATGAGGCTCTTCCGCGAACGCGAAACAGTCTCTGAGTCAGCTCTCGTCGACCTTGAGCAAGACCTTGCCGACGCTGTGGCGCCCCTGGAGGTAGGCATGGGCCTCGGCTGCTTCACGCAGCGGAAATACTCGTCCAACGACGGGTCGTACTGAACCTTCTTGGTACCAGCGCAGGAGGATCCGCATTGCCTTCTGGAGGTAGTCGATCTTCTCCTCCAGGAAGTAGAGGTTGAAACCCATCACCGAGATGTTGCGGAGGGGAAGATTCCGCAGATTGACGCGCGGGGTAGCCATGATTTCCCTCAGTGCCGTGAGGGGCTTGATCCGGGAGGGCCCTGTCACAGCCGCGAATCCGAAGATCACCAGCCGTCCCATGGGAGCCAGCAATTTCAGTCCTTCCCGCGACGTTCGTCCCCCGATCGAATCAAGGATCACATCGAGCCCTGCCCCCTGCGATTCCCGCCGTGCCCAGGTCGCGAAGGATTCACGCCGGCAGTTCACAACATGTTGAGCACCCTGCTCCGCTGCAACGGCCATCTTGCGCTCGCTTCCGACCGATGCGAAGATTTCCGCGCCGATGCGGCGGGCAATCTGCACAGCGGCAGTGCCCACTCCTCCCGCCGCGGCATGAATCAGCACACGCTCCCCCTTGCTCAGATGCGCCAGCGTGACGAGGGCATGGTACGCGGTCAGGTATGTCACGCCGAATGCCGCTGCATGTTCGAACGGCATGCCGGGTGGGAGAATCTGCACGTGGCTGGACGGCGCAGCAACAAATTCGGCATACGCCTTCTGACGTGTCAAGCCGAGGACGCGATTTCCCTTCCTGATGCCACGCACCTTCTCGCCCACCTGAGTGACGACGCCGGCAACCTCAAGCCCGGGGATAAACGGGGGCTTGGGCACCGACGGATACAGCCCCATGCGGGCAAAGACATCGGCGAAGTTCAGTCCGATGGCCTTCACGCGCAGGAGGACGTCATCCGGTCCCGGCACCGGTTCGGGGACGTCCATGAGTCGGAGGACACCAGGTGGACCGTAGCGGGTGACAAGGGCTGCCTTCATGGTGGTGAGTCCTGAAATCCCCTGCAATTCTTCAACAACGATGAGAAAGAGACAACCTTCCCCCTTTCACAAACGATACAGCCCCTGGCACACACCCAAGACCAGGGGCTGGGATCATGTTTCAAAAGAAGTCTTCCGCCCTCTCTGATCTTCTTCGCCGAGGTGCACGTCCCCTCTTCGGCGTTTCCGGCGGCGCCTCCGGAAGTATCCAAGCTCTGTGATCGCCGGCGCAGACCGGTAGGCGGTCAGATCCTCATCACGAAGAGGATCCGGCGGCCCTGGCCTTCAGACTCAGTTGATAGCGCTCCCCGAGCCAGGCACCAAAGAGCGACATGAAGAAGCCGAGAACAAGGCCGAAGGCAAGGTAACCTCCGGGGACGGCCAGCTCGAGGATAAACTCAATGAAGATCCATTCGAGCACGACGGCGATCAATCCCGCCAACGCCGGCTCCTTGAGGGTCACGCCGGGCGACTTGTAGCCCACGATGAACCCGGTCACAACGAAGCCGAACAGGAACACCACGAGGGCGACGTCGAGATTCAGACCGAAGAGCGGCGTCACCAGGAAGACGGCCAGCACGTTGAGTGCAAAGCCGAGGATCACGCCAATGAGCACCCAGCGTCCCTGAACATCGGTAAACATGCCACGGGTTTCTTCCTCCGGGTGACCCTCGCTGCCCTGGAGTTTCTCACCAACCCACGCCCCCATCCAGGCCATCGAGAGGCCCAGCAGAACACCCAGGACCACCGCCACGAAGTCGATTCGTATCGGGCTTTCGGTCAATCCCAGCAGAGCCAGGAGGAGAACCGCGACGGCTCCGCCTGCCGCCGTGGCTTCTTTCATCGTCACGCCCGGTGAGAAGTAGCCGACGGTCGCCCCGGTGAGGACAAATCCCATGAGGTACACGAGAACCTGGATGGGCACGTTGTTGAAGACCGGTCCGATGACAAAGTACGACACGCAACCCATGATCAGTCCCATGACGACGCCGATCGCCACCCACTTCCAGTGAAACGTGCTCTGTGGAGCGCTGCTTTCGTTGGTCATATCCTCCTCCGGTTTGACAGAATGGCTGTTCGAAAATCGTGCACAAGATCGGAAAAACGGTACCAAAAATCAACGGGAAAGGTCAGCCCGACTTCATTCTTCCGTCGGTGCTCCGATCTGGCGGGGGGCTTCGGAGCCGGGGACGCTCTGGATGCTCCGGAGCTTCTCGGTGAAACCGCTCAGGTGTTTGTCAGCTTTCTCATAGTTGTTCTTCGCATTGGTGAGCTGTGTCCCGAGAGTCTCGAAGACCTCCGTGAACTTCTTCAATTCGGATGCCAGCCGCTGGAGGTGATGGTAGATCTCGCGTGCGTTCTTCTCGATTTGCATACCCCGAAGGCCCTGAGCGATCACCACAAGATGGGCATAGAGACTGTTCGGCGACACAGGCACGACGCGCCGGGACGTGGCATAGCTGAAGAGACTCCCTTCCTCTCCCAGATCCTGATCCTTGATGATGATCTCGTAGTAGATATTCTCGGCGGGGATGTACATCAGGGCGAAGTCAAACGTTCCTTCATCGGGGAGGATGTACTTCCGCGCGATGGCGTCCACGTGTTTCTTCACATCCGACACAAAGGTGCGCGTGGCCGCCTTCTTCTCCTGATCAGACGAAGCCTCCACCATGCGCCGGAAGTTCTCCAGGGGGAACTTCGAATCGATGGGCACCAGGCCCCCCGCCGTCCGGATGACGGCGTCAACTTTCTCACCGCTCTTGAAGGCGTACTGCGTCTCATAGAATTTTGGAGGAAAAATCTGTTTGAGGAGATCTTCCAGCAGAGATTCCCCGAGTCCCCCGCGGAACTTCGGCGCCCTGAGCATTTCCTCCAGCTTTGACACGCTCTGTCCGAGCTCCTTGATCTCGGTCGTTGCCTGGCCGAGTTCTCCCAGTTTTGATTGAACTTCCTGAATGACGCGCGCTGCATTGTCGAGGCGGTTGCCCACCTGACCCGTGTTGTTCTGGAGCTGCTGCGTGACACTCGCCAGCTGGGCGGTAATCAGCGACAGCTGGGCATTGACGGTGTCAGAGGTGTTCTTCAATCCTCCTGAGAGCAGTTCTCCGGTGTTTCGCAGACTCTGCGCCACTTCATTCCGGAGACCGTCAATCTGCTGCTGCAGCAACATGACCGTCGGTGCCTGCTGCTCCAGCGCGGAACCGCGGCCCCGGCGGAGCAGAAGGATCACGAGCACAATGAGGACACTCAGAAGGACAGCCAGGAGGATCGTGCCGAGTGGGTCCATGGGTCAGATGACTTTGAGTTTCTTTCCGATCTTTGTGAACGCTGCAATCGCTCTATCGATGTGTTGCGCTTCATGGGCTGCGGACAGCTGCACGCGGATCCGCGCGGCGCCCCGCGGAACAACGGGATAGAAGAATCCGATCACGTAGATACCTTCCGCGTACAGATCCCTTGCCATATCCTGAACGATCCCCGCATCGTGGAGCATGATGGGAACGATGGGATGGAAGCCGTCCTTGATTTCAAACCCGGCCTCCCTGATCCTCTGGCGGAACACGCGCGCATTCTGGAGCAATCTCTCGCGCAGGCTACCCGATTCCTGCAAGAGCGACAGCGCTCTGAGCGTTGCCGCTACGATGACGGGACTCAGGGAGTTCGAGAAGAGATAGGGACGTGAGCGCTGCCGAAGAATATCGATAAAGACCTTTTCGCCTGCGATGCACCCTCCCGATGCGCCTCCCAGCGCCTTGCCGAAGGTGGTGGTGATGAGATCGACTCTCCCCATGACATCACAGTGCTCGTGCGTCCCCCTCCCGCCGGGTCCGACAAACCCGGTCGCATGGGAGTCGTCCACCACAACCAGGGCGTCGTATTCTTCCGCCAGGTTGCAGATGCCCTCGAGATCGGCCAGAACGCCGTCCATCGAAAAGACGCCGTCGGTGACAATCATGCGGAAACGCTTGTTCTGCGTCTGCCGGAGATGATGTTCCAGATCCTTCATATCCCCATGCTTGTACCGATGCCGCTCCGCCTTGCACAGCCGAATGCCGTCGATGATGGACGCATGGTTCAGCTCATCGGAGATCAGCGCGTCCTCTTCCCCGAGGAGCGCCTCGAAGATGCCGCCGTTCGCATCGAAACACGACGAATACAGGATCGCATCTTCCATCCCGAGGAAATCCGAGATCTTCCGTTCAAGCTCCTTGTGCAGGTCCTGCGTGCCGCAGATGAACCGAACGGAGGACATGCCGAAACCCCGCTCGTCGAGCCCCTGCCGGGCTGCTGCGAGGACGGCCGGATGGTTGGAGAGACCCAGGTAGTTGTTCGCGCAGAAATTGATGACATCGGAGCGTCCTTCCTGACCCGGATACTCGACCGTGATATCGGCTCCCTGCGGGGAATGGATGATCCGTTCCTCCTTGAACAGGTCCGCATACTGCAGTTCGATCAGTTCGTTTCTGTAGAACTCCCTCACCCGCTCATGCACAGCCATACCGATTCCCTTCGTCCTGCTTTGTGATTCTGCCGCACACAGACCATGGACGCGGCATCCCGTTGCCGCTACGCACCGTAGAGTGCGATGATTTCATCCTTCTTCTTGCCCAGAATTCCGTACTTGGCGCCCACCTTGGCAAAGGCCGCGACGGCCCTGTCCAGTTGGTCGCGTTCATGGTCAGCGGAAATCTGAACGCGGATCCTCGCCTGTCCCTGGGGAACGACGGGAAAGAAGAATCCGACCACATAGATCCCTTCTTCGTAGAGATCGCGAGCGACGTCCTGGGCCAGCTTCGCGTTGTAGAGCATCACCGGCACAATCGGATGAACTCCGGGGCGGATATCGAGACCCGCCTTTGTCATCTGGTCGCGGAAGTACCGCGTGTTCTCCTCGAGTCTGTTGCGCCGCTCGGTTGAGGCGCTGATCAGATCGATCACCTTGATCGACGCCGCAATGACGGACGGAGGGACGGTGTTGGAAAACAGGTACGGACGCCCCCGCTGACGGCACAGTTCCACGATCTCCTTCCGTCCGCTCACGCATCCTCCGGCAGCTCCGCCGAGGGCTTTGCCGAGCGTTGTCGTGATCACATCGATACGCCCCAGCACTCCGCAGTGCTCATGCGTTCCTTTCCCCCGTGCGCCCAGAAAGCCGGTCGCATGCGAATCGTCCACCATCACCATGGCATCGTACCGGTCCGCAAGATCACAGATCTTGTCCAGCGGAGCGATATCGCCGTCCATCGAGAACACGCCATCCGTGATCACCATGCGGTGCCGGCATCCCTGGGTTTCCTGAAGCTTCTCCTCCAGGTGTGCCATGTTGAGGTGCTTGTAGTTGTAGAGCTGTGCCTTGCAGAGCCGCATCCCGTCCACGATAGAAGCATGGACAAGCCGGTCGGCGATCATCGCGTCATCCTTGTCGAGCACCACCTCAAAGAGACCCGCGTTGGCTTCCATGCACGACGGAAAGAGCACAGTGGCCTCCGTCTCCAGAAACTCCGAAAGCCGCCGCTCCAGGTCCCGATGGATATCCTGCGTCCCGCAGATGAAGCGGACCGACGACATGCCGAAGCCATGAGACTCAAGTCCGCGATGGGCCGCTTCGACGACCTCGGGATGACTCGAGAGGCCGAGGTAGTTGTTGGCGCAGAGGTTGATGACCTCCCGAACGGGAGATCCCGGGGGATATTCCACGCGGATTCGAGCACCCTGTGCCGAGGTGATGTACCGTTCCTCCTTGAACA
>CAYXMK010000007.1:0-18062 GCA_964465905.1 uncultured Ignavibacteriaceae bacterium | reverse complement strand
CGGCGCCGACGATAATCGCCGACTTCTGGTTGTACAGTCCCGCCGAACGGATCGAGGACAGCTCCTCGTCGATATGCTTCCTCGCCTGGTCGCTGTAGGCCATAGTCCCTCCTCAGTCAAAGACGGACGAACTCTTGCAGCAAGCGGATGATGTTGTTGACAGAATCGAACGCTTCCGGCGTTGCCTTCTCATCGGGAATCTTGATCTGAAATTTCTTCTCAAGGAAGATTTTGAGGGACACCATGGAGAACGAATCCACAATGCCGCTGGAAATCAGCTTTGTGTCCTCCCGGATTTCCTGATCCGAATCCTCGTCCAGATACTCCTTCTTGACGTAGTCGATGAGCAGCTGCTTGACGTCCTCAGACATGGAGGTCTCCTTTGGCAAGAAAGAACGTGCGCGGCGGATACCCTTTGATCTTCGTTCGCAAGGCCCCAGGGTTCTACCGAGACGACGGTTCACGACGGGCGCCGGTGTCGCTTCCCGACATCATCATCTGTTGTGCGAGACAGGGCGGTACCGGCGGAAGCGGGTACCCTTCCCACGTTCGAAGGGGCTTCTGGTCAGGCGATCATCGCCACCGAACTGCGGCATCAGCTGTCCTCCAGCGTCGACGTATCCCCGATCTCCTCCCCCCATTCCCGTGCCCTCAAGAGCCGTCGCATGATCTTCCCGCTCCGAGTCTTGGGAAGGGCATCGACAAACTCAATTTCCTGCGGCATGGCAAGGGGCGAAAGCCGCTTTCGGACATGGTTCATGATGCTCATGGTCAGGTCGTCGCTCTTGTCGAATCCCGGCTTGAGAGCCACGAAGGCCTTCACGACCTCCATATTGATGGGATCGGGTTTGCCGACGGCCGCCGATTCCGCAACGGCGGGATGTTCGAGCAGCGCGGACTCGATTTCGAACGGCCCCACAAGGTGACCCGCGGTATTGATGACATCGTCGTCGCGCCCAACGAACCAGAAATAGCCCTCCGCGTCGATGCTCGACCGGTCGCCGCAGATGTACCAGCCGTTCTTGAACTTGCTCTGGTACGTCTCGGGGTTGTTCCAGTACGCACGGAACATGGACGGCCAGCCGGGCTTGATGGCAATCAGTCCCACGGTTCCCGGCGTCCCGATCGGCTCAAAGGTCTTCGGATGGACCACCGTCGCAGTGATTCCTGGGAACGGCTTGCCCATGGACCCGGGCTTGATCCTCATGCCGGGATAGTTCGAGATCACGATGCATCCTGTTTCCGTCTGCCAGTAAGAGTCATGGAACGGTTTGCCGAAGGCTTTCTCGGACCAGATGACCGCCTCGGCGTTCAGAGGCTCTCCGACACTGACGAGGTGACGCAGGGACGATAGGTTGTATCTCTCGACGGGTTCGATCCCTTCTTTCATGAGCAGGCGAATCGCCGTGGGAGCGGAATACCATACCGTGACGCCGTGCTTCTCGATGAACGCATACCACTTCTGCGCACTGAAGCCGGCATCGAACACTGCCTGCGTGATCCCGGCCGCCCAGGGACCGATGATGCCGTAGGACGTTCCCGTGACCCAGCCGGGATCGGCCGTGCACCAGTAGATGTCCTCCGGACCAAGATCGAGAACCCACCTGGTGGTGATGTACTGCGCAAGGATCGATGAATGGACGTGAAGGGCTCCCTTGGGCTTGCCGGTCGTGCCCGAAGTATAGTGAAGGACCGACGGCGTCTCCGGTCCGACCCGCGCAATCTCCATGTTTTCGATGCGCCGTCCCTTCTCCATCGAGAACGCTACCTCCCCCGCGTCGAGAGATCGCTCGCCGGCATCCACCACGATGACGTGGGTCAGCGCCGGCAATGTGGACCGAATCCTCCGCACTTTCCCAAGATGCTTCCGCGTCGTCAGAATCGCTTTGGTCTCCGCGTCCTCCAGTCGCATCTGGAGAGCTTCTTCCCCGAATGCCGAGAAGAGGGGCTGGACGATGCAGCCGCGCTTCAGAACGCCGAGGAAGGAGATGTACAGCTCCGGAATCCGGTCCATGAAAATACAGACTCGTTCCCCCGCCTGCAGTCCAAGCTCCTGCAGGAGTTGCGCAAAGGCATTGCTCAACACTCTGAGATCGTCAAAGGTGTAGCGCCGCACCTCTCCGGTGAAACCCTCCCAGATCAGGGCAACTCTGTTACCAAGTCCCAGCTCGCAGATCCTGTCGCTGCAGAAGTAACCGATGTTGTACTGATTGTCCTTGCCGTACCCGAGCTCATCCTGCGGCATCTTCCAGTCGAACGTCTTCCATCTCGTTTCATAGGAGCCGATGTTGCTCATAGGATCTCCTCTCAGATGGTTGATTCCAGAACGACGATGGCTATGGCCTTCTGTGCGCTGGTCGCGCGTGAGACATGGATTGCTGTGACAGAGCGCCGGCGCGCAAGGTCCGAGAGCTGTCCGGACAGCCGGACCTGTCCGTCCTCCCGGACCTCCATTTCATGCCACCGCGCTCCCTCCTCAAGACCAACCCCCAGGGCTTTCAGGAGGGCCTCCTTCACGGCAAACAAGCCGGCGATGTGCTCCTCTTCTGGCTCTCCGCGGGGTCCGCGGCGGATTTCTGAGGCCGTCAGGACTTCTTCGAGAAACGCCGCTCGATCGCTCAGGCCCTTCAGCCTGGCAAGCTCGACCACATCCGTGCCGACACCTACGATCATGGCGATCGGCGCTGTCCGGCTTTCCAGGCCGCGTAGTTCTTCCGAATCTCGCCGAGGATCTCCGTGTCGATCAGATCATCCTCACGGATCCGCACGTCATAGTTCTCCCACCCCATGAAATCCTGCAACGCCCTGCGGGTCGGTTCGTCAAACACCCCATGCAGCGGACCCTCGTAGAATGCGATGCCCTTGTACGCACGGTCGGAGAGAATCGCCTGAAGTTCCCTGCAGATCGCCTCATCGACCATGATCAGGTTTTCGTCCTTCGATCGGAAGAAATGGAGCTTGTGCAGAGCGAAGAGGCGTTCCAGCTCGGCGAGGGGCCTCGGATGATCATAGATGCTGATGTCAATGTAGTCATCGGTTGAGCCATCGTATCCTGCCCCACGCCGCTTGACGAGCAGGGCAGCTGACTGTTCGCCCCGACGGTCCCCCCCTGCTCTTCCCCCCGCCACGAGAGCTGCAACCAGTCTGTCGGCAAGGGCACCCTGCGTCTGCTCGAACGTTCTCGCCATGGCTTCGACCGTCGCACCGCTCACCAGAATATTCCCTTGGGCGGCGAACCCCCTGCCAACGATGACCAGTCCTTTCCCACCTCTGGCCTCGCCTGCTGCCCCCCCAGCCCAATCGAAACACTGCTCGCCCGTCCAGCTGGCAGCAGAGCCTCTGGCGTCGACGATGCCGACCTGACGTGTTGCGCGCCCGCTATCGCTGTTGAGCAGAATGCGAAGGGCCTCCTCCGCCGACGCACCGTTCCGAAGGAGCGCGAGACCTCGCGGGCCAAAGGAAACATTGGCAAACGACTGCGTCGCTATCGCTCCCACACCCGCCTCCGCCCACGGGACCACGGGCCTGACGTTTGGAAACTTCGATTGCACTGCCACGCCAACATCCCCCGTCAGGGGATCAACAGCAACAATCGAGAAAGTGGCCACCAGGTTCGCCGCTTCAGGCGGCGGAGGCATGAAGTCTCCCCACCGCACACACCCCCACAGGAGGAGAGACAACATCAGTGGAATCGATTGCACGGACACGGCTTTGATTCAGGAAGCAGGGCGGATGTCTCCAGTCGTTGGAAGGGCCTTCCCGGCCCTTTCTGCTGAACCGACCGAATGTAATGAGAAAAGCGATGCAGTCCAAGCACATCACCGGCAGCCGGCGCGGCTCTGTTCCCAGAAGTGACATCAGGAGCCGGTGACCGAGTGCCTTGGCCGGCGGCCACGGAGGAGCGGCAGGACCTGGGGCCTTCGTGCGTCCGGACCACTGCTCTCGCAGGCGACATGCGAGGAGGCGGTCCGCACGTTCTCAGCCGACCTTGATCAGCCGTATTGCGAACGAGCCGTCCATGCCGTGGCGATGGGGGTAGGTTTCGATGCAGCCGTCGGCGTTCACGAGCGCGGGATCGACGTACCGATCTGCCCGATCGATCTGGAACTCGGGGTGGCGTGCCAGGAACTTGAGGACGACTTCCATGTTCTCCTCGGGCTCCGTTGTGCACGTGCAGTAGACCAGCACGCCGCCGGGCCGGACGAGGGTAGCGGCATTCTCCAGGATCGCCTCGGCGATCGCTGAAAGCGTGATAAGATCCATCGCTTCGCGCTTCCACTTGGCGTCCGGCTTCTTCGAGAGCACGCCCAATCCCGAACAGGGCACATCCGCCAGCACCCGATCACCGGGGGATATCTTCAGCGTCGACGCATCAGCCGTGAGGAAGTGGACATTGGCGATGCCGAGCCGCTGGCAGGCGGTACGCACAAGGTTGAGGCGCGACTCGTACCGATCAACGGCGACAATCTCTCCCAGGTTCTTCATGAGTTCGCCGATGAACGTCGTCTTTCCGCCTGGAGCCGCGCAGAGATCCAGGACTCGTTCGCCCGGCTTCGGATCGAGCAGTCTCACGGCGAGTCCTGCACTCTCATCCTGTACAACGAAGAACCCCTGCCGGAACATGTCGGATTCGCCGATGCCCGCCATGTGCTTCACGCGCACGAAGCAATCGAGGTATGGCGATCGGACAAAATCCACCTGGTGCTCCTCGAGCCGCGCGACGAAGTAGTTGAAGTCGATTTTGAGCCGGTTGACGCGCAGAGTGAGGTCGGGGCGCTGATTGTTCGAGGCCAGGAGGCGGCGCGCCTCATCGAATCCGAACCGGTTGACCCATCGCTTGACGATCCAGGCCGGATGGGATTCGACGACAGCGAGGTGCTGGATGCGGTCCTGAGCAGGATCCGGGTAGCGGATGTTCTCGATGCTCCGCAGGATGTTCCTGAGGACAGCATTCACAAGATCTGCCACCTTCTGACCGCGCAGGCGCTTGATGAATTCCACAGACTCGTTCACGGCGGCGGGATGGGGCACACGATCCAGAAAGAGGATCTGGTAGAGTGCGACCCGGAGAGCGTTCTTGATGTTCGTTTCGGCCTTGGTGAAGTTTCCGTGGAAAAACCCCGTGAGCACCCAGTCGAGCTTCATTCGCCACCGCACGACGCCGGTGACGATCTCATTCATCAGTCCCTTGTCGAGCTCATTCATCTCAGTGGAACGCATTTCCGCGTCGAGCAGTCGATCGAGGTAGGCATCGGAGCGTTCCACGCGATTCAAAATCTTGATCGCGGTCCCCCGAGGACCCACGTAGAGGGTGTCCGCGGATGCCGGGGGAAGATCGGATGGCATGAGGTCGGTCACTGTGCAAGACGCCGTTTGTTCTGTGGAGAGCCCGCGTCGGGGGAGATCCTGCAGATCTTCCCGCCCCAATCATGACCGTTGGAGGACGCCGGGCATGGAAACAACAAGGGCGGAATGCTTCGTCTCGGGAGCATCCCGCCCATTCAACACATCGCGGCTCTTTCAGGCCTGCGGAGCGCTGGCCTCTTTCTGTTGCCGCTTCGCGTATTTCTTCTGGAACCGTTCCACCCGGCCGGCGGAGTCAACCAGCTTCTGCTTTCCGGTGAAGAACGGATGACAGTTCGAGCAAATCTCGATGTGAATGTCGCCGGCTGTGGAACGTGTCTCGAACGTGTTACCACAGACACAGGTCACAACTGCGCGTTTGTAGTCGGGATGGATCCCTTGCTTCATCAGAACCTCCGTTTCTGCACGGCACATTCCAATATATCGAAAAAACACGACTGTCGCAACGGCCGAGTCGCAGAACACGCTCCATCCCGCGCCGGCAGCACGGGATTCTTGATACTGTTGCCGGCGTTGCCTATCTTCAATGTATGAAGCTGAAGTATCTCTTGGCGGCGGCCGTTCTTGCGACGCAGACAGGGTTTTCTCAGGAAGAGGGCACGTATGCATTTCTGCGTCTGGATATGGGCGCCCGGCCCGGGGCTCTCAACGGCAGTTTCGTGACCGCTTCCGACGATCCCAACCTCCTCTATTACAATCCGGCAGGACTCCCAACCCTCGAACGGCCTCACGTCTCCCTCGCCTACGTCAGCCATCTGCTCGACGTCAGCGCGGGCAGTCTGAGCTACGGGCAGGTCGTGGAGGGATTCGGCGCACTGGGGGGTGGGATCCGGTTCATTGACTACGGAACGTTCACGCGAACGGATGAGTCCATGAACACTCTCGGCACGTTCGGTGCGCGTGAGCTCGCGCTCACCGTCGGGTGGGGCATCTTCATCACCGATGACGTGACCGTGGGGGCTGCCCTGGAGTTCATCCATTCTTCCCTGGCCGATTACCGTTCCAGCGGTCTCGCCGGCAGCCTGGGCCTTCTGTATTTCATACCGGCCGAACAGCTGACGTTCGGCGTGAGCGTGCTCCATCTGGGCGCACAGCTGAGCAGCTATGCCGGCGTCCGGGAGCCGCTCCCCCTGGATGTGAAGATCGGCATGACGAAACGCCCAGAGCACCTGCCGGTGAACCTCAGCGTGAACTTCCACAAGCTCACGGAGCGGCGGGAGAAGCTGCTTGAACATCTTGCCTCGTTCTCCATCGGCGCAGAATTCCTCCTGAGCGAATCGCTCCGCCTGCGCTTCGGGTACAGCAATGAGCAGCGCCGGGAGATGAAGTTGGGGACCAGTTCGGGTCTGGCGGGTTTTGCCGCCGGCGGCGGCGTCATCTTCGGGGAGTACCTTGTGGACTACGCCTTCTCTTCCTACGGCAAGATCGGCGGCCTCCACAGATTGTCCGTGGGCATTCTCCTGTAACTCCTCCCCTCCGAACTCTCCTCGTCAATGACCTGTGAACGAAGAGAGAAGAACTTCCGTCCCGTAGAACACCAGCATCCCAACCAGCACCACGACAGGCAGACGCCGGCTGCCGGACCTGTTGATTTCAGGTATGAGGTCACTCGCCCCAACGTAGGCCGCCACGCCTCCCGAGAACGCAAGAGCGCTGCCGACCAGCTCCGGATCCGCTGCCGCCATCACCAGCATGGACGTTGCGCCGAGCAGGGTGGAAAACCCGATGGCCACGGCCGCCTGAAACGCCTGAGTGCGCGAAAATCCTGCTGCGACCATGATGGATCCCACCGTCAGGCCCTCAGGAATCTTGTGAAGGGTGATGGCAACGAAGACGAGAACTCCCAGCAGATAGTCGAACTGCAGACCCGCGGAGATGGAGAGGCCGTCGAAGAACGCGTGCACGAGAAGGCCACCGAGGGCGGAGAGGGAGGCCGTCCGCGAGACCATGACATCGGCGTGCGTCTCTTCGCCGAAGTGGAGGTGCCCGGCGACGGTATGCTCGAAGAAATGGATCACAGCAAATCCCAGAAGGACATAGAGCGAAGCCGACACGCCGATCCTGGCCATGCTCTCCGGGATCAGCTTGAGAAATACCAGAGCCAGAAGGAATCCCGCCCCGAGAGCCAGCAGGACCCCCTGGACGCTCTGGGGCCAGGTGCGGCGAGCCACGAAGACCGCGCCGCCGAGAACGCCGGCGAGGGCAGCCGCCCCGCCGAACAGCAGAATTGTCCCAATCACCAGTTCCTCCTGTAGGGGGTCTCGAGATAGCGGCGCGCATCGACATGAGACGTGCCGTATTCCTTCATGCGGAGAACTTTTCTGTACTGTGCCACGGCGTTCTTCCTGTCACCCTTCGCGTCGAACACCATCCCGAGCGTCAGGTTAGCCATCACCATGAAGCCGGACGGTCCCCCCCTGTCGATGGATCTGGACAGCTCATCGCACTTCTCGAAATGCACCCGGGCCGAATCAAGATTCAGTCGCAGGAAATTCCATCGTCCCAGATAGTAATGGGCCTCCCGCCCGTCAAACACGTCGTAACCGATCTGCCGGTTCCGGAAACGCTCTTCCACCTCGGTGAACACCCGGAAGACTTCCTCCCAGCGTCCGAGAGTGACATAGCAGCGACCAAGGTAACGATGGAACACGGGGTTCTTCGGATACCGCTCGTGCAGCGCGCGCGCCAACTCAAAGGCCCTGAGGTAGTCCTTTTCGTACAGGAAGTACGTTTGCAGTAAGAAGTACTGGGCCTCCACACGCGCATACCGTGCCTCCCGGGCTGCCACGTGCAGCTGTTCCAATCCCGTCTTCCTGTTGCCCGCCGGGAGGAAGACCATGAACGGCTTGACGATGGGATACTGGTCGGGAATGATCTCTGCGTAGTAGTTGTAGATCCCCATGCCGAGGAGAACGTCGCGGTTGTCTGGTTCAAGCGCAAACGCCTTGCGGACCACGGGGAGGGCTGCAACGCCGTCGCGCACTGCCGGGATCCAGCTGCTTCGATTGACCCGCAGGCGGCCCCGGAACCCCAATGCACCCCCTTTGAAAAACAGCGCTGTCACATCCTCGGGATGACGTTCCAACCGCCGGTCGCACATGTCGATGACCGTCTGCAGCATCTCGTAGAAACGGGGATCCTGAGACTCATCGTCGAAGTTGCTGAGGATCCGCCACCACTGGATCATAGCCCGGAAGAAGTATCCGGCCGGATGCTCGGGCCTTAGCCGGACGACCTCGTCGAACACCCGGTTTGCGTCGTAGAACTCGAGATTGTAGATATGATCGATTCCCCGCTGGATGGTAGAATCGATCACAGGATCGGGAATCCACTGCGCGTGCGCGACGCCGGAGCCGAGGAGGAGCCAGAGGACTGTCCATGGTCCCCACACACGAAGCCCCCCTGTCGTGCGCGCCCAGCGTTGACGATTCCCCGTCACAAGACAAGCCGGTCGGTGAAGTACGACCTGAGCCGGTCGAGCGACACCCGCTCCTGTGCCATGGAATCCCGGTCCCGCACCGTGACCGTGGAGTCTTGGAGGGTCTGCGAGTCGACGGTCACACAGAACGGCGTGCCGATTTCATCCTGGCGGCGGTAACGGCGACCGACGGCGCCGCTGTCATCGTAGAAGACACGGAAGCTCGGTCGCAGATCCGATGCAATCTTGCGCGCCACCTCCGGCATGCCGTCGCGATTGACCAACGGGAATACGGCCACCTTGATGGGTGCAAGGGTCGGATGCAGCCGGAGAACCGTTCGCACTTCCATCGTCCCTTCGGCGGTGGGTGCTTCCTCTTCGGCATAGGCATCCACGAGGAACGCCATGAAGGAACGGCTCGCGCCGGCGGATGTCTCAATGACGTACGGAGTGAACCTGTCCTTGCGTTCCTCATCAAACGCCCGCAGGCTCTTTCCCGAGAACTGTTCGTGCCGGGAAAGGTCGTAGTCGGTCCGATTATGAATTCCCTCGATCTCTCCCCACCCGAAGGGGAATTCGTACTCGATGTCGTAGGCATCCTTGGCGTAGTGTGCAAGCTTGCCCGGTGCATGCCGGTTCCAGCGGAGTTTTGCAGGATTCATGCCCAGGTCCTGAAACCACCGGTACCGCTCGGAGCGCCAGTATTCGAACCATGTTTCATCCGTGCCGGGGCGCACGAAGAACTGCATCTCCATCTGCTCAAATTCCCGCGTCCGGTACAGGAAGTTCTTCGTGTTGATTTCATTCCGGAATGCCTTGCCGATCTGCGCGATACCGAACGGGATCTTCTGCCGCGAGGCCGACTGTACACTCAGGAAGTTGACAAAGATGCCCTGTGCCGTTTCGGGACGGAGAAAGACGATGGCTGAGGAGTCTTCGACCGGACCGATGAAGGTCTTGAACATCAGGTTAAACTTTCGGGCGTCGGTAAACTCCCCCTTTTTTCCGCAGACCGGACACGGAACGAGCCCGAGGACCGCCTGGAGGGAGTCCGCACTGCCCTGCGCCTTCTCGAACTCCTCAAGAATGACCGCGTCCTCCTGCCTTCCCTCGAAGGCACCGGGCCGAAGCTCCCGCAGGATCTCCTTCTTCCGTTTCAGAGAGACTTCTTCAAGAAGCAGATCGATGCGGAATCGAGACTTGCAGCTCCTGCAGTCAACCATCGGATCGGTGAAGTTCTCAACATGACCCGACGCCTCCCACACCCTGGGATGCATCAGGATGCTCGCATCGATCCCCTCGACGTTCTCCCGGTAGGTCATATTCTTCCACCAGGCCTGCTTCACATTGTTCAGCAGTTCAACCCCCAGCGGTCCGTAGTCCCAGCATCCATTGAGCCCTCCGTAGATTTCGCTCGACTGAAAGACGAAGCCCCGACGTTTCGCCAGCGAGACGATCTTCTCCATCACGTTCGATGAATCCGCTGTTCCCTTGTGTTTCTGATCTGTGCTGATGGCAACCTCCTGTCGTTGAGCATGAATGGTGGCGTCGGATCTCTCACCTGTGCTTGAACACGGGTTTGCGCTTCTCCAGAAACGCCGACGTCCCTTCGCGGAAATCCTCCGTATCGCAGCAAGCTCCGAAGAGCTCGGCTTCCTTCCGTTCTCCCTCTTCCAACGGCAACTCCTGCGTCAGCCGGGTGGCTTCCAGAATGTAGCGAAGGGCGGCCCCTCCTTTCGCGGCGATCTTCTGCGCCATGGCCACAGCTGCGGGCAGAAGCTCCGGAGCCGGTACCACGGCATTGACGAGACCGAACTCCTGCGCGCGTTTGGCATCGATGGGCTCCCCCGTCAGCATCAGCTCCAGCGCACGACCCAGACCCACAAGGCGTGCGAGCCGCTGCGTTCCGCCGTACCCCGGCATGATCCCCAGATTTACCTCCGGCTGTCCGAACTTGGCGTTCTCCGACGCGATCCGGAGATGGCAGGCCATGGCGAGCTCACAGCCACCCCCCAGGGCAAAACCGTTCACCGCGGCGATCACGGGCTTCGGAAATCGGGCGATGATGTCGAACAACGCCTGCCCTTCACGCGCAAATCGCTCGCCGCTCGAGCGGTCCAGATCCGTCAGCTCCTTGATGTCGGTGCCAGCGACGAATGCCTTCTCTCCCGCTCCCGTGATAATCACAGCTCTCACGCCGTCGTCTTCGGCAAGCGCTTCGAGGGCTTTCCGCAGCTCCGCCTTGGAGGACGCATGGAGCGCATTCAGCTTGTCCGGACGGTTGATCGTGATGACGGCCACAGCATCACGGATCTCCAGCAGCAGGCTCTGAAATTCCATCTCTCTTCCTTTCCTTCGTTCTCCTGTTCCGCACGGTGGAGATCGCGTTTCCTCCCGCCCTCAGCCGAGACGAGAGACGTCCACCATTCTTCGTTCCCTCTTGTCGAAGATCGCTATCTTCCCCCCGCCGTACCGCTCGATCAGCTCCACCGCCGCGGCAAAGTCGGCGGCGACTTCCGCCGGCTGGTGGGCATCCGATCCGAGCGTCAGCGGGATTCGCAGATCGCGGGCCATCGCAAGAATCGCCGTTGAGGGATACATCTCTCCCACAGGTTTGCGGAGGCCCGACGTATTGATCTCGAGGCACAGATCCATCCGCTTGATTGTTTCCAGCATGTCCCGAATCCGGTCGCGGAGGTCCCCCGTTGGCCTGTGACCGAATTTCTTGACCAGATCGCAGTGTCCGATGATGTCGAAGAGGCCGCTGGCGGCGGAGCTGCGAACCGTATCGAAGAATTCGCTGAACGTACGATCGATGTCGCGCTCTTCATACCGGTGCACAAACACCGGATTGTCGATCCCCCACTCGCCCAGGAAATGGACCGATCCGATGACGTAGTCGAATTCGTTCTCAGCAATGAACGACCGAACCCACGGCTCGGTCCCCGCATAGAAGTCCGCTTCAATGCCCCGTTTCACAGCGATCTTGGTTCGGAACTCTTCACGTGCTTCCGACACGGCGGGCTTGTAGGCGGCGTAGTACTCCTCCACCGTCATGCGGTGCACAAGATCGAACCCATCCGGCATCGGAATGTGTTCGGAGCAACCGATTTCATCGAGGCCCAGGCGGCACGCTTTTTCGACGTACTCCCGAACAGATCCTGTGCCGTGCTTGCAGAGAGCCGTGTGGGTATGGTAGTCGACAATCATCGAGCGTCGAGGAGGGTGCGCAGGTGGCGACCGGCTCGTCCGCGCACACCAGCCCCCGTCCGGAGCACCGCCGCTCCAAGGGTCCTGTACAGATCGGCAAGCCGTGGATCCATTCGGTTCAGGTATTCAAGATGCGCGCGAACGGTCTCGAGATCGTTCCGTAGGACCGGGCCGGTCAATGCCCGGACGGCAGTGCGGTGCGCGGCCTCAGAGAGCGTACCTTCTGCAAGACGGTAGAGAGCTTTCCGGAAGCTCGCGACCGGCTCCACCCGGACCATCTCCTCGGCGGCGGCAAGGAGGAGACAGACATAATTCGAGGCGAAGACACAGGCAATATGATAGGGAATTTTCTTCTTTTTCGGTATCTCCAGCCATGTGCCGCCCAGGGCTCGCACGAGAGCCCGGGCAGAGCGTCGGGCACGCGGCGGTCCCTCGAATCCAAAGGGGATTCGACGAGCGCCCTGCCGCCGGGAATCGGTTCGCCATCCGCGCGAAAACGAGGCAATGGGATGCAGCGCAAACGTCACACTCCCCTTGCGCCGCAACGGTGCGAGCACAGAGCTCGTCATGCTTCCCGAAGGATGGAACGCTATGAGCCGGCTGAACGTCAACGGCGCACGGCGGGCGACGGTCATCGCCACGGACGAGAGGGATCGATCCGGAGTCGCGAGGACCAAGAGACGAGTGTCGGGCGAAAGGTCGCGAACGTCGGTCGATGCGACACGGCATCCCACGAGCCGAGCCAGGCGGAGCGCCGAAGCCGACGTCCGGCTGATCACGGACACCACACGGAACCCTCGCGAGGCGAAAAGGCGAGCCAGCGCCGTTCCCGCGCGTCCGGCTCCGACGATACTGACGGAGGGTTTTCGGGAGAGACGCGGCACTAGCCTACCGGACGGAGGAGCTGAAGGGAGGGCACGCGTTGTCCGTCGGGATGCCGCATCAGTCTGGCTGAAGAATCGCCGCCGAAAGGTATCCAACCACACTCTCCCGCTGCGGAACAACGTCGCCGGAATTGCAGTGGTGAAGGACGATCGCCCGAGAAGCGCCCAGAACCGTGGCGGCCTTGAGGACAGCAATGACAGGTCCGCCTCCGCACGCTTCGGTACGTCCCGCCTGCAGCTTGCGATAGAGACCGTCGGGATCGAGGTTTTCGATCTCACCGATCGCAACGGCGTCGAGGCGCTGTGCTTCGTCGTAGGGGTGGTAGTGGGACAGATCACTGCTCGCCACCAACAGAACCTTCAAGCCGCGACACACGCTGGCGAGCGCCGATGCGAGAATGTCGCAGTTCTCCCTGTCCTGTTCCCCCATCACCATCGGCACGAAGCGGAACGGTGCGAGGACGCGCTGCAGGACCGGAAGCTGGACCTCCACGGAGTGCTCCTGGCGATGGCCCAGAGTTGAAAGGACGATGCGGGGATGAGCAGCCACAAGGGCCGCGCGCAGTTCGGCATCCACGGGAACATCTCCGAGGGGCGTCCGGTATGCGTCCCCGGAATAGATGGTGATACCGTCAAAATAATCGCGGTGGCTCGGCCCGACGACAACGGCGGCATCAACACTCTCCCCCTTCACAAAACGGTATCCATGGGCCGCGGTGCCGCCGGAGTACAGGTAGCCGGCATGAGGTGAAATCAACGCTCGAACAGTACCCCGTCGTGCAGGCACGCGGGCGGCATCGAGGAGCCGATCGACTTCCCGCCGAAGCGATGCTTCGTCCCCCTCATAGAATTGACCCGCAACCGCCGGATGTCGTACCATGACCGTACCCCACGGAAGGTGAACTCACTCCGAAAACATTTCCGTTGTGAACGTGAAGATCTCCACGTTGCGGTCTTTCCAGCGCGACGGTGGAAGACCCGCTTTGCGGCAGGCGTGCTCCAGGAATTCCTGCCGATTCCATCCATACTCCGTGGCAACCTGAGGCAGGAGCAGCCCCCGGGCGAACCCGAGCGCGACCACAACACCGTGCTTGCCGACTTCCAGTTCTTCGATGCGATGGATCCGGGTGAGCGGAGAAAGGACGGAGATCTCGATCGTGATCTCACTCATTTCAGAGGCGGTCACCGGCGGAAACCGGGGGTCGGCCAGCGCCGCCTTCACAGCCACCTCTGCCACCGCCTCCGCCAGGGGAAGATACGGCTCGATGAAACCGATACAGCCGCGCAGCTCTCCCCGTTTCTTGAGCGTGACGAAGACTCCTGCCGGAACGGTCAGACGTGTCCGCCCGGTCTCCCGCGCGGGAGGCGGAGTGCCGGTAATGGCGCTCTGGATGCTCCGACGCGCGAGCGTCAGGAGTGCCCGACGGTCTTCCTCGTCGTACATGCTCAGCCACTCCCGCTGGATTACCAATGTAAGATACCGAAGCCCCCTGTCACATTCAACAGAGCCGTTCGCCCCGGCACCGGGCACCGTGGTTTCCTTGCTTCTCCATCTGTGCTTTCGTACATTTTCGTGAATTTTTTGGGAAGGAAGCCGCATGTCGCTCATGGTCAGCATCTCGGGCATCCGGGGCATTGTGGGAGAAAGTCTCACGCCGGAGGTTGTTGTCCGCTACGCCTCCGCGTTCGCGGAGCACTGCGGCCGGGGGCACATCGTCATCGGACGAGACGGGCGAACCACGGGATCCCCCATCGGTCACCTCGTCTCCTCGACGCTGCTCTCCATGGGATGCGACGTGACTGCCATCGGCATCTGTCCAACGCCCACGGTGCAGCTTGCGGTCGAGGAGCTCAGAGCTGCCGGCGGTATCTCGATCACGGCGAGCCACAACCCGATCATGTGGAACGGATTGAAGTTCCTCGCCCCCACCGGTCTCTTCCTCAATGCCGAGGAAAACAAGGCCCTGTGGGCCATCGCCGATCGAGATACCCGATCCTATGTGCCGTGGGACAGACTCGGACGTCACAGCTCGCGTCCTGATTTACTCGACCGGCATCTGCAGCGGATCCTGCAGATGCCGTACCTCGATGTCGCCCGTCTGAGGGAGAGGCGCTTCAGGGTCGTGGCGGACTGCGTGAACGCCGCCGGAGGCCTCATCGTCCCGCGGCTCCTCCGCAAGCTGGGATGCGAGGTGATCGAAATGAATTGTGAAGTCTCGGGGATCTTCGCTCACACTCCTGAGCCGCTTCCCGAGAATCTGACAGCTCTCTGCGACCGTGTGAAGCAGACGGGGGCTGATCTCGGCATCGCCGTCGACCCCGATGTCGATCGACTCGTGCTCATCACGGAGAAAGGGGAGCCATTCGGTGAAGAATACACTGTGGCGAGCGTCGTGCAGTTCGTCCTCTCCCGTGAGATCAGCAACCCTCCCTCCTCGGCAGTTTCGGGCACGCGGCCCATCGTTGT
The DNA here is from genome assembly GCA_964465905.1 of uncultured Ignavibacteriaceae bacterium. Taxonomy (GTDB): domain Bacteria; phylum Bacteroidota; class Ignavibacteria; order UBA10030; family UBA10030; genus CAYXMK01. Next base: position 2,719 of record CAYXMK010000007.1, on the reverse strand, counting down.
CGTCAATCTCTCCACGACGCGAGCAGTAGAAGATCTTGCTGCGCGGTTCGGCGCGGAGGTTCAGCGAACCGCCGTGGGCGAAATCAACGTCGCCCGGCGGATGAAGGAGACAGGCGCGCTCGTCGGCGGTGAAGGAAGCGGGGGGATCATTCTGCCCAGCGTGCATCTGGGACGTGACGCCCCCGTGGGGATCGGCCTCATCCTCCAGCAGCTGCTCGACGCTGGCGGAACCCTGTCCGAGCTGAAGGCCTCTCTTCCGCAGTACGCCATCGTGAAGGACAAGGTGGAGATCGGCTCGCGCGCGCCCGATGATATCCTCCGGAGCCTCGAGGCACAATGGTCGGGCAAGGGAAAGATCAACCGGGAAGACGGTGTCAAGGTCGATTTCCCCCATTCATGGGTGCATTTCCGGAAGTCGAACACTGAACCGATCGTCCGCATTATCGCCGAGGCCCCGACCGGAGCGGAAGCAAACGAGCTTCTTCGCCGCTCGAGGGAAGCCATCCACCGTCTCCTGTGACAGAGCCCGTCGCCCGCGAACCCCTCATGGCATCGTCCGTGAACATTCGGGATCTCCTCCGGCTGGCCTCGGTGCCACGCATCGGTCCGCAGAAGATCCGCGCGCTGATCGCTCGCTTCAAGGATCCCGCCAGCGTGCTTGCATCGCCTGCGCGCGAGCTGATCCGCGTGGCAGGCATCGACCGAACCCTCGCTTCCCACATCCTCGACCATGACGGCAATGCCTTCGCCGACGATCAACTGAAACGCGTCCATCGACTGGGTGCACGGATCGTCACCTACTGGGACGACGAGTATCCTGAACTGCTCCGATCCATCTACGACCCCCCGATACTGCTCTTCGTCCGAGGAAGACTCCTGGAAACAGACCGGACGGCGCTGGCCATCGTCGGTACCCGGCACCCGTCGCTCTACGGACAGAAGGTGGCGGAAGAATTCAGCCGCGACCTTGCGGGACTGCACGTGACCGTGGTCAGCGGGCTGGCACGCGGGATCGACACGGTTGCGCACGCTGCGACACTCAAGGCCGGCGGCCGTACGGTGGCCGTCATCGGCTCAGGGCTCGATGTCCCCTATCCCCCTGAGAACAGGAAGTTGATGGAGCTGATCGACGACGAGGGGGCGATAGTTTCCGAATTCCCCATGGGAACCAAGCCCGATGCCCCCAACTTCCCGCGGCGGAACAGGATCATCAGCGGCATGACCCTCGGCACCATCGTCATCGAGTCCGGAGAGGATGGGGGCGCCATGATCACCGCATCCACTGCTCTGGATCAGAACCGTGAAGTGTTTGCCGTCCCCGGCACGATCTACGAAAAGAAGAGTGCAGGTCCCAATCTGCTCATCCAGCGCGGCCAGGCCAAGCTCGTGCTGACGGTCGCGGACGTCGTCGAGGAGCTCGGCCGCTCGCTTCCCAAGACCGGTGTTGCGGCACGGACTCCCGTCGAGCCGTCGCTCACACTGTTCGAGAGAGCGGTGTACGAACAGCTCTCCTCAGACCCGCTGCATATCGACACGATCGCCGACCGCGCCGCGACAAGTACGGCCGACGCACTCGTCACCCTCCTGGGACTCGAGTTCAAAGGCGTCGTTCGTCAGCTCCCGGGAAAGCACTTCATCCGCAGCTGACGGTCGGACCCGGATTCCTTTCCTCTTTCTCCTTTTTTGCCTATACTACGCTTGTGTACGAACGTTTGGAACCTGCTGATCAGGCCAACGGCGGCCCGACGCGGCTGGAGATTGACGCGGAGATCCCTCTGATCCGATTTTCCTGTGACCTTCCAGCGTGCCGGGGTGCCTGTTGCACGCTCCCGGGCGGGCGGGGAGCACCTGTGCTGGACGAGGAACTTCCGCTTCTCCAATCGGTCATCCCTGCCGTTCATTCGTACCTGGACCCCAGGAACCTCGACGTGCTGGCGCAGGAGGGTCCTGTCTGCGGGTCCCCGGGGGACTACAGCACAACCTGCATCGAAGACCGCGATTGTGTTTTTGTTATGTATGAGCAGGGTGTAGCACGATGCAGTATCGAACGAGCCTTTCTGGAGGGGGCGACAACCTGGCGGAAACCCCTTTCATGCCATCTCTTCCCCATCCGTATCGACCGGGAACGGATCCCTCGACTGCGGTTTGAGCTGCTGCATGATTGCGAACCCGCACTCCGTCGGGGCACGCGGGAAAACACGTTCGTCACCGACTTCGTTCGGGAAGGGCTCCTGCGCGCTGTGGGCGCCGAGTGGTATGCGATGATCGACAGGTATTGCCGCGATCGGCGCGCAGATGCCGGCGCACAAGGGGGAACGATCCACCCATGATTCACCTCTCCCAACAGCTCCGCCTCGGCCTTCGGCTCACGCCACAGCAGGTACAGTACCTGAAGCTGCTGCAACTGCCCACGCTTGCGCTGGAGCAGCGGATCAAGACGGAACTTGAGATCAACCCCATGCTGGAAATGGGCGAAGAGGCGGAACCAGCGCTGGAGCAGGAGGAGCCTTCCGACCAGGCCGCAGAGTCGGAAACCGAAAACGAGGTTGAGGACGGCTACACCATCGACGACTACATTAACGACGACCTGGCGGGGTACTATAGTCCTGAAGCCGTCCCCGCCGTAGATGAAGACGATTCCTTCTAACCCCCGCTCCCCTTCTCTCCTCCTCTCTCCGAACTTCTCCTCGCCCAGTTCAGTCTTCTCGAAGTCGACACC
>CAYXMK010000006.1:0-29670 GCA_964465905.1 uncultured Ignavibacteriaceae bacterium | reverse complement strand
TCCGGCTTTGCAGAACAAGGTAAGAACCACTTTCCTTGTGCGTCGGAAGGCCGTTGCGTCACACCACCAGCCGCCACACCTGCGCCACGAAGTAGCACACGGCAAATCCGATCCCGAGCGGGATGACAGCCGCCAGCGTCGTCCACTTCGCGCTTCCGGTCTCCTTGTAGATCGTGTGGAGCGTCGTGGAGCACGGATTGTGCAGAAGACTAAACAGCATCAGGTTGATCCCCGTCAGTGTGGTCCACCCTCCCGCCTGCAGCACCTGAGCTGTGGCTGACGCAGAATCCAGTTCGAAGATGACTCCCGCCCCGCTTCCTACTCCAGCCAGGCCCGCCGTCAGCGCCGTGAGCATCAGAACCGTGGGAATGACGATTTCATTGGCCGGAATCGCGATGATGTAGGCAAGGAGGATGACGCCGTTCAGCCCGATCAGCACGCCCACGGGATCGAGCAGACGAACAAGGTGCTCAGCGATGCTCGCCTCCCCCACCGTGATATTGGAGATCAGCCAGATGACGGCGCCCGAGGGGAGTGCCCACGCCACGGCTCTCCAGAGAACAAAGACCGTCCGATCGATGAGAGACGTGTAGAGCGTCTGCCAGATGCGGGGAGGACGATACGGGGGAAGCTCCAACGTGAACGTCGATGCCTGACCCCGCAGAACGGTCCTGGAGAGACTCCAGGACGTGAGGAACATGAAGAACACTCCGAGAAGCACGACGCCGACCACAGCAAGTGCAGCGACGGCACCCGTCAACGCCGGCGGCGCCACCGCACCGACAAAAATCGTCGCCATCAGAATCTGTGTCGGCCATCGTCCGTTACAGAGAGAGAAGTTGTTGGTCAGAATGGCAATCAGCCGTTCACGCGGGCTGTCGATGATGCGCGTGGCAACCACGCCGGCAGCGTTGCAGCCGTACCCCATGGCCATGGTCAGTGCCTGCTTGCCGTGAGCACCCGTTTTCCGAAACAGATAGTCGAGATTGAACGCGACACGCGGGAGGTAGCCGAAATCTTCCAGCATGGTGAAGAGCGGGAAGAAGATCGCCATGGGCGGCAGCATGACACTGATGACCCATGCCATCGCACGGTACATGCCGTCGAAGAGAAGGCCGTTCAGCCAGACCGGCAACCCCATCGCCGCCCCTGCATCCCGCAGGATCGGATAGAGTCTCTCCAGCAGCACAATCGAGAGGAAGCCTGACGGCACGTTGGCCCCCTCGATCGTCAGCCAGAACACGACGCCGAGCAGGAGCACCATAATTGGAATGCCGAGCCATCGGCTTGTGAGCACACGATCGAGTGCCCGGTCGAACCTGAACTGCCCTGGTTGTCCCGCCGTTGCTACTGCACGACTGGCAATACGCGACGCCTCTTCGTAGAGCGCCTCAACGGTGTGATCGTGAAATTCCTCACCCAGCTGCCACCGAAGGGCACTGGCGGCTGCAATAATCCCTTCCCGATGGGAAGCCGATGCTCTATCCACCATCCGCCTCTCCCTTCCTGGTTTTCTCTTCCATCAACGGCTCCTTCCGCGCCAGACGGGCAAGTTCTCCTGATCGGACGGCATCCATCATGCGCTGATCCCCCTCCAGCAGACGGAGAGCAACCCACCGCGCATTGGGAACGTCCGGGAATTCTTTCTGAATGCGCCGGGCGATGTCGTCAACGGCGCTTCTGAGCCGGGGCGCTTCTGTCCAGACTCTCCTGGGCCGGCACACAGCCACCCCCGCAGCCACATCATGCACCGCTCGCACAAGCTCCGGAATACCGACACCCTGGCGAGCCGCGGCAGGTACCACGGGTACGCCGAGATCCCGTGCGAGCGTGCGGTCATCCACGACGAGTCCCCGCCGCTTCGCCTCGTCGATGAGGTTCAGGCACACAACGACCTTGTCGGTAATGCCGAGGACCTGGAGGACAAGATTCAGGTTCCGTTCGAGCATGGTTGCGTCGACGACGACGACCGTCACATCGGGCATGCCGAAGAGGATGAAATCCCGGGCAATTTCTTCGTCCGTGCTGGCCGAAAGCAATGAATAGGTCCCCGGCAGATCCACGATTCTGAACTTCTTGCCGTTGTAGGAAAACGCCCCCTCCGCGCGAGCCACCGTCTTCCCCGGCCAGTTTCCAGTGTGCTGGCGCAGTCCGGTGAGGTTGTTGAACACGGTGCTCTTGCCGACGTTCGGGTTCCCGGCCAGAGCCACAAGGTAATCATGACCGGCCTGTTGCAGGCCCCGCGGGACGAGCCATTTTTCCGGATTCGCCGGACAGGTCTCGCAGACAGCCGGGAGTTGGGTGCCCTTCATGAAGACCTCCGCCGTCGACCGATGACGATCATGTCAGCCTGCTCCTTCCGCAGGGCAATGGTCGCTCCGCGCACAGAGTACGCCACGGGGTCCCCGCTGACGCTTTCCAGTTCCGCGCGGATCGTCGTTCCGGGCACCACGCCAAGATCCATCAACCGCCGACGCTGCAATCCGCGACAGGCCGGAGAGAGGCTCCGCACGACGGCCTCTTCTCCCGGACGAAGGGACGAGAGCGTTTCGTGGGGGACGCGGCTGACATCGGCCGGCCTCAGGGGCACAACGGTCACGTTCGCGGCGACGACCGGTGCGAGGACCAGCTCATTCCCATCCGCTTCCAGGGTGATCCGGTCGGCAGCGACGTCCATCACACGCACCTGCACGCCGGGTCGCAGACCCTGTGCAGCGAGCTGCGCGTAGATCACTGCGGGTTCGTCCTCTACGTGGACGATCCCGGCTGCTTCACCGGCTGCCACGCTGGTGAGCGGTTTTCCGTGCGGCCGCGGAATCTTGCCGGCGGAGGACGGGATAGGATCTCCATGAGGATCGAAGACCGGATCCCCGAGGCGCCGGGCCAGGGCGTCCGCTTCCTCCTGCGTCATCACGTGTTCCTGCGTCTCCGCCTCTTCGTGCCATCGGGATTCCTGGATGGTTGTCTCATCGGAGAGGTACCGCTCCCACAGCCGGTGTACGCGGATGATACGGAGTGCATAGGATCGGCCTTCGGGAGTCAGCGTCAGGGCCGTTCCCTTGTGAACGAGGAGGCGCATCGATCCGAGACGGGAGATGATCGTTGCCGCCTCTTCGGAGCTCGCGCCGAGTGCGCCCGCCATGCTCCCCAGGGTACAGGTGGTGTTCCCGTACTCGCAATCGTGGAGATGCTTCAGGGCATCTTCGAGGATGACCCGGTCCGTGCGCCGCTGCGCGCGACGCCAACGCGCCACAAGGCCTGTGCGAGGCCAGAGGACCAGCGCGGTCACAACGAGAACGACGAGGCCGATGATGAGCGTGATGAGCGGACTGGTCATGAGGTCTTCCCCTTCCGGCCGGTTTTGCCCCTCACAAAGACGCTCCTCGCCAGCAGTGGTGTGAGGACGCGTTCCTTACCGTCGATTTTCACCACGAGCGATCCGTCGAAGGCGAATTGCTCTCTGACCGTGATCCTCCGGCCGATCTCGATGCCGAGACGCGAGAGATAGCGCAGGATGGCAGGATCCTGGTCGTTGACCCGCGAGACCGTCACCGTGGTACCGACGGAGCATTCGGCCAGCGAGAGAAGCTCCACATCATGCAGGACACCGCTCCGCGAGGGAATCGCATGGCCATGAGGATCGGTGCGCGGGAATCCCAGAGCAGCATCAATGCGTCGCTCGAGCAGGTCCGACGTCATGTGCTCCAGCCGTTCTGCCTCGTCGTGGATCTCGTCCCAGCGGTAGTGGAGCACGCGCACCAGAAACAGCTCCCACAGCCGATGCCGCCGAATGATGCGGAGAGCGTGACGCCGTCCCTGGTCGGTCAGCTCAACTCCTCTGTAGGGCGTGTACGTCACAACGCCCTCGGCGGCGAGCCGGCGGAGCATTTCGGTGACCGACGGCGCGGAGACCGACAACCGGTCGGAAAGAACGGACGTCGTAACTCTCCCTTCGGACTCCTGGATCTCGTAGATGTGTTTGAGGTAGTTCTCGATAGGCTCGCTGGGCATGGCAACCCGTCGGTGGTTTAGGTTACCCTAAACATACGATCAGGACAGCCAAAAGTCAAGTCCTCGGAAGATCCGCTGGCAGCGCAGGGGGGATCCGGCCATCGAAGGCCGGAAGGGGAGTCGCCGACGGGTTCAGGAGTCGAGCTACTCGAACCGTTTGAGGCAGAGGGATGTATTGGTACCGCCGAAGCCGAAGCTGTTGGAGAGAGCCACGCGGATCTCCTGCGTGCGCGCCCTATTAGGGACGTAATCGAGGTCACACTCCGGATCCGGCTCGACCTGATTGATGGTCGGCGGCATGATGCCGTCGCGCATGGCAAGTATGGTAAAGGCCGCTTCGATCGCCGCAGCAGCTCCCAGCAAATGGCCCGTCATCGACTTCGTAGAACTCACCGCGAGTTTGAAGGCGTGAGCGCCGAAGACAGACTTGATGGCCTGCGTTTCTGCTATATCTCCCAGAACCGTGGAGGTGCCGTGGGCATTGATGTAACCCACCTCCTCCGGGACCACACCCGACCACTTCAACGCCAGCTTCATGGCCCGCGCCGCTCCCTCGCCGTTCTCCGAAGGCGCGGTGATGTGGTAGGCATCACCGCTCATCCCGCATCCGAGGACTTCGGCGTAGATCCTGGCACCGCGCCGAAGCGCAAACTCAAGCTCTTCCAGCACAAAGATCCCTGCCCCTTCCCCGAGGACAAACCCATCCCTCTGTTTGTCGAAGGGGCGCGACGCCTTCTCCGGTTCGTCGTTTCGCTTGGAGAGAGCCCGCGCAGCACAGAATCCCGCGAGTCCCGGAGGATTGATTCCTGCCTCCGCTCCGCCGACAATCATCACATCCGCTTCGTCTCGCCGAATGACGTGAAAACCGTCGGCAATGGCATGGTTTGCGGTAGCACAGGCGGACACAACGCTGTAGTTGGGACCCTTCGCGCCCAGATGAATCGCCTCGTACCCCGAGCAGGTGTTGATAATCGAACCCGGCACGAAGAAGGGGGAGACCCGCCGCGGCCCTTCCTGCGCAATGACAACGCTGGTCTCAAAGATATTCTTGATCCCTCCGATCCCGGATCCGATGATGACTCCCACTCGCTCCGCCGTTTCCGGCGTCACCACCAGCGAAGCGTCCTCCACGGCCTCCACGGTCGCGGCGTGCGCATACTGGACGACGATATCATACCGAGTCGCCTCCTTCGGGTCGAATCTCTTCGCCTGGTCGAATCCCCTCACTTCGCCGGCGATCTTCGTCGGATACTGATCGACGTTCATCTTCGTGATCCGCGCGATGCCGGATTCCCCCCTGACACACCGCTCCCACGATTCGCGGGCCGTCAAACCCAGCGGCGTCACCATCCCGATTCCCGTTACCACGACTCTGCGCATGGTCACTCCTCGTCTTGTGACAGGAAGAGTTCGTCCGAAAGTCCGGCGTTGACAACATACCCCGCATAGCGAATGGTGATCGTGCCGCTCCGCATTGGACGCCGCAGTTCGGAAAACTGCTGGGCCGCCGGAATCTCCGGCTGGAGAGCCTGACCCAGCGTGTCTTCTCCCGAAGAGGCAAACACCGCCGTTGTGCGCACGGGGAGCCAGTAGCGCGAGTCGACACGCTCGTAAACGAAATCGATGGTTACGGAGCGTCCCTCATAGGGTACGCTCTGCGTGCGGGCGAGCGTCCAGGTAGCCCGATCGACCCAGATCACGATCTGGCGCTGCCGGACGTCCGCTGCACGCGGCGTGAGCTGAAGCCGGAAGCACGTCTTCCCTTCTACCTCTTCTTCCCCCAGCAATCGTGCTTCGTACCTGGAACGGAGCAGTTCGGGGTTCACGAAGATCCCTTCCCGGGGAACCATTGCAAAACTCTCCGACACAAAGCGAACGCGATCCGGCTTCTTGAAATACATCGTCACCTTCATCCTCGGAACCCGGAGACGCTCCATGCTCACGTCGGCCTCGAGCGAGACCGTGAGATCCGTGACATCGGAGAATGTGCCGGCAAGGTTCTCCATGATCTGTTGGGCCGTCAGCGTACCCACGCGCTGCCCGCGGCAGACCGGCGCCGCCAGAATGAAGATGAGCACCACGGCCATCATCCTTCGCATGTTCACGCCCTCTCCCGTGCTTCCAGACGTCCCACCACGCCGTTGTGGACCGCCATGAGCACCGTTGCGCCCAGGCCGATCCCGACGAGTCCCCACCAGACCAGTTCGATGCGCCCGGAGCCGCGCGACGTCTCGTAGAGCCAGCCCCCGATCGGATCGCCGACGAACCTGGCGATGGCGATGGGCAGAAAGGCATATCCCTGGAAGAGACCCTGCTGTCCCGGGGGCGCAATCTCGGAGACATACTCGTAGTAACGGGGCGCCTGGATCATCTCACCGATGGCAAACGCCACGATGCCTGCTGCAATCGTCGGAATGCTCGGCGACAACCCGATGATCACCCAGATCAGGGAAGAGACGGCAAAGCCGACCAGAATCGCCCGGCGTGTCGGGATGTTCTTGGTCAGACGATTGACCGGAATCTGCAGGAGGATGATCGCCCCCGCTCCGGCCCACGATTGGATGATCTCGTACGGCGCCTCCCGGCTGATATAGTCGGTGATGTAGTACGGAACGATGATGAACTCCTGCCAGAAGATGATCCAGTAGAGCGAGTAGATCAGCAGGAAGATCATGAACTTGAAGTTGCCCAGCACGACGAACAGGTTCGCGATCTTCTTCCCCATCGATTCCACTACCGCCGTCTTCTCGCTCTTCACTTCCTTGTAGAGGAGAAGATTGACGATGAGCATGGCAAGGCAGCTCAGGGAAGACACAAGGTAGACGAACTCGTTCCCGAAACTGTCGCGGACGAAGTAGGCAATGGTCGGACCGATCATCGCTCCCGCATTCACCAGCCAGTAGTAGATCGCAAAACCCAGAGACTTCGTCGGCTCGGTCGTCGTGACGGCCACCGTCCCGAGCACCGACGGTTTAATGAATGACCCGCCGATGGCCGTAAACACGAGGAACATCATCAGGAGCCAGTAGAGATCCACTCCCTCGTACACACCCTGAAACGCCGTCATCCCGACAGAGCCGATGAGAAAGTACCCGAGGGCGAGCATCGAAAAGGCGATGTTGAAGGCACGCCGGAAGCCCCACTTGTCCGCCAGCGTGCCGCCGAGGATCGGGAGCAGATAGATGAGACCGCCGAAAACGCCCGAGAGCGTTCCCGCCTCCGATTCGCTGAACCCGAGCCGGTTGCGAAGGTAGACCATAAAGACGATTTGCTGGCCGTAGTATGCCAGCCGCTCGAACAACTCCATGCCGTTGGCAACCCAGAAGGTCGGATGAAACCCCGACGCGAGCTTCTGCCTGATGACCGTAAGATTGAGCATGAGTGCCTTCGCACATTGTGGGTGAGACCGTTAGCTGAGGACATCCCTCCGGACGAAGATCAGCCACGCCGCCGCCATGAACGCCAGCGACGAGCCGCCGAGGTAGAGACTGCCGGTGATGATCTCGGGCCATGCCACGGGATCGGCGAACACCTTCTGCCAGAGATTCAGGTACGAGGCAAACAGATGTGGACGAATTGCCTCGAAGAATTCCAGCGGAATGAAGACAATGATCTGTGAAACAATCAGCACGCCCATCGTCGCCACAATCGGGCCGATGGCATTCTCGACGAACGAAGAGAAGAAGACAGCCAGCGAGGCAACGGTGATCATGGACCAGATCGCCAAGAGATAGCCCGCCAGGAAGCGCCAACCGACATCATCCCTCGGGAGCAGCGTGATGCCGCGGTCGAAGACCAGCAGTTCGCCGCCTCCCAGCAAAATCCACGCAAGTCCGACACTCAGGAGACCGAGGAACACCACAAACACAGCCGTGTAGATGAGAGACGTGAGATACTTCATGAAGAAGACTCGTGTGCGCGAAACCGGGCGGATCAGGATCAGGCGATACGTGCCGGCCGTCGCCTCCCCCGCCAGTTGATCACCCGCGACAAACGAGATGAGCAAGGGAATGTGAAACCAGAGACTCTGCATGATCTGGTACGACACGAACCAGCCGTTGAACAGATCGCCGATAAAGAAGAAATCCTTCTGGAGAGCACGCAGGGTCATGGACGTGTAACGCCCCCCTTCAAGCTTCATGGCGATTTCCACCAGAGGGACGATCAGGCCGACGATCAGGAAGCCGAGGTACGTCCGTTTCTTGAGAAACGTCTTGAGGAGCTCAGCTCTGAGAATGCGCATCCCCATGGAAGAATCTGCCTGACCGTAACCCGAGGCGTTCAGCGCCCCATGGCCTCTTCGGTAATGGAGAGAAAGTACTCCTCCAGCGAACGCCGGTGGACGATGGATCGGATCGAGATTCCTTGCCGGACCAGGGAACGGACGAGCCGGGGAACGTCGCGGAGCTCCATCTCCAGCGCATACCCTCCTTCCTTCATGGTGAACGACTTCACGACGCCCGCAAGCTTCCGTAGCGCAGCCCGTACCCTCGCCACGGGTTCGGCCTGGAGCAGGACGTACCCGCCGTTCTTCTGCAGAAGCTCTTCGACACTCCCCTGGGCCACCAGCTCGCCCTGATGGATAATGGCCATGCGGTTCGCCACCAGTTCCACCTCCGAGAGGAGGTGCGATGAGAGCAGAATCGTCTTTCCCCGGTCACGGGAGAGATGGCGTATCAGTTCTCGTACCTCTTTCATTCCCTGAGGGTCCAGGCCACTGGTCGGCTCGTCGAGCACCACAAGCTCCGGATCGGTCAGCAGCGCCTGGGCAATCCCGAGCCGCTGTTTCATCCCGTGCGAATAGGTTCTAACCGCATCGAATTCACGTCCCCGCAGTCCGACAAGCTCCAGCACCTCAAGGATGCGCTGCCGCGTCACTCCGCCGCTGAGCGAACCGACGATCTCAAGGTTGCGGACGGCGGAGAGATAGAGATAGAAATCCGGCTTCTCGACGATTCCTCCGACGTGGCGAAGGGCCTTTTCACGTCGTCGGAGAATGGAGTGCCCAAAGAGATATACATCCCCTGTCGTGGGGTGAATCAGGGAGAGCATCATCCGAATCGTGGTGCTCTTTCCTGCACCGTTTGGACCCAGGAAGCCGAACACGTCCCCTCTGCCGACTTTCAGATCCAGATTCCGTACGGCCCAGCGGGACTTGAACCGCTTGCCCAGAGAGATGGTCTGTAGAACCGTTTCAGCTTCCACGCAAATCGATCCGGATCGGTTCCCGGTGCGTTATGCCCTGCGGTCGCAGACACGCCGCTTTCGGGATTTGCAGAGTTGCGAAATGGTACCTCTTTTTGAGGTCGAATTCAACAAAGAGAGACAGTTTTGAAATTCCCCCCACCAGGCCACACGACACCCCGCCAGATCGAGCCGCAGAAGGTTCCCGAGTGTTGTAATTGAGAAAGGAGTTTCCTAACGTTCATCCTGGATCGGCAACGTGCGACTCCCACGTCCCTTCCTTGATGTGCGGCTTTGTGATTCCGGCATCGGTCGGGCGACGATCGGCCTTGAAGACATCTTCACGAACCGCTATCGCGTTCACCACCACAAGGAGGACATTCATGAACAAGGGATTACTCCTGCTGACTTCGTGTCTCTGCGTGCTGGGGACGGTCCAGGCGCAGGACCCCTGGAACATTGTATGGAGGATGACGGAGACGCCGTATCTTACGCTCCAGGATCTCGACAATGTTGCGATGGTCAAGGCCGGATTCGATACAGACCAGGACGGCTGGGGAGAGTTCATCGTGACGTGGACTGACGAGGCCACCAACGCGATCCTCATGTACGAGGCCACCGGCAACAATGCGTACGCGCTTGTCTGGAAATGGGCATACCCTGTGGCAGCATACTCTTTCGCAGGGATCGCTGTCGGGGACCTCGACAAGAACGGGAAGCCGGAGATCATCACCTGTCTCCCCTCCACTCCCGACGGCACCACGCCGAGTCCCAACCGGCTCTGGGTTTTTGAATGGAACGGCGTGCAGGGAGAGAACAAGTACGGCGGCGAGAGCGGCGGAGAGGTCATTCCGACCAGCGCATGGAATTTCGATCTCCCCGATAACACCGATTTCCGTCCCTACAGTCTCGTCGTCGAAGACATCGACAAGGATGGAGTGAATGAATTGATTGTCGGTGTCCGCACGAGCGCCCGTCCTGCCTCAGGGGGCCGGGAAGTCCTCGTCGTCTCCATCACCGGCGAGCTGGGGGGGTTTCATACGTGGAATACGGAATACAATTTCCAGAGTGTCTTCGGCGGCTCACTGTACAGCGTAACGACCGGCGACCTGGACAACGACGGGAACCGGGAAATCCATGCCCTTATCTGGGACCTCTTCACCATGAGGATCTTTGAATGCACCGGTGCGGGAGTCTACACACAGGCGTTTGCGGTCGACAACCTCTATCAGAGCTCCGGCATCGACTACGGAGCGCTGGACGGTGTGGTCGTTGCGGACGTGAACGGTGATCAGATGAACGAGATGTACATCGCAGGGACGGAAGACCCAAACAAGATCTTCATCGTCACCGGCGTGACCGACCTCAGCCAACTGTCCGCCGCCAGCATCAAGGAACTCTTCACGATTCCTCCCGTCATCGACGGCGGTTTCCGCTCGATGCAGATTGCAGATCCCGACAAGGACGGACGGCCGAACCTGATGATCGCGGGAGAGCGAGACGGTAGGATCTATTCACTGGAGTACGCTGGAACCGGAAATCCGGCCGACTCCGCCAGCTGGACATCGTACGTGCTGTACGACGTCTGGTCCTACAGCTCAATTGCGCCTGCCACCACGCTGACGCCGCGGTTCTTCTACGGCTCACCGGCGGCCGACATGGACAAGGACGGCAGGGACGAGTACGTGTTCATCAACTACAGTCCCGACTTCGCCGCCTGGGCTCAGGAGTCGCCGCTGTGGGTAATCGAAATCGATCTCGCCACGAGTGTGAACGGGAGTCCGTCAGCGGTCCCGTCGACAGCAACACTGTACCAGAACTACCCCAATCCCTTTAATCCCTCGACGACGATTCCCTTCGCCCTTTCCGAACGGAGCCGGGTCCGCCTCGAAGTCTACAACATGTTCGGCCAACGGGTGGCAACGCTCGTGGACGACATCCGGGACTCCGGCTTCTACTCCGCAAGCTGGCGAACGGATCTCCCCAGCGGAGCATATTTCAGCACACTGGAAGCCGCAGCCGTGGATCAGGGCTCGGCAACGGTCAAGCTCACCCGGCGCATGCTCCTGGTGCGCTGAGCACCCTGCTCATCTGAACAGCAACCCCGGCCACGAAGCCGGGGTTGCTGTTTCTGCAGCACGGCGACCCTCTCCCACCGCGAGGAACCGTCACATCGAGCCGGGATCATCAGGCGACCGGTTCTTTCAGAATCGCTCTTCACCCTCCGATCCGGTGCTCCTCCGCTTGACTGCGTTGACGACGTACTCCTGATCGTCATCCGCGCAGGAGGTCACGCTGAATCCTCCAGCCGCAAGAAGCTGGGAAAGCTCCCCGGCCGGAGGAAGAAGATCCTCCCCGACAGCGCCTCCCCGTTCCGCGTGGACGGCGTTGATCCTTTCCCGCGAATCGATGTGCAGGATATGCAACCGCCCACCGGTCTTCAGCACACGGTAGAGTTCACACACCACCCGCCGGCAGTCGCGGAGGTGGGGCCACGCGGAGAAGCACACGATTCTGTCCATCGAACCATCTCTCAGGGGCAGCGCGTCTGCGGAACCTACCGCCCACTGAATGCGGCCGCGGAGAACCTTGGAGCGTGCGCGGGCAATCATGCGCGGGGAAACGTCGATTCCCCAGACGCACCCGCCATCCGTGAGGAAACCCGCCAGCAGTCCGGTGGACGTGCCGGTTCCACAACCCAGATCGAGGATGTGTTCCGACGGCCCGATGCTCAGTTCCCGCAGCTGCGCGAGGAGTCGGCGCCGGGTGCGGTCAACATCCACGGCCTCATCCCACTCGTCCGCCAGAAGGTCAAAATATGCTTGCCGGAGGTCTGTCATCGGCTCTCAGATGGTTTGTTCTCTCGACCTCACTGTGGACATCGGATCCATTGGCTCCACTCTGTGCCTGGCATCAGTCATTTCCCACAGCGGGTTCCCCGATCGTCCAGTGTGCGGACTGCAGGCGTGGCGTTCGAAGCGCCCAGACATGCTGCAACGCGGGGGTTCACGGCCGGGTCATTGCATTCCCCAGTTCACGCCGACCTCAAGAGCCCTTCCGGGCATGACATACCCCCGCATCACTTCATAACTCCGGTTGAGCAGATTGTCTCCGGCCGCAAAGACCGAAACGGACGGCAGCACGTCGCAGGTTACCCGGAGGCTGACAACGGCATACGCTCCGATCGGATTCCTCTTGAAATCCGACCCGAACAGACCCTCCACATAGTTGATCGCTGTTGAGAGCGTCAGCGAATCGAGCCGGTACCGCATCTGTCCCGTCAGCTTATGTCGCGGGTTCCCCATGGTCTGGTCTCCGGGTTCCAGGAAGCTGTATGCGACATCCACAGCCAGGCCCGACAGAGGTTCTGCCGATGCCGCTGCCTCAATGCCCCGATGAACGAATCGACCGGAGTTGGTAAGGAGGAGATTGGGGAACGTTCCCTCGACCCGAATGATATTGTCTCCCTCGGCGACGAAGCCCGTCACCTCGACCGAAGCCGTGGTGCCGATGGTCTGCAGCCACCCGATTTCATAATTCCATATCCTTTCGGGTTTCAGCGTCGGTGTGGGAGCGGGAAAGAGATACAGCTCGCGGATCGTAGGACTCCGAAAGCCGCGCGACATTGATACCTTCACCGACGTACCCTCTCCTGGCCGCACTGCCACTCCGAGCTGGGGAACAGCCGTTGTTCCGTAGGTACTCCCGCGATTCACGCGCACCCCCGCCTGAGCTGAAAGCCATGCAGAAAACCGGTGCTGTGTCTGGACATACCCTCCCGCTTCAGAGACGTGGTGTTCACCGAAGTCGCGGCCAGACGAGGTGTTTTCCGCAAATCCCCCGTACCGCATGAGATCTCCCCCCACGGTCACCGACGTTTCGGAAGCCAGCTGGAACGACTGGTACAGCATGATACCTGCGTGCTGGTCGTGAGAGGAGAAACCGTCATAGATTCTGTGCCGCCCGAAATTGAAGAAAAGCTTCAGCGCTCCCGCCATCCGGCTGTGCCTGTTCTCCAGGGCAAGACCCGAGCTTCCCCGAAGAATGTCCACCCAGTTGTCGATGCGCGGCGCAAAGACCGGTCCCGGATCGTACGTCCGGAAATCGGAGAGGCCCATATCGACAGAGAGCGAGTAGTCGTCGGTCAGTTGCAGTCCTGCCCGCAGTGAGCCGTTGGCAATCTTGAACGATGACCAGGGACGATGTCCTTCCGTTGCACTTCGGCTGAAGGAGGCCGCAGCTCCGGCGACGCCGTTTCCGTAGCCGCCGCTTGCCTCCACACGGCTGGTCCCGAATGTCCCGCCCGACACACCCGCCGACAGATGCGACTCGGCACGGGAGGGATGCGGCGTCAAGATATTGATGACTCCCCCCATAGCGTTGGTGCCGTAGAGAACAGACGCCGGTCCGCGCACAACCTCGATCCGCTCGACGCCAGAAGTGACGTACGAATCGGGAAGCGGATGTCCAAACAGCCCCATCATCTGTGGGCGTCCGTCGGTGAGGACGAGCACCTGGGTATTCGGAGTTCCGCCGGCTCCACGGATGGAGATACCTCCGGCAGCGCCTTGCGCAACGCCGAACCCGAGCACGCCCCGTTCGGTCACAAAGACTCCCGGCACGAGCCGGCTGACGACAGAGAGTACGGCATGCTCGCCGGTTTCTCTGATCTGGGCACGATTGACCACTGAGACCGCGGTCGGCACGGTGCTGCGGAGCACTTCGAGGTTCGTCGCGGTGACAACCACGGGATCCAGAACGTACGTCCGGATGGAATCCGGCTCTCCCACCTGAAGACCACCGGCAGCGAGGGGTATGAGCGCGAGAACCGAGAACAGGGAGAGGCGAAGAGCGGTCATCCGTGCTAAATCCTTTCGACAGTGGTGAGAGCAAGACTGGTATGTTTCACTCCCTTCAGACGTCCCAGCGTCGTGCTGAGCTCCCGGAGATGCCCCGCTTTGCCGCGAAGCAGTATCACCTCCAGACACGAGTCGTGATCGACATGAACATGCGTCGTGGAAATGATCGAGTGATGGGCATGATGCTGGATGTCGTTCAACCTCTTCTCCAGTTCCCGCTGGTGATGATCATAGACCAGCGTCAGCACGCCCAGAACGGACGCATGCGCGTTCTGAACGCGTTCTTCCACAAGCCTTGCTCGGATGAGATCCCGGAACGCTTCCGAGCGGTTGCCGTAGCCGGACCGCTCGAGGAGCTTGTCGAACTCATTGAGGAGATCCGTTTCGATGGAAACGCCGAATCGGGAGAGACTTTTCATGGTAGCACTTTTCTAACAATAGTAACACAATTTTTTCTCGGGTGCAATCTCTCGGAGGGATCCCTCCACGTTCGGCTGGAGGGCGGAGGGAATTGAGCTGTGGGAAGCGACGGCGCGATGTGCGGAAGTGCATCCGAAGAAGCGTGCCGACCGTCGGAAGAACACGAATGCCTCCGTTGAGGAGGCATTCGTGCTGCGGTCGTGTCGACCGCTCCCAACAGGCACATTCACAGTTTCACGTCATCCGACAACTCCGTCCGCGTGATGCCCCCCAACGGCGGACCGGAAGCGCGGAACCTTCAGCCCTGCCACACACCGGCAGGATGCTCAAAAACGTCTTCGGCGGGCTCACAACGCTCGACGGACGTTTTCGGACGTAGACGGCGGCCTTGGTGACCCCGCCGCGACTCGAACGCGGAACCTACAGCTTAGAAGGCTGTTGCTCTGTCCAGTTGAGCTACGGGGCCGCAAGAACGGAGATTGAAGAATGAACCGCCCGACTCAAGAAGGTACGCAACTTCGGCAGCGATGGCAAGCACCTCCCTCCTCGCTCGTCACCCGGTGCGGAGCAGTCCCGACACTGCTTTGAATACCTCGTCCACGCCAATGTCCCGCATGCAGCGGAAATGTTCCTCCGGACACTCATCGCGGCCGATATGGGAGCACGGACGGCAGGGCAGTCCGGTACGCTCCAGCACGATGGCATCGTCCGCAAGGGGGAAGAAGCCGAACTCTCTGACGGTCGACCCGAACATCGCTACGATCTTCTTGTGCATTGCGACCGCAAGATGCATCAGTCCCGTATCGTTGGTGACGACGGCGTCACAGTATTCAAGAGCCGCCGCCGTCTCGAGGAGCGACAGCTGGCCGGTCCAGTCCACCACCCGCTCCGTTCCAGCGTTCTCAATGATCCTTCTGACGATTTCACCTGCGGCGTCCCGATCCTCCTCTCCACCGAACAGCATCACCACACCGTCGGCATCGCGAGCGAATCTTGCTCCCACTTCCGCGAATCGTTCCGTCGGCCAGCGTTTGGTCGCGTGCCGCGCCCCGGGGCAGAGACCGAGCACCCGCTCGAAGCGGTTCAGCCGGAGACGCGCAACCCGGCCCGAAATTCCGAAGAGAATCTCGTCGGGAAGATGCACCTCCAGCCCCTTGCCGTCGTTCTCAATTCCCAGCTCACGCACGGTGGTTATGTACCGGTCGGCGACCGAGACCGGCCGCGCGTAGAGATTCTTCTTGAAACGCACGAGCAGAGCACGCTCCACCTGCTGTTTCTCAACGACCAAGATCTTCTTCACACCCAGGAGACTTCGCACGTATCGGCTGCGGAGACTGTTATGGATGTCCACCACGAGGTCATACCGCTCCTCCCGCAGTTTTCTCTTGAGGCGCCGCAGGCCGTCGAAGCCGGTGGAATCGTCGTACTCGTGGGTGACATTGATGTTCTGGTTGAACCGAACCAGGTCCGCATACTGCCTTTTGGTCACGAAGTCGATCTGTCCGTGCGGGAAGCGCTTCCGGAGGACCCGGAGCAGGGGGGACGCGAGAACAATATCCCCAATGGAGCTGAAGCGAATGACAAGGGTCTTTGTGTTGGTCTCCATGCGTTCCCATGGTACGCGATAATGAAGGGACTTTCAACCGACCCGAAGGAGATGCACCCCCGCCCTTCTCGCAGACACAATCTATCGATAACGATTGATTCCGGACAGGCTCCGGAGTGCCGGTCAGGAGCCCGCACCTGTCGAACAAGATTCTTCGCCGATTTCGAGCTGCCTCACGGTGGGCGTGAGGCACACGCTGCAAAACCAAGCTTCACTGACATGGACGCTGCACCAGAAGCCCCCCGCACCGGCGGGAGGATGTTGCCATGGGTGCACTCACGATTGAGCGTCGCAGTTGCCTGATCTGTTCTCTCAGGAGTACCATGACTTCCGACCGGCCAAGACCTTCTTCTTCCCGCTCAGAGGCCCTGGCAAGTGCCTTTTTGTCGACTGCTCCCGGCGTGCGGTTCCCCCCGAATCTGTTCAGTTCCTGCATGCCCTTGAATAGGGGGGGAATTTTTGGCATTCTTAGGGGTTAGGATCGCGAACCTCCATTCCAACGAGCACCCGACTCATCTCGCGCCAGCATCGGTGTCACAACCGAACTTACGATCAGGCATGTCCAAACGACCTGTACCCTCTGAAGGCGTTTCCCTCCGCTCGAGGCGAAAGCCCGCAAAGATGCCTGCGGTCGATCTTCCGATTCCGCTCGCCGTGCTCGAAGCATCCGCCGAGAAGGGACGGCGGCCTGTGCTCCGTTTCGTCGCCTGGAATCGGCAGGCCGAACGGCTCACCGGTATCCGGGCGAAGCAGATCCTCCGTCGGAATGCAGCGGACGTCTTCCCGGAGACTGCACGCGGTTTCACAGCTCGCGCTCTTGAACGGCTCATCCGCACCGGGCATCCCGTCTCGCTCCAATCCGCATCGTGGCATGTGGGCCGCACGGTTCACTTGTTCACGTTCTCTGCCTGGAAGTGCGGGAGTCGCTATTGCCTGATTCTCTTTACCCCCACGCAGGGGAGGGACATCGAGGCATCGCTGGGCCTCGCTCAGGAAGTTCTTGACAGCGTGACGGATTCGTACTTCGCGGTGGATCCTCGATGGCAGGTACGCTATCTCAGCCCGAAGGCGGAGCGATTGTTGCGCCTCCTCGGCGCACGGTCGGGGGACACTCCGGGAGCCGATCTCCTCACGACGCTGGCGTCCGCCCTCTCCGTCGCGAGTCTCACTAAGCTGCGGCGGGCCATGGCCACGAAGCGACCTGTGTCCTTCGAGGATTGCTACCAGCCCCTGAACATCTGGTTTGAAGTTACAGCGGTACCGTTCCTTGACGGACTCTCGATTGCGTTCCGCGACGTGACGCGGCGAAAGCTGGCGGAGGCGGCATTCCTCAAACTCTCCAACGCCGTTGAGCAGACAGCGGATGCCGTCTTCATCACGAACAAGGCGGGATATATCGAGTACGTGAATCCGGCGTTCGAGCGAATCACCGGGTACCGTCGCAGCGAGGCTCTGGGGAAGACTCCTTCCTTCCTTCGCGCGGAATCGGAGGCAGACAACACCCACCGCTCACTCTGGAGTGGCTCCCGGCAGCCCGAGATCTTCCACATAACATCCCTGCACCGAAGGAAGTCCGGCGAAACCTACTACGCCGAAGAGACCATCACGCCTGTGCGCGACACGGACGGAAGCGTTAATCACTTCACCACCACGCTCCGCGACATTACTGAGCGTATGCGCGCCGATGAAGCCTTGCGGCAGAGCGAGGAGCGGTTCCGGGTCCTTGTCGAAAACAGCTCAGACGGCATCGCCCTGCTCCAGGCCGACGGTCGCCCTCTGTATGCCGGCCCCTCCACGCAGCGCATCATGGGGTACACGACGGAGGGGTTCCTCCAGCAGAACTTCTACGCCCTCATCCACCCCGAGGACCGTGATTATACCGAGGCAGCTCTCCGGGCCATCGCGACCCAGCCGCCGCTCGTGCAGACCATGCGGTTCCGATTGCGACATAAGGATGGGAGCTGGCGGTGGATCGAGGCCACGCTCAACAATCAGTCGGGCAGCGGTTCGGTTGCCGGCATTATCATGAACTACCGCGACATCACCGACCGCAAGATCATTGAGGACGCCCTTCAGCGGTCGGAGGTGGAGTACCGCAATCTCTTCGAGCGCGCCAACGATGCCATCTTCATCTTTGAACCCTACACCGAGATCATCCTTGAGGCAAACACCCGCGCGTGCGAGCTCTACCGGTTCACCAAGGACGAGCTCATCGGTATGAGTCTGAAGAGGATCACCAAGGATATCCCCCGGGGGGAAGAAGAGATCCAGGTCCTCCTGAGAGAAAAGAGCAGTCGGAATTTCGAGACCGTCCATTTCACGAAGGACGGTAAGCCGCTTGATATGATCGTCAACTCCGCCGTCGTCGAGTACAACGGCCGGGAAGCGATCATGAGCATCGTGCGGGATCTCTCTGAACTCCGGCGTCTCGAGAATCAGCTCCGCCAGGCCCAGAAGATGGAAAGCATCGGCACGCTGGCCGGAGGCATCGCCCACGACTTCAACAACATCCTGAGCATCATCCTCGGCTACACGTCGCTCCTGAAGCGGGGCCGGATCGACCCGGAGAAGGTGCCCGAGAGCCTCAATGCCATCACGAAGGCCGCCCAGCGCGGAGCCACCCTCGTGCGGCAAATCCTGACGTTCGCGCGGAAGACTGAGGTTCTGTTCGAATCCATCAATGTCAACGAGGTCATTCTGGACCTGATCAAGCTCCTCTCCGAGACCTTCCCGAAGACGGTGACGTTTCACCTGGAGCTGGATGAACAGCTCCCCTCCATTGTGGCAGACTCCAATCAGTTGCACCAGGTTTTCATGAACCTCTGCGTCAACGCCCGCGACGCCATGGGCGAGCGGGGCACGCTGACGATCCGGACCGAGCTTGTCCCCGGCAGTGTCATTCCGGATGCGTTCGAAGAGCGACGGGAGAAGGAATACGTCCGCATCAGCGTCTCGGACACGGGCGTCGGGATGGATGAAGCGACCAAGAATCGGATCTTCGAGCCGTTCTTCACCACAAAACGCCAGGGGCAGGGAACCGGCTTGGGGCTTTCCGTAGTGTATGGGATTGTCAACACCCATCGGGGGTACATCGACGTCCAGAGCCGCAAGGGGGAAGGAACGTCGTTTTCCCTCTACTTCCCCGTTCAGATGCGTTCCTTCGAGCCGGCCCGAGAAGGGATGGAAGGAGCTGAAGAAGCGCCGGGCGGAAAGGAGACAATCCTTCTGATCGAAGACGAGGAGATGCTCCTGAATCTCGTGAAGGAATTGCTCGAATCGAAGGGGTACGAGGTGCTGACCGCCACCGACGGCCTTCAGGCGATGGAGCTCTACCAGCAGCACCGGAGCCGGATCCAACTGGTACTGACGGACATTGGCCTTCCCAAGCTCAGCGGCTGGGAGGTGTGCCGCAGGATCAACGAACTGGATCCCTCAGCGCGTGTGGTCGTTGCCAGTGGCTATCTCGACCCCACCGTAAAATCTGAAATGCAGAATTCCAGCGCGCGGGACTACATTCACAAGCCGTACCTCCCCGAGGATGTCCTCACGCACATTCGGAAAGTGCTGGACGCACCATGACCTCCAGAAAGAAGATTCTTCTCGTCGAAGATGACGCGAGTGTGCTTGAGATCCTCGCCATGTACCTGACGGAATCCGGGTTCGATGTTCTCACGGCGGCCGACGGCATGGAGGCGCTGGACGTGTTTCAACATCATCACACAACGATTGGGGTTGTGCTGACAGATCTCGGTCTTCCGCGGCTCGGAGGCTGGGAGATGTTCCGCCAGATGAAGGCCATCGATCCGGCGGTTCGCGCTCTGCTCGCGAGCGGCTACGTCGATCCTCAGCTCCGTAAGGAAGCGATAGACCTCGGAGCCGTCGACTTCCTGCAGAAGCCGTACAAACCCGCCGAAGTGCTCGAGCGGCTCTCCTCTCTCCTTTCCACTCCATAGTCCTCCCCGCATCTCTCTCTGCCCGCGGGTGGGTGCAGCGGGCAGAGGAGGGGTCGGTTGTTTCTCTCCCAATTTTTCGGCAAGTTGGATTTTTGAGCGTGCACCGCGACGGCACGCCGACTCTGCCATGCTGCTCATCTTCCCATCGATTGAAGTCACCCAGGGGCGGTGCGTACAGCTCGTCCACGGCGAACCCGGCTCGGAGAGGGAGTACTCCATCGATCCGGTGAACATGGCGATCCTGTGGCGGGGAGAGAACGCCAAAACCCTGCATGTCATCGACCTCGACGGTGTGCAGGACGGTGTGCTCAGGAACAGGGAAACGATCCGGAAGATGGTTGAGGCCGTCGATATCCCGATCCAGGTAGGAGGCGGACTGCGCAACTATGAGGACATCGCGTGGCTCTTCAGCATCGGCGTGTACCGCGTTGTTCTCGGGACGGCAGCCGTCGAAAACCCGCCGCTGATCCAGGCCCTTCTCAAGGAGTTCGGTGCGCGCAAGGTCGCCATCTCCCTGGAATCCTGGGATGGCACGCTGCGGATCGAAGGAGGGCGCAAACAGCTCGACCTCAGCCCGCTGGAGCACGCACTCAACATGATCCGGCTGGGGGTCTGCCGGATCGTGTACTCCAGCGTCGACACGGCAACACGGGCGAAGCGGCTGGCTCTTGACGAACTCCGCAGCATGGCGCAGGCCACCGGCATCCGTATCACGTCGCAGGGAGGTGTCCAAACGTACCAGGACCTTCTGCGCCTGCAGGAGCTGGAGAAGTACGGCGTGGATTCGGCCATCATCGGGCAGCCGCTCTATCAGAACAAATTTCCATGCCAGCGGCTGTGGCGGCTGAACGAACGAGATCTTGCGGATCTCGGTCCCACGAGGAGACTCTAGGAAGATGACGATCACGGTCATCGGCCACCTGTGCATGGACATCGTGGAGACGGCAGTGCGCGGGAGCGCTTCGCAGGTGCGGGAGCAGTTCGGAGGCATCGCGTATGCTCTCTCCGCCCTCGCTGCGCTCACCCAACCGTCGGATTCCATTGTGCCCGTGTTCGGCGTGGGGGAAGCGGACCAGGAGCGTCTGATGGCGTACCTTGCCCGCTTTCCGAACATCGTCACGAAGGGAATCTACGGGTTCAAGGAGCCGACGAACCGTGTGCGGCTCCTCTACGAAGAGAACGGGGCACGGCGGGTTGAATGCTCTCATCACATCAGTGAGCCCATTCCCTTTCAGCGCATCAAGCCGCACCTGAACGCGGACGGCATTCTGATCAACATGGTCTCGGGTCGCGACATCACGCTGGCAACGCTGGACGCCGTCCGGATGGAGACGCGGGATCGCGGAACGCCGATCCATCTGGACGTGCACTCGCTCACCCTCGGGATCGACGGGACCCAGCACCGCTTCCGGAGGCCGCTGACCGATTGGCGCCGGTGGTGCTTCATGATTTCCTCCCTCCAGATGAGCGAAGAGGAAGCGGCCGGCCTCACCAGCGAGCGATACAGCGAGGATCAACTTGTCAACCAGATGATGCCCCTCATGGTGGGCGCTCTTCTGATTACCCGCGGATCCCGGGGGGCAACCCTGGTGGAGCAGGAGCACAAGAAGCTCCGGCGCCACGAGATCCCCGGCATACCGCTGGAGCAGCCGCTCGATCCCACCGGCTGCGGCGACGTCTTCGGTGCGGCGTATCTCTGGAAGTTCCTCGAGAGCCGCAATCCCCGCGCGGCCGCGGAATTCGCCAACGCCGCTGCCGCATACAACGCCACCAGGTCGGGCCCGGAGGCCATTGAAGATCTCCGGACCGGGGCAGAGCGCCTGAGGGACCGGGCATGAGACCTCCCGCATGAAGCGCATCCTGATCTGCGGGAGCAACGGGCTGCTGGGGCAGCGTCTGGCCCTGATGCTGAGCACGCAAACGGAATACGAGGTACTCAACACCTCGCATCACCGCTCCTTCGTCTTCGATCACCGTCTCTTCGACTACACCCAGCTCGACATCACGCGGCGGGGAGACGTGCGGAGCCTCGTGAGCAGTTTCCAGCCGGACGTGATTCTGAACGCTGCGGGGATTACGGTCGTCGACTGGTGCGAGGAGCATCGGGAGGAAGCCTGGAGTGTGAACGTCACGGGCGTCGAGCATCTGATCGAAGCGGCGCGCAAGGTGGGGGCTCACCTGGTCCATGTCTCCTCCGACTACGTGTTTGACGGTGCACACGGGCCGTACGACGAGGAAGGGCGGCCCAATCCGATCAACTATTACGGAAAGACCAAGCTTGCCGCGGAGAATGCCGTCCGCGCCTCCGACACGCGGTGGTCGATCGTCCGGCCGATCGTCATCTACGGCTTCGGTCTCAACGTGAAGAGCAACTTCGCCCTCTGGGTGGTGGAGAACCTCCGGAAACGGCAGCCCATCCGGTGTCTGACCGACCAGATCAGCAATCCGACGGCTGTGACCGACGTGGCGATGGCGATCCTGAAGATCTTCGAGCTCGGCAAGGAGGGGATTTTTCACGTGTGCGGGAACGACCGCGTGAGTCGGTACGATTTCGCCCGGGAGACGGCTCTCGTGTTCGATTTCGACCCGCAACTGATCCGGCCGGTCACGCTCTCAGAACTCGGTCAGGCAGCGCGCCGGCCACCGGTTACGGGATTCATCACCCTCAAGGCCGAGACCGTGCTCGGCATCAAGCCGATGGGTATTCATCAGGGTCTCACTCTGTTCAAGCGCGAATTCTACGGCGGGAGATTCTGAGATGCGGCAGGGAGAGACGCGGAACAGCTTCAGCGCACACTGCATCCTCGCCTGCTGTGTCCTCATGGTTGTGCTGGGGGCCGGGTGTTCGGCCGGTCGAACGATTTCCGACCCCTCCCCCCTGCGCGTGTTGACCTTCAACATCCATCACGGGGAGGGGACCGACGGACGTGTGGATGTGAAGAGGATCGCCGATCTCATACTCTCATCAGGAGCCGACATCGTCGCGCTGC
Organism: uncultured Ignavibacteriaceae bacterium; assembly: GCA_964465905.1. Lineage (GTDB taxonomy): Bacteria > Bacteroidota > Ignavibacteria > UBA10030 > UBA10030 > CAYXMK01. The sequence goes on along the minus strand of CAYXMK010000006.1, from coordinate 6,647 downwards.
AGGAAGTGGACCGGTGGGTTGAACGATCGGGCAAACTGGATATGATCGTCAACCTCTCTGAACTGACCGGATTCACGTACGCGTTCGGCAAGACGATGACCTATCTGGGGGGTGAGTACGGAAACGGCGTGCTAACCCGTTTCCCCATTCTCGAAGAGCGCAACATCGCAGTGAGAGGTCACGACACCGTGGAGCCGAGGAACGTGATGCAGCTTCTCCTCGACGTGCGCGGACGGGAAGTGTGGTTCCTGAACACGCATCTGGATCATTCCGGCGATGAACGCCATCGCCTCGAGGGGGTCCGCACGATCCTCTCTGTGACTGCGCCGTGCAGTGTGCGCGCGGTGATCCTGTGCGGGGACTTCAATGCCACCCCCGACGAGCGGCCGATCCGGGAGCTCCGCACGTACTTTCAGGACGCGTGGGAGGCTGCCGGAACCGGTGCGGGGTGCACCTATCCCTCCGCAGCGCCCAACCGGCGGCTGGACTACGTGTTCCTGTGTCCGACGGCCGATGGCGACACCTCCGCGCGCGGGGGATGGCGCGTCCGGAAGGCATCAATGCTCTGCTCCTCCGCATCTGATCATTGTGCTGTGCTCGTGGAGCTCTTCGCAGGATCTTCGCTGTGACAGAGGAATACGACCATGCTTGATCTCCGTTTTATCCGGGAACACCCTGATGCCGTGCAGAAGGGCGCCGAGGTGAAAGGCATCCGCGTCGATGTCGATGCCCTCCTCTCGCTCGACGAACGTCGCCGGCGCCTCATCCGGGAAGGTGAGGCGCTCAAGGCGCAGAGAAACCAGGTTTCCGCCGAGATCGGTCGGCTCAAGAAGAGCGGTGCGGAGGCGAGCGGCGCCATCAAGGAAATGGAAACCGTCAAGGCGCGGATTCAGGACCTGGACGCCGAACTGCGTACGCTTGAGGAGAAACTGCACAACCTGCTGCTCGCTGTGCCCAACATTCCTCACCCCTCGGTTCCTGTCGGATCATCGCCGGAACAGAATCAGGAAGTCTCGCGCTGGGGCGAACTCCCCGTCACCGACACGCCGCTGAAGCCTCATTGGGAACTGGCGGAATCGCTCGGCATCATCGATTTCTCCCGGGGAGCGCGCGTCAGCGGCGGCGGCTTTCCGTTCTACGTCGGCAAGGGAGCCACGCTCCAGCGCGCCCTGATCAACTTCTTCGTCGATCAGGCATCCCGCAAGGGCTACCGGGAGATCTGGCCTCCGGTGGTCGTCAACGAGGAGAGCGCCCGCGGCACGGGACAGATCCCCGACAAGGAAGACCTCATGTACGTGGTCGAGCGGGACGGGTTCTATCTCATTCCCACGGCCGAGGTTCCGGTGAGCAACTTCCATCGGGATGAAGTGATTCCGGAACAGGACCTTCCGCTCCGCTACGTTGCGTACACCCCCTGCTTCCGCCGTGAAGCAGGATCCTACGGCAAAGATGTGCGAGGATTGAACCGTTTGCATCAGTTCGACAAGGTGGAGCTCGTGAAATTCGTGCATCCCTCGGTATCGTATGACGAACTGGAGTCCCTCCGCCAGGACGCCGAGGCGCTGTTGAAGCTGCTGAATCTCCCGTATCGGGTTCTCCTCATGTGCACCGGCGACATGGGATTCACGCAGAGCAAGAAGTACGATCTGGAGGTCTGGGCGCCCGGACAGGGGAAATGGCTGGAGGTCTCATCCTGCAGCAACTTCGAGGCTTTCCAGGCGCGCCGGATGAATGTGCGCTTCCGCCCGTCGGGAGGAGGAAAGCCGGAATTCGTCCACACCTTGAACGGTTCAGGTCTGGCGTTGCCGCGCGTGCTGGCAGCCCTGCTCGAGCACTACCAGACGCCGGAGGGAAAAGTCGTGATTCCGAAAGCCCTCCACGCGTACACCAACTTCGAATTGATCGGCTGATGGACTATTCGATCCCGCGACGCGCGCGGCACCTCCGATGAAACCACTGCTTCGACTCACACCGTATCTCTGGCGCTACCGGAAGACCCTCTTCCTCGGTCTCGGCGCCGTCATCGCCAGCAACATCTTCTATGTTCTCCAGCCCCTTGTCGTCGGCCGTGCGGTCGACGCCCTCCAGGCGGGGAGCACGCAGGGAGTTCCCGTCGCGGGGGAGCTCTTCTCCCTCGGGGGCATGATCGTGGGGCTTTCGGTCATCGGCGGAGTGTTCAGCTACCTGACGCGGCAGACCATCATTGTCGCCTCCCGGCACATCGAGTTCGATCTCCGCAACGATCTCCTCGCGCACCTGCAGAAATTGCACTACGCGTACTTCCAGAACACGCCGACGGGCGACCTGATGGCTCACGCGACGAACGACATTGCCTCTGTCCGCAACGTCGTCGGCCCGGGCATCATGTATCCGGCCGACACACTGGTGACCCTTGGCCTGGTACTCACCATGATGGTGCTGAAGGACTGGCAGTTGACGTTGCTGGCGCTGGTCCCAATGCCGCTGGTATCGGTCATTGTCTACCGTCTCGGCAAGCTCATCAACAGAAAATTCACGGAGCGGCAGGAGCAGTTCTCCCTCCTCACAACCCGTGCGCAGGAGAACCTCTCGGGAATCCGGGTGATCAAAGCGTACGTGCGGGAAGCGTTCGAGATCGACCGCTTTCGGTCGCTGAGCTGGGAGTATTTGAAGAAGAACCTGGTGCTCGCGCGAGTGCAGTCCATTCTCTGGCCGCTCATGTTTGTGCTGGTGGGCTTCTCCCTCCTCATCGTACTCTACCTCGGGGGGGTACGTGTCATCGAGGGAAGACTCACGATCGGCTCACTGACCGCCTTCATGGCGTACCTGGCCATGCTCATCTGGCCCATGATCGCGTTCGGCTGGGTCACCAACCTGCTCCAGCAGGGGGCTGCTTCGATGAAACGGCTGGCAGCCATCCTCGATACTCCCCCCGCCATCGCCGACGGTCCCGACACCGATGCGGGCATCACGACGCTTCGGGGTACGATTGAGTTTCGCAATGTCACGTTCGTCCACAAGGACGCGGACACCCCCGCCCTTCAGGACATTACGCTGAAGATCGAGCCGGGTACCACCTTGGCCATCGTGGGCTACACGGGATCGGGCAAGTCAACGCTCGTCAACCTCATACCTCGCCTCTACGACGTGACCAGCGGACAGGTGCTGATCGACGGTACCGATGTGCGCAGGATTCCGCTCTCTGTCCTCCGGTCGCACATCGGCTACGTGACGCAGGAGACGTTTCTCTTTTCGGACACCATTGCGGAGAACATTCGCTACGGAACCGACGACGGCACACCCGACCGGGTGCGGGAGGCGGTGGAGACCGCGCACATCAAGGAAGATATTCTCGCCTTTCCCAAGCAACTCGAAACGCTGTTGGGGGAACGGGGCATCACCCTTTCGGGAGGTCAGAAACAGCGTACGAGCATCGCCCGTGCGATCATGCGCCGGCCGGCGATCCTGATCCTGGACGACGCTCTTTCCGCCGTGGACACCTACACAGAGGAACGAATTCTCCGTCGGCTGAAGGAGTTCATGCGATCTCGCACGAGCATCATCATCAGTCACCGCATCTCGACGGTGAAGGATGCCGACCTCATTGTCGTGCTGGACGGCGGCCGGATCGTCGAGCGCGGCACGCACGACGAGTTGATTCAACGCGGCGGGATCTACGCCGATCTCCATCAGAAACAGCTTCTGGAGAAGGAACTGGAGGAACTGTAGCCCGCGCGGGGGCCAGGTCCCCACTGGTGCGTTTTTTCCACACCTCATGAGTGCGTATGCACGAAGAAGAAGTCCTCGGGAAGGCGTATGATGCCCGTCTCATGCGGCGCCTGCTCCACTACCTGCGGCCGTACCGCTGGCATGTGGCGCTGGGCATCGTGCTGAGTCTCGCGGTCAGCGCGTCCGAAGCCATCCGGCCGTACTTCACCAAGATCGCCGTTGACGTGGACGTCGCCAACCGCGACCCGCACGGCCTGCTGATGACGGTCGGCTTGTTCTTCGGCGTGCTCGTTCTCCGGGGCATCATCCAGTACTTCAGCGCCTATCTGACGCAGTGGATCGGGCAGCGCACGATCTTCGACCTGCGAATGCAGGTCTTCGAGCACCTCCAGCAGCTCTCCCTCAAGTTCTACGACCGGAATCCCATCGGCCGCCTGATCACACGGGTCACGAATGATATCGAGGTCCTGAACGAGATGTTCTCGTCGGGCATCGTCATGGTGTTCACCGACATCTTCACGATCATCGGCATCCTCTCCTTCATGTTCACGATGAACTGGCAGCTTGCTCTTGTTTCCCTGAGCGTGCTGCCGCTCCTCTTCTACGGAACCTTCCTCTTCCGTCGGAAGGCCCGGGAGGCGTACCGCGAGGTGCGTCTCCAGATTGCGCGCATCAATGCGTTCATGCAGGAGCACATCACCGGCATGGTGGTGGACCAGATCTTCAATCGGGAGCAGCGCTCATACGAGAAGTTCGTGAAGATCAACGCTGCGCACCGGGACGCCAACATCCGCTCCATCTTCTACTATGCGCTCTTCTACCCCGGCGTGGAGCTGATCGGCGCGCTGTCGATCGGCCTCATTCTCTGGTACGCCGGAGTGAACGCGCTGGAGGATGTCATCACCCTCGGCACCGTCATGGCGTTCCTCCAGTTCAACGAGATGTTCTGGAGGCCGATCCGGGATCTCTCGGAGAAGTACAACATCCTGCAGACGGCCATGGCATCGTCGGAGCGAATCTTCCAGCTCCTCGACGACCAGACCCTCGTCTCCGTGCCCTCCAGTCCGGTTCCCCTTCCGGAAGTCACGGGACGCATTGAGTTCCGCAACGTTTGGTTCGCTTATAACACACCGCCCCACGATGATGGAGAACCCGAATGGGTGCTGAAGGACATCTCCTTCACCATCGAGCCCGGCACGACGGTCGCTATCGTGGGACACACGGGCGCCGGCAAGACCAGCATCATCAGTCTGCTCAGCCGTTTCTACCAGGCCCAGCGCGGCCGCATTCTCGTCGACGGTGTTAACATCAACGATGTGCATCCGCATGATCTTCGCCGACACCTGGCCGTTGTACTGCAGGAAGTGTTCCTGTTCTCGGGTGACATCAAAGGGAACATCCATCTGGGCAACGCGAACATCACGCTGGAACGGGTGAAAGCCGCGGCGCGGCTGGTCGGCGCCCACCGGTTCATCGAACAGCTCCCGGGACAGTACGACGCCGAGGTGAAGGAACGGGGGGCGACGCTGTCCGTCGGACAGAAACAGCTGCTGTCCTTTGCGCGTGCCCTGGCCTACAATCCGCGCATTCTGGTGCTCGACGAAGCGACGTCGAGCGTCGACACCGAGACCGAAGCCCTCATCCAGTCCGCCATCAGAACGATGCTCCGCGGCCGCACGTCGATCGTGATCGCCCACCGGCTCTCCACCATTCAAAGCGCGGACAAGATCATTGTCCTCCACAAAGGGGAAGTGCGGGAGATGGGAACCCATCAGGAGCTGATCGCGCGCGACGGCATCTATCGGAAACTCTACGAGCTGCAGTACAAGGACCAGGAACGGCGGCTCAAGGTGGTTCCCTGAGCACCCGCCGAACCGGTCCGGCGGTAGGGCCGCGCGTTGACACCCCTCACTTTTTCGGGTATATTCCCGCACCGGAATTCTGCTCAGCACCGAAGGCCGCTTCCACCCATGACCCAGAAGAAGATCATCACGATCGAGCGACACATCATCGAACAGGAGCGCCTGCATCCCGGCGCCACGGGGGATTTCTCCGGACTGCTGCGGGATCTGACGCTCGCGTTCAAGGTGATCTGGCGGGAGGTCAGCAAGGCCGGACTGGTCAACATTCTCGGGCTCGTGGGCCGCGAGAACATCCACGGCGAGCAGGTGAAGAAGCTGGACGAATTTGCCGACGAAACGATCTTCCGGGCGATGGACCACGGCGGACATGTCTGCGTCATGGCCTCAGAGGAACACGAGGCAATCCTCCAGATTCCTGAACAGTTCCCCGTAGGGAAGTACGTGCTCCTTTACGACCCGCTCGACGGCTCGTCGAACATCGACGCCAACGTGACGATCGGGACGATCTTCTCCATCTTTCGTCGCGTCACACCGGTCGGGAGAGGAACGCTCCAGGATTGCCTGCAGCCGGGCTACAAGCAGGTGGCAGCCGGGTATGTCATCTACGGATCCTCGACGATGTTCGTCTACACGACGGGGGACGGGGTTCACGGGTTCACGCTCGACCCGAGCATCGGGGAGTTCCTCCTCTCCCACGAACTGATCCGGATTCCGAAGCGCGGGAAGATCTACAGCGTGAATGAGGGGAACTATCCGTACTGGGATGAAGGGATGAAGGAGTATCTGCACCATTTGCAGGAAGTGGACCCCGCAACACATCGACCGTACGCCAGTCGCTACATCGGATCCCTGGTGGGCGATGTGCACAGGACGATGCTCTACGGGGGAATCTTCATGTACCCCGGCGACTCAAGGAGTCCCAGCGGGAAACTGCGGGTGCTGTACGAAGCCAACCCCATGGCGTTTCTCATGGAACAGGCCGGCGGCAGAGCGAGCGACGGACGGAACCGCATCCTCGACATCCAGCCGACAGTGCTCCATCAACGCACCCCCCTCTTCCTCGGGAGCGATGAAGAC
>CAYXMK010000005.1:13290-30000 GCA_964465905.1 uncultured Ignavibacteriaceae bacterium | reverse complement strand
GACGAGCGAACCGACCAGGAGAAGGACGGCCCCGTTGAGCGCTGAAGAGTTGCTCCCCCAGGTGTATTCGCCCGGCGCCAGAATCGTGTGAAAGCCGCTGGCCGCTCTGCGCTGGAGCATCATGCGACAGACGTCGACAAGCGAAGCACGAATGCGGTCTTGCAGGAGCGTATCCACATCGGACCGCCGGCAGAGGAGGTACGAAAGATGCGCCATGGACGTCACGTTCTGCCATGACGGGCTGCCTGTGATGAGCCCCAGATTGTAGCTGTTGAGGATATAGTACGCGTGGTACTCTTCTTCACCCGTCGTGCGGTAGAGCTCTGCCGACGCCCACAGACGCTCATCCCGATCGTCGGGGTCGCCGTACACTCCCGTTTCGGTCCCGACCGGATTGACAAATCCCCCGGAAGGAAGGATCGTCGGCTGCGCTTCGAGGAACCGCCATGCCCTCCGGGCAGCAGCAAGACACGCATCGGCGAAAGCGACGTCGAATTCCCGATAGGCGCGGGCAGCCATGGACATCACCGCTGCGAAGTCCCCCGTTGCCGTTGTGGAAAGAGCGTAGAAGTATCGGAAGCTTCTGTCGTTGTGGGGCATGATGAACGGTTCAAACAGTGCCGGCGTGAGCTTGTGATGCACGCCGCCGCTGGTGTCCTGCATGGCGGCGAGCCATTGCAGCTCAATCCGGACTTCATCAAGAATATCCGGCACTCCGTTGCCGGATTCGGGAATGCCGATCCGGTCGCCGGCAAAGCGATCCGGAAACAGCTCAAACGCCATGAGGAGTGTGCCGACCGTAATGCCGGCATTCACGACGTACTTCCCGTAGTCGCCCGCATCGTGCCATCCCCCCGTTCCCTTCCGATATCCCGAGGCCCCGGTCGAAACATGAAGTACCCCGTCAAGCTCGTGGCAGGCAGGGCGACTGTACACACCTGCGTGATCGGCGTCCAGCTCCATGCCGCAGCGCTGGAAGTAGTATGCCTTCAGTGCCGCCGCGAAGAGCGAGCGATAGACGGTATCGGCAAGAACGAAGGCGCCCGACGCGGGTCCAGCGGAGGTCTGAATCCGGTAGGTGCCCGGCACCCGGGCCTGCGAAAAATCCCCCCGCCAGACTGCAAGTCCTGTGCCGGGATCATCAGGCGTCAGGAGCACCGTATTCCCCTCGAACACGACCTCGCCGGTCTGAAGACGGACGAGACTGAAGCGATCAATGTTCTGGGTGAAGAAGGCGAATTTGGGGGATGACGCAGGATACCCCAGCTGGTCGATCAGCACCTGCCCCGCAAGCCTGCCGACAACTGACACGAGGAGCAGCGCCGTCGGGAACAGCGACAAGCCGGAAATGCTCCCCAACAGGGCCGCTGCGGCATCGCGCATCCTCATTGCCAGAGCCCCCGCAGAGTGTAGTAGACAGGCCGGGGCCGCCACTCATCCAGACCGTCACCGTCGGCATCCGGCGTGACGGCAATGACTCCCCACCACTCCTCATTCGAGTAGCCGTCGGGATGACTGGACGTGGGGTACCCTCCAGCATCGTGTGTCAACGGATTTCCCGCCTTCCACCATTCATCTGTGAACTCAAAGACCGTCCCGCCGACACACACATCCCCCGCAGCGCGGATCTGTATCCAGTTGGTGCTGTCGAAACGCGCCTGCTCCGCTTCGTAGGGTAGCTGCGTCCGGTTGTCAAGAGCATCGATCCCGAACTCCGTGATCACGATCGGCTTCCGTGTCCGGGTACGATACGTTCCGAACGACGCCGAGAGGTTCTGAACGTAGATGTTCGTTGCCCAGAGGTCCATGTACGTCAGCGATGAGTCGTCGGCGTTCATCGTCCGAAGACCGATGTTCGCCAGCCCTCCGTTGCTGGCGCATACCGGGTGATAACGGTCCCCCTCGATTTGATACGCGGCCACGGCCAGCTCCTGCACCAGCGAGTACCAGTATGGACTGTTGCCGTTCGTTGGTACCGAAGAATAGTTCTGCTCGTTTCCCAGATTCCACATCAGCACGGCCGCTTCATCCTTCAACGCAACGACGAGCCGCTGAAATCCCTCAATGATCTCTTGCCGGATCGACGGCTGTGAGAGGTCGAGTTCCAGCGGAACCCAGTACCCCACGATGACCCGGATATTGCTTTCAGCGGCTTTCCGGAGAAAATACGGCGAGACCCCGCTGTACGTGCGGACGGTGTTTGCATGCATCGCTGTCAGAAGCTGCACGCTCCGGTCGTGGATCGCCTCCGGCACGTTGCCGGAACCGCCGATCGGCACGGGTGAATAGGCGACCCCGTGCACCTGCAGGGGCACGTACACGCCGTCCCCGTCATCGTCCGTCTCAAGCGTTGTCCCCCTGATCCTCACCCTGCCGTTGCTGAGCGGTTTGACCGGGGGAACCGAGTACTCCCGCTGACGCAGAAGAACGTTCACCGTGGAAACGCCGTTGATGGGCGGGGGGACATCCTGCTCTGAATCTTCATACCCCACCCGTGCCACCCGCACCCTGTGCTGTGCCGGCGGTACGCTGTCAAATCGGAAGAAGCCCTGCTGATCGGTCCAGAGGGGATCGATCCCGGGCGCCGTCGGAAGGGAGACATAGGCGTTTGGCAGTCCCTGGCGCGTCAGCTGATCCTGCACCTGTCCGGCAATGACGCGCGGCCCGGCCTGATCCCCGTCCTGCACGCTCTCACAACCGCCGGCGCCCTGAAGTATCAGGAGCACCGCGATCGTAACACCGTCCATCATTCCGATCCTGCGAGGGTTCTTCTTCAACTCCGGATCCTGTTGTATCGACGATACGGCTCCTACGGGCTAGGAGCCAGACAACCACAGACGCTCATTCCCAACAACCTCGAATCTCCGTCGCAGACCATCAGCCGAGTTTGTACCGACGAACACATCGAACTGTCCCGGCTCAAGCACGAAGCGAAGCTCCTCATCGTAGTAGGCCAGGTGCTCCGGGGGGACGGAGAATGTTACCGTTTTCTCTTCGCCCGGCTGTAGATGGATCCGGGCAAATCCCTTCAGTTCCTTCACCGGTCGTGTGACGCGGGCAACAACGTCGCGCACATAGAGCTGAACGACCTCGTCGCCGGGACGGTCGCCGGCATTCCTCACCCGGACACTCACGACGAGCGTGTCGAACGCAGAGATGCAGTCCTGGTGCACGCGCACGTCTTCGTACTCGAAGCGTGTGTAGCTCAGTCCGTAGCCGAAGGGGAAGAGAGGAGCTGTGGGCACATCGAGATAACGGGAATTGAAGGACTGATTGTCGTTTCCCGGTCGCCCGGTGGGTTTGTGGTCGTAGTAGACGGGAACCTGGCCCGTGGTTCGCGGGAAGGTCGCCGGGAGTTTGCCGCCGGGGTTGACGTCTCCGAACACGACGTCGGCAACCGCGTGTCCGGTTTGAACTCCGAGAAACCAAGCTTCAACGATCGCCGGCACAGTGTCGACGAGGGAACCGAGCGCCAGCGGCCGGCCGTTCATGAGGATGACAACCGTCGGGGTCCCGCTCGCCGCCACCGCTTTGACAAGCTCCTCCTGTTTCCCGGGCAGCCCAAGGAATGACCGGCAGGCGCCTTCCCCGCTCATATCCTTGGCTTCTCCCACAACGATGAGGGCTACCTCTGCCCGCCGGGCGACCGCCACGGCCTCGTCGATTGCTGCCGTTTCGAAACCCTGAATCTCGCACCCTTTCGCATAGAGCACCTCGGCGCCGGAAGGAAGGGCCTGGCGAATCCCCTCCAGGACCGAAACCACCTGCTCCGGCCTGCCGTCGGCGGCCCACGTTCCAAGGGGATCCCGGTTGTTGTCCGCAAGCGGACCGAGCACGGCGATACGGCGGAGCGACTTCTTCAGGGGCAGGATGTTTCCATCGTTCTTGAGAAGGACAATGGCTTTCTGCGCGACCTCCCGCGCGGCCGCCAGGTGCATCGGGCTCAGGATTTCGGACTTTTCCCGCTCTGCGTCGCAGTAGCGGTACGGATCGGCAAAGAGCCCGAGACGATACTTGATCCGGAGAACGCGACGGACAGCTTCATCGAGATCGCTCGCCGGGACCATGTTGCTCCTGACCAGCCGGCTCAGCTCCCGATTGTAGGCCTTCGATTCCATATCCATGTCCACCCCGGCCCGGAGCGACTTGCGCGCCGCGTCCGCAGCTGTGGAGGCCACGCCGTGGATCTGGAGTTCCCCGATGGAGTTCCAATCACTCACCACGAACCCGTCAAACCCCCATTCATGCCTGAGGATGGTGGTCAGCAGTTGTTGATTTGCCGAGCTCGGAATGCCGGCGATTTCGTTGAATGAACACATGAGGGTCGCCGCTCCTGCCCGGACTGCCGCGCGGAACGGTGGGAGGTAGATTTCCCGCAACGTCCGCTCCGAGATATCGACGGTGTTATAGTCTCGTCCCCCTTCGGCTCCTCCATAGGCGGCAAAGTGCTTGGGACAGGCTGCCAGGGTGTTCTTCAGGCTCAGATCGCTTCCCTGGAATCCGCGCACCCGCGCCGCAGCCATGACAGAACCGAGATATGGATCCTCTCCGGATCCTTCCGCTATCCTCCCCCATCGTGCGTCCCGGGCGATATCGACCATCGGCGCGAAGGTCCAGTGGAGTCCGGCGGCCGTTGCCTCGACGGCACTGACCCGGGCCGATCGCTCCACTACGTCCGGATCCCAGGTCGCCGCCTCGGCGAGTGGAATCGGGAAGATGGTCCGAAATCCATGAATGACGTCCAGGCCGAGGATCAGAGGAATGCCGAGCCGTGACTCCTCAACCGCTGCTGTCTGAACCTGCCGCGTGATCTCCGCACCGTGCACGTTCAGCAGGGACCCGACGCTCCCCTTTCGTATCCTCTCGAGAAGCTCCGGATGAATCTTCCGGTTCTCTGCCTCGCCCTCCCACATCCCTGTGAGCTGCGTCAACTGGCCGACTTTCTCGTCGATCGTCATCGCGGCAAGGAGCGAATCGATGCAGTGCTCGATCCAGCGGGATTGTCTCGTTGCATCGGGCGTGCTGGTGGTGCTCGACGGCTGTGCGCGCGAGAGCGCAACGGACAACAGCAGGGCCGCCCCGGTGTGAACACACCGTCGAGCGGCGCGACGAAGCGAGGAACGGGGGTGATTCATGGCGGGATTCTGATTTCCGTTGATGGAGAGCAGAGATCGTCTTGCGCGCGCGGGCGCGAGACACCGCAGGCCGGCTTGTCGAACTAGAATGCTACGCCGAGGGAAAGTTTCTGCACATTCTTCAGCCGGCCGAAGTCCATATACGCATAATCAATCTGGATCAGGACGTTCCCGAGGAGGTGCTGCCGCAGGCCGAACCCGAATGCATAGGATTCTTCCGCCGCGCTGAGAAACAACGCTTTGTACCCGCCGCGGAGTGCAATCAGGTCGGAAAAGACATACTCTCCTCCGATATTCACGCTCTCGTAGTCGTCGTTGGGGTGCATCGCATCCAGCGAAATGGTAGCGCGGTGAAGGTCGCCCAGAGGCGGGGAGTAGGAAATTCCTACTCGAAAGTTCAGCGGGAGATCCCATGCTTCCGTTTGCAGGTTGGCGGGAATCCGCTCGTTGTTCCCGCCGCTTTCCGGATCCAGGTCGTAGAGCACAAGCGTAGAGTTGCCGAACAGCCGCATTTCAGTGCCGAAATTCGCGATCGACATTCCCAGCGTGATGCCCGGAAACGGCGTGTTGTAGAGAATTCCGAGGTCCAGCGCAACCGCATCGGCGCTCATTTTCCAGATGCTCTGACGGATGAATTTCGGGTTGAAACCGATCGAGAAGTTGTTCGTGAGACTGACGGAATATGCCAGGCTCACCGACAGATCGGTCGCCTTGAACGTTTCTCCTGTTCCGCGGGGCTCGTCGACCGTCGTGACGTTCATTTCACCGAGATTGGACGTGGTGAGGCTGAGGCCCAGCGTTCCCAGATCGCCCAGGCTGTAGGCGAATCCCACGAAACTGTACTGCGTCTCGGCGATCCACCGGGTGTGTTCGAATGAAACCTGCACGCCGCTCAGGCGGGCAAGTCCTCCGGGATTCCAGTAGATCGCGCTGGCATCGTTCGCTACGGCGACAAATGCGCTTCCCATCGCGGCGGCCCGGGCACCCTGCCCGATCGAGAGGAAGGGTGCCGCCGTTGTACCCTTCTTCGACACGTGAGTGACAGAGGATTGCGATTGCACGCGTTCCCCGCACAACAGCACGGGCACCAGGAGACCGGCGGCAACGAGGTGTGGTTTCATGATTCTGCTCACTTGATGACGGCGAATTTCCCGATGTGTTCCCCGATGTCGGGTGCTTCGACGTGGTAGATGTACAGACCGTACGCGATATCCATACCGTCTTCCGAAACGAGGTTCCATGACAGCGCCCCGTCGGACGGACTGCTGTCCTTGTGCAGCGTCTTGATCAGCGCGCCGGCAATGGAATAGATGCGCACCGTGCACCGAGCGGGGAGATTGACGAAATCGATCTTGCGTTCACCGCGCCCCGTCTGATTCAGAAAACGCCGCTCCCAGCTCGCTCCCGAGACATACGGGTTCGGCACCACCAGGATTTCCTGCAGCTTGCTTCGGGCAAGATCGTTGTCCACCGAAGCGGACTTGGTGCTGAACGTGAACGCGTCACCGGTCTGGAACTGTTTGCGCGTCCTGAACACAAACCGGTCGCCGGACACCGGGGCGATGGCCGGTTGACCCGCGGGGGGATAGTATCGGACAATCCATGCAATCCGGAAATTCGCGAAGGTCTCCGCACCGGCGAATTCGATGATGAGAATTTCATCCCCCGGCGTAAAGCTCAGCGACTGATCGCTGTCGCGGACGACGATCCGCGCACGCTTGCCCGTCGTGGTATTGGTCACGGTGAAATTCACGATCATGCGAGGATACAGCGGCGGCGTGTTGAAGTACGTCGTGTCCTGAGGCGTATCCGCAAACCGGATTTCGTAGTCGCACGGCCAGGGCGCGGCGCGAGACGTCGTGTCCCTCACCACGGAGAGTCGCATGTTGCTGGTACCCACAACCCAGCCCATGGAGGACGGAATCACCGAGATCAGCGTGTCGTTGAAGACCGACACGGTCATGCCGTCGAACGGAGGACTGAATTTCCCTACCCCGAATTCCGCCGCACCGACGTTCTGCACCAGCGTATCCGCCCGCGATCCCTCCAACCGCACGACGTCATACGATGCGGTTCGATAGCCGGGCAGGGTCCCTTCCGCCGTGAAGACAACGCGGTAGGTGACCCCCTGCCGGATGGACCCCGGATTCAGAATGTTCACGTTCAGGGAACCTGTTCCAACGCCCTCGGACACGGTTTGCAGGTCGCCATCGATCTCAGGGGGAACATAGCCGGCAGCCGGTGCATTCGGGGTTACCACCGCGCAGTTGATGTCGATGAACTTGATGTTCCCCGAGAAATCTTCGCTGATGATCTTCGTGCACTCGGTCGGCTGAAGACCGGTTGTCCCGAAGGCAGGATCGCCCTGATCATAGGAGACGAGAGCATAGTAGTAGCGGACACCGTTCTTGACATCGGTGTCAATGTAACTGTGCTGGAGACCTGTGTCGTCTCCGCGCCAGAAATGCGCTCCGTTGATGCCGACGGGATCGGGGCCTTTGATCCCGTTCACGAGGTCAAACTGCGCGATCGGTTTCCAGTACTTCGACTCTCCCTTGGAATCCGTGATGACTTTCACGTCGGCGAATTCGGCTTCCGTGCTGCGATAGAGGAGATACCCCTCGAAATCTTTCTTGTATCCCAGCTGTGAGTTTCCCTGCTCGTAGCCGAGAAACGGATCGCGGGATTCCTCCGCCACACGATTCCAGTAGAGATAGACCTTTCCGTCGTCCGGGACGGCCGTGAGTGTCGGCTTCAGCGGGGGACGGGAGAAGTTATAGTTCGCATTGTAGATCTGCTGGACGGTTTCCTTATTGAAGATGATGTCATCCAGGTTACTGCCGAAGACGAGAGCCATGGAGAAGCGCTCCCGCCTCCCCTGTTTGAGCGGAAAGGGTCCCGAAGCAAAGACCATGCTGATATTCGATCGCTGAAGAGAGGTATCGAAGTTCTGGTAGTTCATCTTCAGCCACATGGACTCGTCGTCTTTGGGCCAGCCGCCGCCGACACCGCCATCACCGAGGCGATAGATCGACAGACTGGTGAGTCCGATCTGATCGGATTCATCCTTGTCGGTCTTGTCGAAGTTGGGTTCGCCGTCGTCCGGCACGCCGTTCCCCTCTCCTTCGTCCGGTCCGAAGTATCCCGGATCCCACGGGCCGAGGCCGTCCCTTCCCACATCGTCGTTCAGCGGTTCGTTGCCTGCCGCATCCCACTGGCCGTTGTTGTTCAGATCGGTGAAGGGTACCCAGTCCCCATCATTGTCGATGCCGTCGTCCCGCCGCTCATCGACCATTCCATCCTCATCGTCGTCGATGCTGTTGAGAGCGTTGCCGGGGCTTTCCAGGTACGCGTAACCGTAGTATCCCGTCTTCCAGCGGATCGGGGCTCCATAGCCGTCGTCATCGAATGCATACGCCAGGTCAAGCTTCGTATCGTAGGAGGCGTTGTCATCCTGGGAGTCATTCGTTCCTCCGACGCCCGGATCCGTGTAGAATCCGAACACCGTGGTGTCATAGTCACGATCCGAGATATTGACGATGTCATAGTGCCAGAAGATGATGTCTTCCGCGAGCACGTGAGACCACTGGAATCCACGCACCTCCACCCTGAGACCGATTCCTCCGTGGGATGGATCGGAGGCGATCGGAACGAAGCTGTACGGCGCCCGCTTCCATTCGCCGTCCTTGGAGTCGTCCATCACGAAGAAGGTTTCGAAGTCTGAATTGGTAATCCCGCGACCGAAGTAGCCGTACCAGAAACCGTTCCACACCGGTGGAAGGTCAAGAGCCTGCGGCCAGGTTTTCGGCCACGATTCAGGATCCGCGCTGATCGCCGGTTTCTGAGAGGCCGGACTCAGGTATCCCGGCACAGGCTCCAGCCCCCAGATCTCCCCGGTCACCGGATCTTCATCCATCCACTCCCGGTAAGACGTGAGAAGCGGATGGATGATCTGATTGTTCCCCGGAGCTCTGACTTCCGAGGCCACCAGCACGCACACCCCGTCGAGGTAGGTCTGTCCGCTCCCCTTGGGCCATTCGCCCGAAGGCTGGAACGGCCACTGCCCCACCTCGCCGTTGTTGATGAAGATCGTGCGGATCAGATTGCCGTCCATGATCCCCTGACGCCGGAACTGAATGTTCCCTTTCTGGTCGTTCCGGTATTTCTGGATCTGCGGAGTGACCTGCGCCTGCAGTTCCAGCATGGAACCTGCAACGACGAGAAGGATCACCGCCTGAGTTCTCAGCATAACGCTTCTTCTCCTGCCGCCCGGGACTCTAGAGGTTGAAACCCACTCCGATGCGTAGTTGTCGAGGTGTTGAGTACATTGCCGGGTTGTTGATGTACTCTTCGAGTGTATTGAGACCGATGATGTCTCCCGCGTACTTCGTATTCAAATCATTCGTGGCCCGCCCGGTGCTCGGGTAGACGCCGTACTCATTCTTGATATCCAGCACATTGTACACCAGCAGAAACGTGTTCACGCGAACGCCGCCAATGGAAAACACCTTCTCCGCCCGCAGATCAAGATTGTACGTTGCCGGCCTGACGCCGCCGTTCTCAAATCGGATTCCCTGCGAAAACCTCTGATCTTCGGTGTACGGCCACCCCGAACCCACCTGGAAAACGAGACCCACGCTCCAGTCCCCGGGATCGCCGACGGTGAGAACGGCGCTCAGTGTCGACCGCTGATCCCAATCAAGAGGAACAACCTTTTTCTCCGACTCGATGGGGGGATCGGTCTGATTGTCGTTGTAGACAGCGTAGGGATCCGAGGCGTTCCCCTCGGCAATTTGAAAGGTATAGTCCACCTGCACGCTGAACATGTCGGCGAACCGTCTGTCCAGCGATACAATGAATCCTCGAACGTTGCCGTAATCACGGTTGATGAACCGGGCGTACTTGAAGCCCTCATACGTGTTCAAGATTTCCATGCCGAGCAGATTGCGGATATCCCGATAGTAGAGGGTGAAGTCGAGGCTGAGATTCGGGACCAGAACCTGCTGGAGGCCCACTTCGTACATGACGGTCTGCTGAGGTTTCAGGTCCGGATTTCCTGAAACGGAGGACAGCGAGACTCCGGGCCGGACGAGAAAGTCCGAATTGAGATAGAGATTCTGAAACTCCGGGATCTGGAAGAAGTGTCCGTACGAGAAATGGATGGCTCCCTGATCCGTGATGGGGAAGGAAGCGCCGAGCCGCGGACTGAATTGGTACTTCGGCGATGCGCTCCGGAACTCGTTCGCAGCCGGAAAGTCCGGATTCTTCGTCGGATTGCGAAGATCGGCCGGGAGCTGGGCGTTCGGGTGAAAATAGTCGAAGCGCACCCCGGCGTTGATGATCATGATATCGTATTCCATCTTGTCCTGTACATACGCCGAGATCTCGTACGGCTCCTTGACGTACCGTTGATTGCCCTGGGTTCCTTCCTGCCGGTACCCCAGCGTGAAGACCGGGTTCCCCAGAGAATCAACCTGACCTTCGGAGAGGTTGTAGATCTCGCGCCAGTGATTGTGGACGCGATGGAGTCGCCCTTCGACGCCCAGACCGAGCTTGTGTTCCTTCGAGACCTGCGACGTCAGGCTCCATTGGCCGATCGTCATTGTCGTTGTCCGGTAGTACCGGGACCCGTCGTTGCCTCCCGAGCGGAACGTATAGTTCGACAGCGCGAGTCCGCGCCGGGGATCGACATACCGGCTGTCGAACGGATCTTCGTACAGAAACCCCTTGAACCGGTAGTAGTTGTGGGCGAATTTAAAGGAATGGAATGTCCGTTGCGACGGGACGTGCGTGATCTGCAAATTCTGGACGCGGTTCTGACGGTAGTGCTTCAGCGTTCCGTCGGGCGTCCACGAAAAATAGTGATCATAGTACCGGTTGTAGCTCTGGTCCCAGAACACCCCGTAGCTGATCTTGAGAGAAGGCAGTGTGTACGTCAGCTTCCCGTTGAGCGATGTCCGCCTGTGAGGATTCATCGGTACGTACGCGCCGTCCCCGGTGTTGCGGGGAATCCACACGGTGTTATCGGCCGGATCGGGGAAATAGGGGACATCGTCGGTGATGTTGTAGACCCGCCGCCCATAGAGGTACCCCTCATCCGCAAAGTACCTCCCCGCCGCAAAGAACGTCAGTCCGCCGAGGAGCGGTGCCGGTCCGCTGACGGTCAGCTGGACATCCCGCGAGGAGATGCGACCCGCTTTGTCGAGGTTGCGAAACAGATTCGTGTGCGTGGTGACGTAGTTGCCGAAGTACGTGGAAACCCCTATTCTGAATTCGTTCGTGCCGTCCTGCGTGACGATGTTGACAACACCGGACATTGCCTGCCCGTACTCCGCGCTGAAGGTGCCGCTGATGACCTCCATCTCACGAACGGCCTGGTTTTCGACTTCCAGGGCCAATCCCCCCGTGAAGGCGTCCGTCACGGCGATGCCATCCACAAGATAGGCCACCTCGTTGCTCCTGCCGCCGCGGAAATGCCCTCCGACAACGCCGGCCTGCAGGTTGATCACCTGGTTCAGGTTTTCCACCGGCATCATTTTCATATCTTCAGCGGAGACTGTCACCGACGTGGAGGTCAGATCTTTCTGGATCATGGGGCGCTCGGCCTGCACGACAATCTCCTGCACCTCAAGCAGAGCCGGAGTCAGCTCCACATCGAGTCGCGTCGTCAGGTCAATCTTGATGATGACATCCGTGAACGTTTTCTTGTGATATCCGACCATGCTGACGGACACCCGGTAGGAACCCGGCGGGATGTTGGCGATGAAGTAGTATCCGTCAGCGTCGGCTGCCGCCCCGAGGAAGGTTCCCTCGATGAGGATATTGGCGCCCACGAGGGGTTCGCGCGAATCACCGGCAGTCACCCGACCGGCCAGCTTTCCCGTCGTACCCGCCAGAGTCAACGGCACCATCAACGTGATGCCGGCAGTCAACAGCAACAGCCGCCGAAGGAGCGCGGAGGAACCGGTCCGACCCGCTCCCCCCGCAACCGGATGTCGTCTCCAGTGCGTCATGTCTGTTCACCATCCTTAGCGATACGGACAATGGAACAGCCGGACACGGCCCCGTTGGGGGCCGTGTCCGACCAGAGGGGTTACTTCACGAGAAGCATCTTTCGTACACTGCGGAACGGTCCGCTTTCCAGGTGATAGAAGTAGGCGCCCGTCCCCAGACGGCCGACGGATGCCGCGTCAAACGTCACGGTGTAGGTTCCCGCAACCTGGTGCTCGTTGACGAGCCTGGCGACCTCCCGCCCGATCAGGTCAAACACCCTCAGCGTCACGAATCCGTCGTGCTCAAGACTGTACGAGATCCGCGTGGAGGGGTTGAACGGATTCGGATAGTTCTGGTGAAGCTCATACACGAGCGGCACCTGGTTTTCGCCGCCCACGCTCACCACGTACCATTCCGTCCCGATCCAGGTGTGGGTCCAACGGCTGGGTTCAAGGTAGGACTTGTCCTCGTTGTTCGGGGAATAGGTCAGGATCCCCTCGCGGCGCGTCACAGGATTGTCATTGTCGTTGATCGAGAAATCGATCGGGATGCGCATCCCCTCTTTCGGGACGAAGAGGGAATCTCCGCCTGCCGCAGCAATGGAGGCCCACGACAGCCGAGCCTCGATCGTGTACCCCGTCGGGAACTTCCGATGCCACACGTAGTCCGCCCCCGGACGCAGGTCAAAGGACGTCAGCTTGTCCTCGATGATGCGGTTCTCCGCAAATCGGAACTGGTGATCCGGCGCGGCGCCGCGGAGGAACGACTTATGAGGAACACCGTGAAAATCATACAGCCCGATGAAGAGATCCGGACAGTCCTGCATCCACGTCTGAGAATCATTCGTATCCACCTGCACAACGTCGTCCTCGATGTCAAAGGCAATGTAGAGGTATTGCTGATCAACGGCCAGGTACGCCTGCACGGCGAGATCGGCGTCATTGTCGATCTTCGTGTTGGGCGCTTTGAATCCGGTCCCCTCCGAGAGCCGGATGGTGATCGGAGCGATCCCGCTCCATTCCGCAAGATTCCCGTCGGCTACAAACGGTGACGGCGGCGTCAGCGAAATGACGGGTACGCCCTTCGCCGTGTTTGTGACCGCCGAAGATCCCTGCCCGAGGGCTCCGACGTTCCCGACCTTGTCGGTGGCACGGACGGCATAGTAGTACGTGACAGACTGGTTGGTTGCCGGCGCCCGCAGGACATGCTCCACCACCTGTGTGTTCTCCGGAACCGACAGCTTCACGACCTCAATACCCGGTGCGGCAACATCCGTGATCGGATTCTCACTGTAGAAGACGTCGTACTTCTCCCCGACTTCACCCGCCACGTCGGACCAGGTCACAAGGTTGACAAACGTTCCCGGCGTGCCGGCCACATTCGTAACCTGCGTCGGCCCTGTCGTGTCCAGCTCACGGTATCCCGTCGGAATCAGCAGGTCAAACCAGATCTCCCCTTCGCCGATCGAGCCCGACGGACCCGGGCTTGTGAATTCAAGCCGGAATCCACCGATCTTGTCAAGGTTCAGGGTTGAATTCCCCTTCACGCTTTCCCAGCCCGGAATCTTGAAGCCGCCCGACGTCAGCACGTACTCGTCCCCCTCAAGGGCCGTCAGCGGGATGCGAAGCAGAGTCCAGTCCGCAGAGACCGAATCCAGGTTGATCGCCAGCGCGTGCGCCCACCGCTCTTCAACCCCGTCGCTGAAATCGTACAGGAACAACCGCATCGTGACTCCTCCCACCAGTGTCGACGCCGAGGCGTTCTTGTAGAGCAACAGCAGATCGGTGTTGGCCGACATATCGGGGTAGTACGTGCCGGCTGGCAGAACATGAGAGAAGTTGACATACCCTCCCCAGCTCTCCGTGTTGTGCACCCTCCAGTTCACCTTCAGCGACGAATATCCTTCGATCGGATCGGACGTCATGTCCGTAAAGGTGAGATTACCCGTGTTCCCGGCAGACCACGACATCAGATCTTTGGAGAAGTACGTCGTATTCACTCCGATGCTGTCGAACGTCGAGATCGGCGTGTAGCGCGCCCCCTTCATCTGGAGCTTGTCCCACAGCACGGTTCCGCTGGCGGTGCCGTTGCTCGGAATTCCCGGCGTTGTCCACTCGATGCTGTAGCCGACAACCCTGTCGAGGTCCAGGGTACCGTTGTTGGTGCGCCCGCTCCATCCGGGAAGCGTCAGGCCCTGACTGTTGGGTGATCCACCGCCGTTGTCAACGAGGGGAACCACCAGGCGAACCCATCCGGGAGCGGCATCGTAGACACCCGCCGCCTCGAAATACCAGTCCTCATGATCATTCCCGTCCGCCCAGTAATTCGCGCTCCCGCCGCTTTCGTGGATCTTGAACCGCATGTTGACCAGGCCGGTCTGGGAAGAGGGGGTGATATTGTAATACCAGAGATTCAATTCCGTCGCTGACGAGAAGTCGAGATAGGTCGAGTCCTCCGGCGGCACGAGATGCATCATCTGGACGAACCCGCCCCAGCTTTCCGTACTGTGGACCGTCCAGTCGACTTTCAGCGCCGCACTTCCGTGGTACGGCGCCGGCGCGGTCGTATGATCGGTAAGCACTGCCGATCCCGATCCCGTCCCGAGGCCGGAATTGACTGGCGGATGCTGGAAGAAGCTGTCGGCAGCCGCCGTCTCGAAGCCGTTCACGATCCACTGCGCCGAGCATACGGCCGGCACAAGGAGGATCAGGCAGACGGTGAGAAATCTATTCATGACGTTCTCCTTACAATGGTGGATGGAAAAAAAGAACCGGTGAATTGAGACACTCAGACCGCCGAGCGCACCGGCAATCTCCCCGAAAGCGTCAATCCGCACGTATGCTGCTCCGAAGGAGCCGCGGTCAACAGACTGGCCGCCGCAAGCGTGACGACGGACATTCCCGCCACGGCGGCGATCAGGACAACGACATCGCTCACCGTCAGCACGGCAACTCGGGCCTCACCGGGCGAGAGAGAGATCGCCCGCACAACGAAGAACACCACAGCCGTCCCCAGGGGACCGACGAGCGCCGCCAGTGCGCCGAGGCGATTCACTCGACGGCATACCAGGCCCCCCAGCAGAATCACCATCATCGGGATCATCGCGAGGACGTGCACCAGCAGCAGCCACGCAAGCGTATCCAGGGTCATCGATCGGAGAAGAGTAATCGCAACCACGGTCAACACGGTCACAAGCGCAGCGGAAAGCCGACCGATCAGAATCACTCTCTCCTCCGAACGACCGCGCCTGACCCAGGGAAGGAATTCTGCTGACGCGAGGGCACTGACCGATTGATACGTGCCGGAGAAGGTCGCCATCAGGAGGCTTAGCCCTCCCACCAGCAGTAATCCACGGACGCCGGGGGAAGACGAGCCGAATGCGGACATTTCAGCGGCCCCGGAGGCCGGCGACGGCTGAACGCGGAGAAGATGCGGCGCGAGCATCAGAACGCCTACGATCACCAGACCCTTCAGAACCGCCGTACCCGCTATCCCTTTCTGCAGGTCGGAGTCTCTCCGCGCGCTGAGAACGCGCTGAACGACCGATTGATCACAACACCCGTACCACAGCACCAGCAAAGGAAGAAGAACCATCGTGCTGCCGACAGGGTTGTTCCCCGCTTCCTGCGCAGGCATGCCGGAGACGAGCGGCGGCGCTCCACCGAGCTCCCCCGTAGCAAATGCCATCATGACGACGACTGCTGCCCCGAGAATGAATCCCTGAACCGCCTGTATCCTGAGAACGCTCCGCATCCCCCCCACCAGTGCACAGACGCCGGCCAGCGTGACAGCAGCAAACAGGAGTTCTTCCCGACCGGTGAAGCCCGTCCACGTGAGAACAAGTCCGCCACCAAAGAGAATCAGAGGAAGGCGAAGGAACACGAGGACTGACAGCTGCAGAATATTTGACCCGTATCCGATTTCGCTGCCGAAGCGTCGCCAGAGATACTCCGGGACGGTCGTGACCCCTGCGCGATGCAGCACCGGACCGGTCACGACGGCGAGAAACCAGAGAGACCCGAGAGCGGCGACTTCCAGAATAACAAGCAGAACCGGAACCTGAGCTCCGCCCGCGTTCCATCCGATGAGATATTCTACCCCATAGACACCGGAGAACAGGGCAAGAGTAAGGGCCGGCCATCGAGCCTGTCTGCCGGCAAGGGAGTAATCCAATACGCGCCGATGCCCGTCGCGGAAGGAATAAACGGCGAACGAAGCAACAACGACGAAAAAGAGCAGTACGATGAACCGATCAACAGCGTCCGTGATGCCCGGCATAGATCTACCGAGTCCGCACGTACCATGCCACGCGCAGGTGCCACGAGGGGATGTATTTTCAGGGAGAATGCGCTCCGGAGGGATCCGATCAGCCACAGAGCATTATCAAGCTGATAATCGTCTCTTCCCATCCTGATAAACCCTGCACGTGCGGCCGAAAGACGGGGGTAGCCTCAGGCAGGCCGGGGAATTGAATGCACAGGAGACTTCGGCGGGGAACAGGGGTATCTGTGAACGGCACAGCGGGTCACACCTACTTAAGTCCCAGCTCCTTGCACATGCGATAGAAATTGGGGGGGGCAAG
>CAYXMK010000005.1:3893-13190 GCA_964465905.1 uncultured Ignavibacteriaceae bacterium | reverse complement strand
ACACCTACTTAAGTCCCAGCTCCTTGCACATGCGATAGAAATTGGGGGGGGCAAGTCCGAGTTTGCGCGCTGCCTCGGCGTCTGATCCGGAGTGCTCACGTACAAGAGCGATGTATTTGGCGCGGAATCTCCGGTCAGCCTCGCGCCAGGGGAGGAAATCCTTCCCTCGCCACAGTTCCGCAAGATGTGACAGCGGATCAAGGCTGTCAGAGGCACTGGGCCCGATCAGCCTGGCGATGTCATCAGCCGTGATGTGCGGTTGATCGGCGAAGAAGAGGCGTTGCACGACATTTCGGAGTTCGCGCACATTCCCCGGCCATTCATACCGCTTCAACGCTTCGTAGGCCTCACGATTCAGGGTGGGCCGCACAATGCCCATTTCTTCGCTGTAGAGGAGAAGGAAATGATCCACCAGAACGGGAATATCTTCTGTCCGCTCCTTCAGCGGCGGAACTGTGATGGGCACGACGTTGAGCCGGTAGAACAGATCTTCTCTGAACTCCTGCTGAGCGATCTTGCGCTCCAGGTGTTCATTCGTGGCAGCAATGACCCGGACATCCACGCTGACAGGCTCCGTTCTCCCGATCTTCTCAATATCCCCTTCTTCGATTACCCTGAGGAGCTTGACCTGAGCTGCGAGCGGCAGCGCAGAGATTTCATCGAGAAAGATCGTCCCGCCATGCGCGACTTCAAACAGTCCCCGTTTACGTGCTGCCGCCCCCGTGAAGGCCCCCTTCTCATAGCCGAACAGCTCACTCTCGATCAGTTCGTGAGGAATGCTGCCGCAGTTGATCGGGACAAAGTTTTCAAATCGTCTCTTGCTGCGGTAATGGATGTTGGTCGCCACAATTTCCTTGCCTGACCCGGAAGGCCCGCTGATGAGGACATTCGCGTCCGTCTCCGCGCATTTCTCCATCTGTCGTCGCAGTCGCTCTGCAGCCGACGACACGCCGAGGAACTGCCGTTCTGCCAGCACCAGATCCACCCGCTTCTGCATCTTCCGGGCCGACTCCTGTCGTTCCTTCTCCATCTGCCCCCTGCTGTTGGCATTGAGAATGGCCAGCACGAAATCGGTCGGCTGGTAGATGACATTCTCCATATCACCGGGGTATTTCGTGCAATACCAGAATGCCCCGGCATCCAGCAGCGTCCGTGCAAACTGAACATCGGCCGAGTGGATCGTCATCTTGGTTACAACGATGATCTGCAGCGATGCGTCGATCTCCTTGATCGCCCGGATGAGTTGTTCCCCTTTGATGTGGCCCGAAATCTGAAAATCCATGATCACAACACCGCAGCCGTGGCCGGCGGACCGGAGGAGCTCAAGAGCGGCGGCGCCGTTCGACACCACGCCGGCGATCACGATCTCGCTGCCGAACGTCTCGATCGTATTGCGGATTCTCCGAACGTCGAACTCCTCGTCTTCGATGACTAACACCCGAACGGGGCTACGTCTCATGGCCTGCTGTCCTCATGCACGGTGTGACATCGTGAACACAAACCGACAGCCCCCCGCCGGTAGATTCTCGGCGTCCATGGTCCAGCCGCACCGGTCGGTGGCAATCTGATACGCAATGTGGCATCCGTACCCCGAGTGATGCGTTCCCGACGGAGCCATCGTCACATGCTCAAGGAACACCCGTTTCCTGCCGTGCTCATCGGCCTCAAGCAGCTCCGGCGGAAGACCCCGGCCGTCGTCGGCAATGGAGATCTTCGTTGTTCCGGTCAACGGTTCGTGCTCCGACCGGATCGTCACCGTCAGCCGATCGCGACCGCCGTGATCCTGACAGTTCTGCAGGATCGGTTCAAAGACTTCCCAGAGCACATACTCGCTGATGGGAATCGCAGGCACACGAGGATCCAGCTGCAGTTCAAAACGAACAAGATCTTCGTCTGCGGACTGCCGGCGAAACACATGATCCACCAGAAACCGCAACACCTCGTTCACATCGGTCGCGAAGAGAGGTCCCCGGATGGTCTGGATGGGAGGATCGTACCATTTCATGTCGTAGATAGCCCGCGCCACGAAGCTCGCGTACTTGTTCGCACGTCCCTTGATCTCTTCCATGTTGTCGGCAGAGATCGACCGGAGGTCCTCTTTGATGAACCCCATGATCTTCTCCGCCTTGTGGTGCGTATGGTAGATACGCTTCGTGAACCCCGCTTCTTTCTGATGGTGGATATCATCCGCCAGGCGCTGTTTCTGTTCTTCGAAGAGTGCCGCCTGCGCTTCATTCCGCTGGCGAAGCGTGTACGACGAGACATAGAACATTGCCAGCAGGCCGAAGAGAATGAACGACGAAAACGTCAGGGCCGTCTCGTCATAGTTGGACATCATTTCCCGGGTCACGAACGAAAGATCGGGCGAAGTCCGGAGGTACAGGGCGCCGGCATATTCACCTCGCGGCACAAAGGGAACGAAGATGTGGAACGTTTCTCCCCCCTCCAGCAGCGTCTGTGTCTGCTCTTCCCGCCGGAGCTTGGCCTGCAGAACACGATACCGGTTGACGGCATCCTCATGCAGGCCCTGCATCGCTGAGACGGGTGGTTGATCGCCCTGGAGTTGCGCAAACAGCGTTCGGCCGTCATCGATGGCATAGATCTCCGGACCGCGCGAAATGAGTACGCACACGGCCTGAACGTTCTGATGCAGCGACTGCTGACTGAAGATGATGTTGAGATCCTGAATGATTTTCCGCGACTCCCTTTCGGTGTAATTCTGTTTCTCGGGCAGCGATTCCAGGAGAAGTTCAAGAGAAGTTGCCGTCAGATTCGCAAGGCGCTCGGCTGAATCTTGTTGGTACCATTCCTGCGTCCACACCAGAACCCGCTCCAGAGAGGCCTTGTGGACAAGGGTCGCCACCACATGGAAGACGATGAGTACAATGAAGAGAATTGTCAGGTGCGTCAACTCGAAGCGGTATTTCCTCAACCGCTCGAGAAGGGAGGCAGACGGCGCGTTCATAACGGCAGTTCCCGATGCTTAGCGGAGCAGAAAGGTCTCGTTGGACCGGATCATGTTCAGGGCGCGATGGAGGGCCTCTTCCGGCGTGAGCTCTCGCATCAGCGCGCGTTTCAGAAAGTACGAGACGATGTCCGATTGCTTCGTGTAGTCTTCCGAGCTGAGCCGGTGAAATCCCCGCTCGATCAGGCCTCGCTGGTACAGAAGATCCGGATGCTCGCGAAGATACGATGAGTCCCGATACACCTTCTCTTGAATCGGCAGGTACCCCTCGACCTCAAAGAAGAGCCTCTGGATTTCTTCAGTCTGCAAAAACCGGATGAATCTCAGGGCGGCATCTTTCTTCTTCGAGTATTTCGAGATCATGAGGTTCCAGCCGCCGAACACGGAGACCGGGGCTTCTCCCCGGAAATGCGGCAGAGCGGCCCGGCCGATCCGGGAGAGTTTTGCGGTGTCACCGTAGGTGCGCCGGAAGGACTCTACGAAATTCGGCCACCCCCGCACGAAGACCCCGTCGTGATCGAGCAGATACCGGTAGCTACGTTGCTCGTCAAACTCCACGACCGCGGGAGGAGTGAGGCGCTCCTGGTGAATCAGGTCGACCATGAATTGCAGTCCTGCTCGCGCCGCTTTTGTTTGCAAGCCCAGAGTCTCCCCGCGCAGCGCCCCGGCATCCATGCCGCGGACAATTTCGAAGAAATTGCACATGAGTCCTTCGTAGTTGTCTCCCTGAAAGACGTAGAAAGGCTTTCCCCGGTACCCGAGCTGATCCCCCAGCGCGATGAATTCATCCCAGCTGATTGAGGCCTGAAGTTTACGCTCGACGGCATCGGCGTTGGGGAGGGTTCTCACGATGTCCCGTCGATAGTACAGCATCCCGACGTCGATGTAGAGAGGAA
The DNA here is from genome assembly GCA_964465905.1 of uncultured Ignavibacteriaceae bacterium. Classification (GTDB taxonomy): domain Bacteria; phylum Bacteroidota; class Ignavibacteria; order UBA10030; family UBA10030; genus CAYXMK01. The sequence goes on along the minus strand of CAYXMK010000005.1, from coordinate 9,329 downwards.
GAGCGACAAGTCCGTTGTCGTACCAACAGGATTGCAGTGCGTGCGAAAGTATCCCTTCTTGTTCCACCGGCGTGATCAGATCGTTCAGCGGTTCCGCCCATTTGGCGAAGCGCGGCACCCAGATCTGATCAACCGCAAAAACGTCGATCCGGTCGCTCTTCGTGCGGAGTGAGCGCGCGAGGATCTCCTTCCGTTCATTCGTCGTGAACTTCCCGAAGGGCAGATTCACCGGTATGACTTCGATGCGGCCGCGGTACTGCTCGTTGAAGATCTCGATCGATTTCGCGTGTCCCTCGGAGATATTGTCGGCGAAGTAGACTTTCGTCACCTCGAAACCGGTTCGTCCCGAAAGGCTGAACGGGTCGACAAGGTACAGGCCGGCGATGACTGCCCCAAGCAGGATCGATGCCGTAACCAGTAGCGGACGTTTCATCGTCGGGGTCACTCCTTCTGTTCGCCCGGCACGTCGGGAAGGCGCCGTACCCGGACCGTCTCAATAGCCCGGTCGGTCACCTGCTCCACCGTAAACCGGATCCCGTTCACCTCCACCGCCTCGCCGCTCTCCGGAATGCGGCCGAACTGTTCCATCAGAAACCCCCCGATCGAAAGGATATCTTTCGGAGAGAGCTCCCGGTTCATCAGCCGTTCGATGTCGTTCGTGATCATCGACGCATCGACGAGGTACTCGTCGTCGCTGACCTTTGTCACTTCCGGCGTCTCGCGGTCGAATTCATCCTGGATCGTACCGACGATTTCCTCCAGAATGTTCTCGAGCGTGATCAATCCAGCCGTCCCCCCGAACTCATCCACGAGGATGGCCATGTGGACTTTCTTGGAGAGCATCGTCTCCAGCGCGCTCTCGAGCGCAATGGTCTCGGGCAGGAAGAGCGCGTCCCGGATCACCGAATCGAGCCGGAAGTCGGGCTGGTGATTCAGTTCCGTCTTGAAGATATCCTTCGTGTGTACGATGCCGACGATATTGTCGATGCTGTCGTTGTAGACCGGGTACCGGGAGAACTTGTTGACGCGCATGACTTCCACGCTCTCGGGCACCGGCGCCTTCAGGTTGAGCGCCACAATCTCCGGTCTCGGCACCATCACATGCCGCGCCTGCTTCAGGCGAAAGTCAACGGCGCTCAGAACAAGGTTCTTGCCGAGATGCGACACGCCCCGTTCCTGCGAGAGGAGAAGGCGGATCTCTTCGGTGGAGTGCACAGCATCCGGCGTGCCGGTCGTGCGGATACCGAGTACGCGGAGGATTAGCGTCGCCGCAAAGTCAAGGACATGGATGACGGGACTAAAGACGATGAGGAACACCTTCAGCGGGTAAGCCACCCACAGGGAAATTGCCTTTGCCTTCTGAATGGCAATCGACTTTGGAACCAGCTCGCCGAAGATGATGTTGAAGAACGTAATCAAGCCGAATGCCAGGCCGAAGGAAATGGCCTGGATCGCCTGGGCATTCGTGACGCCGATGCTCTCGAAGAACCCGGACAGCAGGCGGGCGATGAACGGTTCCCCCAGCCATCCCATGATCAGACTGGTCATCACGTTGCCGAACTGGGTCGCCGAAAGATACCGGTCGAGGTTTCCGATCACGCTCTTGGCAACCTTGGCGCGGAAGTTCCCCCGGGCGACCAGCTCCTCGATCTGCGTGGTCCGGACTCTGATCAATGCGAACCCGGAGGCCGTGAAGAAGCCGTTGAGGAGCGCGATGCAGAAGATCAGACCGACGTTCGTCAGGAATTCGAGTATGTCCATGGTCCGGGATCCGGTTGTTGCCGACGAGCCGTGCAGGGTCAATATAGCCCAAATCGCCCCGCTGTTCAAGAACGGCACCTACCGCACGCCGCCCCCGCGCCAGACGGGATGCCCCTCCTGGCCCGATCCGTCATACCTTGGGATGTGCACTGCATGAAGACCGACGACCCAGTTCTGCTCCGTAACCGAGGCCGCGCGCGTTCGTTCGCCGTGTTGAGCTTTGCCCTGTTCGCGCTCATCCTGTATCTGACGAGCGGCATTGGAGAGATGACGACCCAGGAAAATCTCCGAGAGCTGGGGCGGAATCCGCTCGCCCCGGTACTGATCATTGCCGCCATGACCGGCGCGTGGGCTTTCGCACTTCCGGCTTCCGTGTTCTTCTTCATCACTCCGCTCCTCTTCCCCCCCGGCCTTGCCACGTTGATTCTCTGCGCCGGCTCAGCTACGGGAACATCGGCCGGTTACTGGGCGGCACGGCTGGTTGGAGGGCCGTGGATCGAGCCGTTCCGGAACCACCGTGTCACCCGCTTCCTCGAACGGCACTCCAGTTTCGCCAGCCTGTTCGCCATCCGGGTGATGCCCAGCTCGCCGCATGGGTTCATCAACTACGGAGCCGGACTCCTGGCGCTCCCCCACGCGAAGTTTCTCGCCGCAACGGTGCTCGCGGTCGGGATCAAGGCGTTCCTCTATGCGCTTGCGATCGACGGATCAACCGGGGCAACCAACATCCGGGAAGCGCTCAACTGGCAGACCATGGGAGCGCTCTTCGCGCTCGCGGTGCTGGCAATTGCCGGCCACGTTGCCCGGCGCCGGTGGGGATAACAACGGAATGAAGATAGAACGGGAACCATAGCACGCCGGCGCAGACCGCCGCCGACGAGGATGAGTTCCCGGCTCCTCAGGAATTCGCGGGCTTCGAGCTGACGGGCTGAAACGGCGTCAGCGGAAGGATAAGGTAGAGGGAGGAACCCGGGATCGTAAAGTACTCCAGCTCTTCCTGTGAGCTCAGGGTGATCTTCCGGGATACCCGGCCGCGGGCATCGGGGGTACTCGGCTGCAGACGCTGCGCGCCTTTTCGTCCCATGGTTTCTCCTATTGTCGGAGCTGTTGTGAGATCCAGTTGAGGTATGATTCCATCTTCGAGAGGATGTGCAGGTACGCCTTTCCCCACTCCGCCGGATTTCCTGCCACCGGCTTGCCGATCGATTCCTGAAACACCCTTGATGCCGACACAGCGATCTTCTGTTTCCCCTCTTCAATCAGCGCCGCGACATCCGACGAGTAGAATGCCTTTAGGCTGTTGACGTCGTAGCGGGCGCGCGCCTCAGGTACGTTCTTGCCGAACAGGGCCTCATCCGTCTTGCTCCCGCCGGACATTTCATAGAGCATCAGATTCCAGGCATCCATCAGCGAGGCAAACTCTCGTTCGCTCCGTGCAATCTCTTTGGGAAGCTTCCTGCGCGCCGCCTCCGTCGCCGGGCTCTGATGGAACAGCACATCCCCACCGATGTACTGCGACAGCAGGTTGACATCCGTCATCATGCCGAGTACCCGCAGGGATGCAAGGAACGCTTCCCGCTCGAGACCCTGAGCGGGAGCTTGCTGGGGTTTGTGTTCCTTCTGCCGCGCCTCCATCATCTTGATCCGCAGAGCAGTTTCGGCATCGACCGGCCGCGCCTCCCGCTCTGTCACAACCGGGGCACCCGAGAGCCGACCCACCTTTGCGTACAGCTCAAAGAGCGGCAGCCGTTCGTGCCAGTCGAGACCGTCGAACCGCCGTGCGGAGGCGGCCGTATCCGGCACTCGGTCCGACTGCGCCTGGAGGAGAAGCAGAAGCCGCGGCAGCAGTCGGCCCCTGTAGACCGTGCGGAAGTGCTGCAGGTCCGCCAGCACATAGAGATCTTCTTCCACGCAGGAGAAGACCGTATTCAGAAGACGTGCGATCTCATGCTCACCGATCTTGGCGTCGTCAATACTTCGTATCGTATAGTCGATCCCCGCCACGGTCGTGTCGAAGATGACGACCTGTTTCCGGCGGCCGCGGAAGGTGGAGGGAAGTCCGACCTCGATGTTGTCCAGGCCGTGCAGCCGCAGCTGCTGCTTGAGGTACAGAGTGGGTCCGGGAAACGGGACCACCACGCCGATCTCCATGGCGCGCCGGCCGGGCTGTGTCAGGACGTGCTTAATGATCTCCAGAACCTTCGCCGCGTGGAGTTCGTTGCAGGGAAGCATCTTCTTCCGCCCCAGGTACTGCTTGCAGGCGGAATGGAGCCCACTGGTGTCAATGAAGTAGACGGCTCCTTTCGATTCCGGAGCGGTAAAGACGTTGATCTTGTCGTCGTAGAGAACGGAGGCCACGAAGAGCGGGAGCTTCGGCGTCGTGGCGTAGAGGGAGGTGAGGAAGATGCACCAGCGGGAGTTCTTTTCCGACCACTCAAACAGCCGGTTGAGCTGGTCGGTCCCCGCAATGTGCAGAAAGATATCCTTCTTGAGCCACTCGTGTGCCAGAGGGGTATTGGCCGCCGACGAGGGTCCGATCTGAAACGGGTCGCCGGCAGCGACAAACTGCTCGCGTGCGCGCGCCGCCAGAGCCGCCAGCACGGGGATGCTCACCGATTCGCTTTCATCAACCATCACGAGGTCGAAGGTCATTCCCGCCAGTCGGGGATCCGAGATTGCCGTGGCAATAGTGGTGCCGACGAAACGCACTCCCGCCAGCAGAGCCCCTTCATCCACGGCGCAGTACTCGTCGATCGACTTCTCCACGGCTGCCAGTCCGCCCAGCTCCTCGATGCGTTTCTGGGCAAGCTGGAATTCCTTCCACTCATCCGTATGGACCGGCGCTGTTGCCTCCAGCTTCAGATGCTCCGATGCCAGCGTGGTCTGGCTCGACTGCAGATGCTTGAGGAGCGCCAGGCGTTCCTGCAGCTGCTTCTGCGCGGTGTCCAGCTGATCCTTGCTGAACCCCTTCTTGAGCCTCTCGACCATGGAGGCGTTCTGAAGGCGGTTGACCTTTTCCTTCAGAGCATTGCACTCTGCCGTCAGGCGATCGATCTCCTTCTTCCGCTCATTCACCAGCTCCCGCACCCGGCCGAGTCTCAGCGTGTGATCCTCGTTGAGCAGTTGCTTGAGGCGCACCGACCGATAGCTTGCCACAAGTTTCACACGCTCCTGGAAGGTCTTCATCTTCTCATGCCGGAGCCGGTCAATCCGATGTTCGAAGGAAAAATCCCCCAGGGGCTCGAAATTCTCCACCGCCGGCAGGCCGATACAGGTCACGGTGTTCTGCACATCGGCGCCGATCTGTTTCCCCATCTCCACCGACCGGAGGACGACGTCGTCCACATGTTCGTTGATCCCCGCAACGTACAGCACTTTCTTGCCCGCCTTCAGGCAATTCGCCGCCACCAGCGCCATCAACTGACTCTTGCCCGAGCGGATGGGTCCCCACAGGAGGGAAACCTTGTTCTCCATGATCTTTCGGGCTGCTTCCTGCTGTTCCGGCGGCGTCGAAGGAGGAGAAGTGACAGTCACAGCAGGGCGTCGGTTGTCGGGGCGTGACGGATCCAGCAGAGTCCGCACCATCAGCGAGGCCTCACCGCCTCCGCTCAGCAACTCGATCGCAGGGTTGAGGTGCTCGTCATAGCTCCAGCTGCAGCGAATCTCCGGCAGCAC
>CAYXMK010000005.1:0-3793 GCA_964465905.1 uncultured Ignavibacteriaceae bacterium | reverse complement strand
GTGGATCCTGACTCATGCTGCTGCGTGATGGAAAGACGATCGTGCGGTGCACCGTCAGAGGATGCACGACGTGACCTCAAAATACGCGAAATGCGTGCAAAAGTAAATTGAGAAGAGGCGTGGTGTTCAGAAAAACGGCAGCGCCCCGCGGCGCGGGGCGCAAGAATCCTTTGATATGCGGGAAGCACTACGGTCGGTCGGGAGGTTCCTCGAGTTCGCCAAAGAGATCGTCGGCTACGTCAGAGGAATCAAAGATCGCTTCGAACTCGGTTCCCCCGAGATCCTTCCTGCGGAGATAGACGATGACCGCCGATACCGCTATCCCCATCAGCAGGCCGAGCACAACGTATTTCTTCATCCATCACCCCGCTTCATGAGCCACCGAACACACCTTTCAACCGGAGCGCCTCACCGGGTGCGCACGCTCCCCCTCAGCCAGACAGTTCCGCCCCGCGACGCCGCTCCCCGCGGCTCCAGCGTCACGAGGATTTCTCCCGAGGAGATCACCCGCGGCGCGCTCCACACCGCACTCTGCACCATCACTCCACTTAAGCTAACGCCCGTCGCCTCCCCCACGTGAAGTTCCGTCCCCCGATCGGCAAGCCAGATGTGGTACGCTGAGTCTGCACCAACCGGCGGTCCTTCGGTACAGACAAGCACACACTCTCCGGACGCCGGATCCAGCAGCAGGTACCCCACCGATCCCTGCAAGGACCCCTCTCCTGTCAACGCGATGCTCTGCACGCCGGGTCGCTGCAGCATCGCCAGCGCTGCCGTAGCGTGCTGTTGCTGCTCTTTCAGCCGTGCAAGCTGCTCCCCCTGCGCATCAAGTTCTCCCACCACGGACTGCAGGAGGAAGCTCCCACCGACGATCACCACCGCCAGCACCGCAAGCACGGTATAGAGCATCCACGGACGGACAGCGGCCCTGGGCTGCTGCGCGCCGACCGCCGCTCGTCGCCGAGCCTTTCCGGACTCCGCTGCCCGAGCGAGAATCCGCTGCTTCAACTCCGCTGAGGGGAGCCGCACCGGCAGGGTAAGCGGCAGCAGGTGAACCGCACGCTCGATGGCGGCAACTTCTGCGGCACACAGCGCACATCGCCCGGCAAGATGCTGCTCAAATTGCTGCCGCCGCGAGCCCGTCAGATCCCCCAACACATACCCGAGACTCTGCTCCGCCTGATGGTGTTCCTGCACTCCCTTGGCCGGCCGGGCCTCCTTTTCCCGAAGAGCCGCAACGCCGTCCTGCAGACGCGCACGGACGGAACCGGGAGAAGTGCGCAACATACGGGCTATCTGGACGGGACCGTACCCCTTGAAGTACGCCAGCTTCAGAATCCGAAGATGATCCCTCGAGAGTTGCTTAACCAGGGAGGCCACGCGTGACCGGTCCGCCTGAAACGCATCTGTTGCCGAGGCGGGTTCCTCGGCAGTTGATTCTTCTCCTTCCGCTTCACGGACCCGCGATTGGAACTCCTTCGACCGGCGAAGTTCGAGCGCCCTCCGGCGGCAGAGACCCAGGAACCAGGAGAAGACATCGCCGGACTGCAGAGCCGGCTCAACCCCTCCCTCCCACAGTTCAATGAAGAGGTTGGCCGTCAGTTCCTCCGCATGCTCCTGGGAGGCCAGAATACGGAGCGCAAGCCCGTACAGAACGGAGTGGTACCGATCGTACAACAGGGAGAGCGCATGGAGATCGCCCTCACCGATGCGCTTCAACTGCTTCACATCGTCACGTTGATCCATAGGATTTCTGGGGAGAGTGGGTCTTCAGGCGTCGGACAAACGCTTCAAAGTACCCAAATGCCGAAGGAAATGCAACACAGGTCGCACCACCTCATCGCCCCGGCTGAGCCGCCCCCGTTGCATTGCAGACATCCTATTTTCTTCTTTCTTTGCAGATGCCACATGCACCGACGACCTCAATGCCTGGCAACAGACGCTGTGCAGACGCGTTCCGCATTCTCCCCCGGAAGGAGCCACCCGGACTATGGCTATAGACCCTGAAGCCCTGCGCGCATGGCTTTCCTCCCGACACAGGAGAGATCTCTCTACTCCAACCCTGCAGCGCGCCGCCGTCCTGGTACTGCTCTATGAACGCCAGAACCGTCTGCATGTCCTCCTGACGAGACGAACGGACAGGGTTGAGCATCATAAAGGACAGATCTCGTTTCCCGGCGGGGCCGCCGATTTTCCCGGCGAAGAGAGCGTCGTCACAGCTCTGCGCGAAGCAGAGGAGGAAGTCGGTCTCCCTCCGAGCGCTTGCTCCGTCCTCGGCCTCTTCGACGACCTTCAGACTCCTTCCGGCTTCTGCATTACTCCGGTCATTGCCCTTGCGGCATCGCTCCCTCAGCTCCGCCCGAATCCGCACGAAGTGGAAGAGATTCTCCATGTTCCTCTCAGCATATTCCTCGACCCTTCTCAAGAGAGGGTGGAACAACGAGTGCGCAACGGTGCGTCCGGACCCGTCTACTTCTACGCATTCGGGGCACAGGAAATCTGGGGTGCAACGGCTGCTATCCTCCGGTCATTTCTCCACGCCGTTCTCTCCGCAGAAGCTCCGTCCGGCCACCGGGCATTGCTGGAGCTTTGAGTTTCTGGCGAATTGTTAGTATCTTTATGTTAAATCGTCCATCTGTTTCCCAAGGAGGTTTTGAATGGCTCAGCATGCGTCAGCGGAAAAGCGATACCGGCAGAGTGAGCGCCGCAGAATACGGAACAAGGCAAGCATTTCGAAAATGAAGACCCTTGTCAAGAACGTACAGGCCGCACCAGACAAGGAGAAGGCACAGAAAGCGTATCGGTCCGCCGTGAAGTTCCTCGATCAGCTCGCCGCCAAGGGCGTGATCCATAAGAACAAAGCTGCCAACCAGAAGTCTCGCCTGACAAGACTTGTCAACGCGATGAAGTAACCCTGCTTCCTCTCAGGAAAAAGCAAAACCCCGCGCACGCGGGGTTTTCGTCTTTTCCTCGGCTCGCACCCGCAACTCCTACGTTTCTCCCTGCTCCTTCTTCAATGCTTCCAGTTCCCGGATTCTCTGCTCAAACCGTTCACGCTCTGCGGGTTTGTTCACAGCCAGGGTGCGGTATGCCTTGATTGCATCATCGTACCATCCTTGCTTCGCGTAGATCTCCGCCAGCGTGGGAGTAACAAAGCCGGCGGTGGCCGGAGTCTCTTCCTCCGGTGCCGCTGCCGTCCGCTCAGAGAGATTGATGATCGGTGTGATCCTGCCGGCACTGCTCAGCTTCTGTGCAAGGTCTTCAATCTCATTCGCCGCACCGGATGCCGAAACGCGAGGAAGATTCAGGTACTCTTCCAGCGAAAGAGAGTTTTCCGTACCGGCCAGTTCCGATCTCATCCTGTCGGTAAACGCTTCCAGAGATTCCTCTGTACCTTCGACGGTCGGCGCAGCAGGCTCCACCATCATGCCGAAGGGATCGATTCCCTCCCCCGTCGAAGGTTCGACGGTCTCTGCTGCAGGCGTCTCAACCGCCAACTCACCCTCCAGCGGCAGTCCCGGAAACCCGAAGGTGCTCTCTGATTCCTCCGGCGCAGTTCGCTCCGCCGCCGGCTCGGGCTCTGCCAGCGTAAACTGATCCGGCTCCCCCGCCCTGGTGGTGTCTTCCGGCTCAGTGATCCTACCAAATGTTTCTGCTTCCGCCGCGGTCTCTGTCGGGAAAGCGGGGAATTCGTCCCGCGGACTCTCTCCGCCCGGGACTTCCGCGTGTTTCAGCAACTGCTCAAGGGGACTGGTCTCCGGCTCCGCGAACACCGGTGGCTCTCCCGCCGGGG
>CAYXMK010000004.1:0-33965 GCA_964465905.1 uncultured Ignavibacteriaceae bacterium | reverse complement strand
CGGGATGTCTTCGACCCGTTCCCGTAGCGGAGGAAGATGGAGAGGAATCACCCGTAACCGGTGATACAGGTCGCTGCGGAAGGTGCCCCTGGTGATTTCCTCCTGAAGATTCTTGTTGGTCGCCGCGATCACACGTACATCCACCGTGATGAGCTTCGTTCCTCCCACGCGCTCGATCGTCCCCTCCTCGAGGGCCCTCAGCACCTTCGCTTGCGCCTGCAGACTCATGTCGCCGATCTCGTCGAGGAAGAGTGTCCCGCCGTTCGCCTGCTCGAACTTGCCGACCCTTTGCGACGTGGCGCCGGTGAAGGATCCCTTCTCGTGTCCGAAGAGCTCCGACTCGATCAGCTCCTCGGGGATGGCGGCGCAGTTCACCTCGACGAACGGCTCCTCTGCGCGCTTGCTCTTCCGGTGGAGGGCGCGGGCGACCAGTTCCTTCCCCGTACCGTTCTCCCCCGTGATCAGCACCCGCGCATCCGTCGGAGCCACCCGATCGATCAGCGACAGAACCTCCCGAATCGCCGGGCTGGCTCCGAGGATCTGCCATCGGGCTTCCACGGATTCACGCAGACGCCGGTACTCAGCAGACAACCTCGATTGCTCCAGAGCGTTCCGCACCGTCACCAGCAGCTTGTCCCGGTCCAGCGGCTTGGGAAGAAAGTCGAACGCTCCCCGCCGCGTCGCCTCCACGGCCGTCTCGATGGTCCCGTGTCCGGAGATCATGATGACCGGGAGATGCACGGCGCGTTCCTTCAGCCGCTGAAGCACTTCCAGTCCATCCATGCCCCCCATCTTGACGTCGAGCAGCACAAGATCGGGAGCAACCGACTGTGCGCGCTGGAGCGCCTCTTCACCGTTCTCCGCGAAGTGCACGTCGTGTCCCTCATACGCCAGGATCATGCGGAGGGAATCCCGAACGCTCTTCTCATCATCAACCACCAAGATGATCGCCATGCTGCATCACCTCGCTGCGCCCCGTCAGTCGACGGGGAGCTGCAGATAGTCGGAGGGAAGGAGGTTGCGGACGTACAGCAGGTCGTGTCCGAACGTTTCCCCCTGTTGGTTGGCACGCCGGTCCCGCGGGTCATCCACGCCTCCCACGACGAACGAGGCTTCCCCCGCTTCGACAAAGCTGCCGGTGGAGCGGGCCAGCTCGGGCGACTCTGCGGCGTACGCAAGGTACGCGGACCCGAAGAAATGCTGGAGCTTGTCCCTGTCTCCGAACGGTGTGGCGGGCGTGTCATGGTACAGGCGCGACGGAAGATTCCGAAAGCGCAGGAGGAACAGGCTGTCTTCCTCGAACGTCAGCGGGAGGCCCACCGTACCGACAACCGGCACACGGAGGTCGATCCGCTGGTGCTCGATCGTTGCCATGAACGCGACGAAGAGGGCGCGCCCGACGTCGTACTCTACGATCTTCAACGCTTTCTGAAAGATCGCATCCGCAGCACGGAGATCACCGCACAACCTGCGGAACTCGTCGAAGCGGGCGTTGCGGACGTACCGGCGAATCCGCCGGACATCTTTCACCAGCTGAGGAGTGAAGAAATCCCCGACGACATCGAGCAACCCCTGCGACACTCCCTCGGTCTCGTCAAAATCCCACGCGGCGGACTCAGCGCCCGAGGAGTCGATGCACTGGGCTGTCGCGCCGCCGGTCGGAAGACCCAGGAGGAGCAATGCCGTCATGATCCCCCCTGCGGCGTGGTGCCGCCACGTCCGCCGTCGTCCGTTCAAGGAACCGACGCTCACACCCCCTTTTCGCTCGCCCGCAGCGGCCGAGTGCACGATGGAAACGGGCAACGTCATGAAAGGCCCTGGCGGTCCATTCTCTCTCAGTACGACGGAAGAGCTCCGCAGAAGTTGCGCCGACAGCCGTACGGGAAACCCCGCCTCGTCATGAGTCGGCACGCTGGTTGCCGAACCGGGAATGCCGGAGCAGGGTCTGTACGAGGGCGTACGGCGACTGCTCCTTCCTCACCACTCTGTCGATCTCCTCGCTGAGTAGTCCGGCTCTCACAGAGTCCCAGAAGTCGACACGAAGACGGTCTTCCACAAGTTCCTTGATACGCCGTTCCACGCGCACACGGCGCCGGGCCGCCAGTTCCCCCGTCCGTTCCTGGTGCTGCCGGTGCGTTGCGATGTGGCGGGCAACATCGTCAATCCCCCTCCCTTCGCTTGCCACGGCCTTCACAATGGCCACCCTCCAGACACTCTCACCAGAGCCCGGTGGCGCAGTGGGCTTCTTGAAGCCGAGGATCATCTGGATGGACTGCACTGCCTGGTCCGCGCCCGGTCGGTCGGCCTTGTTCATCACAAACAGATCGGCAATTTCCATGAGGCCGGCCTTCATCGCCTGGATGCCGTCACCGGATTCCGGTACGAGCACCACCATCGTGGTGTCACTGGCGGACGCGACATCCAGCTCCGACTGACCCACACCTACCGTTTCCATCAGGATGATGTCATATCCTGCGGCATCGAGGACATCCGCCGCTTCGTTGGCCTTTCGGCTCAGACCTCCGAGACTCCCGCGCGAGGCCATGCTTCGGATGAAGACCCCTCGATCCAGCTCAACATCCGTCATCCGCACGCGATCACCCAGCAATGCACCGCCGGTGAAGGGACTCGTAGGATCCACAGCGATGATCCCTACACGATGACCCTGTTTCCGATACAGGGCGGCGAGCCGATTCGTCAGCGTGCTCTTCCCGGCCCCCGGCGGCCCGGTAACGCCCACGCGGTAGGCCCTCCCCGTGCTCGCGTGCAACGCCCCCAGCAGTTCCTCCGCGCCCACGGCGTTGTTCTCCACCAGCGTGATCGCGCGCGCCAACGCACGGCGGTCGCCGCCGACAACCTGTTCTGCGATCATCAGCATCTGCTTCATCCGTGTGCAGAAGAGTGGGCGGATCGGAAATACGCAGCAGTCTTGGCCAGTCCTTCGGCCAGCGTCGTTTCCGGACTCCACCCGAAGGCCGCGCGCAGTTTCTTCGACGTGATGACACTCCGTCGCTGTTCGCCGGGCTTTGCCGGGCCGTGGCGCTCCTCGGCGTCACTGTTCAGCTCACGACGCAGGAGCTGAAACAGCGTGTTGACGTCCGTTTCGATGCCGGTGCCCACATTGAAGATCTCCGATCCCCGGTGGTCCAGAGCGAGGAGGTTTGCCCGGACGACATCACCGACGTACGTGTAGTCACGCGTCTGCAATCCGTCGCCATTGATCACGGGCTGTTCCCGGCGCAGGAATTTGCTGGCGAAGATGGCAACGACGCCGGCCTCTCCGTGCGGATTCTGACGCGGGCCGTAGATATTGGCATACCGGAGAATGACATGATCGATGCCGTGCGACGCCCGGTAGTAGAAGAGGTATTTTTCTGTGGCAAGCTTCGATATGCCGTAGGGAGAGAGGGGGCGCAGCGGATGCTCCTCATCCGCGGGGAAATAGTCCTGCTCTCCGTAGATTGCCCCGCCGGTGGAGGCGAAGACGACTTTGCGGATGCCGTGTTCGCGCGCCGCCTCAAAAAGGTTCAACCCGCCCACGACATTCACGGAAGCGTCGAAGATCGGATCACTCACCGATCGTCGCACGTCCATCTGCGCAGCATGATGATTCAAAACCTCGATGCGGTGACGGCCGAACAACGGGCGAACCTCCGGGCTACGGATGTCGAGATTGTAGAACACAGCTGCTGGATGGAGGTTTTCGCGACGGCCCGACGACAGATCGTCAACCGCGACGACCGTGTGCCCGGCGGCGATGTAGGCATCGACGATGTGGGAGCCGATGAAGCCCGCTCCGCCTGTCACGAGGATATTCATCGCGGGTCAGTTCTCCTTCTGGTGGATGGGGGTTCGCTCCTTCCGCAGGTGCCGGAGGGCCTTCTGGCCAATATCGCTCCGATAGTATGCCCCGTCGAACGCGATCCTCTGCACGATGCGGTAGGCGGCCGCAATCGTTCCTTCCAGATCGTTCTCGTATCCGATGGCCGTCACTCCCAGAACTCTCCCTCCCGAGGTGACCAGCACATCTCCCATCTTCTTTGTGCCGGCGTGAAACACCACTTCCCCCCGTCCGGCGTCAACCGTGTCCAGACCGACGATGGGCATTCCCGTCCGGTAGTCGTCGGGATAACCTCCCGAGGCCATGACGACGCAGACGGCCGAGGCCTTGTGCAGAGCGACGCCCGCGGGCTCCAGGCGGCCATCCGCAATCGAGAGCAGGATCTGCGCCAGATCCCCGTCGATCAGCGGCACGACAACCTGCGTCTCGGGGTCGCCAAAGCGGCAGTTGTACTCGAGCGTTCTGGGACCCTGTGCCGTCATCATGAGTCCCATGTAGAGACAACCACGGTACGGCGATCCTTCCCGCTGCATCCCCTCCAATGTCGGAACAAGGATTTCCTTTTCCACGCGCCGGAGGATATCGGGCGTAACCACCGGCGCCGGAGCGTAGGCACCCATGCCTCCCGTATTTTTGCCTCTGTCTCCGTCCAGAATGCGCTTGTGGTCCTGCGCCGGCGTCAGACAGACGTAGCGTTCGCCGTCCGTCAGCGCCAGGATCGAGGCCTCTTCTCCGTCGAGGAATTCCTCGACGACAACGTGCCGCCCTGCGTCACCGAATGCTCCTCCCTTGATCATGTCCTCAACCACGCGCAGCGCCTCCCGCCCGTCGCTGCAGATGATCACGCCTTTCCCCGCAGCGAGCCCATCGGCCTTGACCACGACGTGCCCGGACAGTTCCTCGATGAAACGGCCGGCGCCGGAGAGGTTTTCCCGAGTGAAGCTGGCATGGCGGGCCGTCGGGATTCCATGCCTCTCCATGAATGCTTTGGCAAACGCCTTGCTTCCTTCGAGTCTGGCCGCTGCCCGTGTCGGACCGAACACTCTGAGGCCTTCTGACTGAAAGCGATCGACGATACCCTCGACCAGCGGTTGCTCGGGACCCACCACCGTAAGGTCAATCCGGTTGCGCCTTGCGAAGGCCGCGAGCGCCTCGTGATCCGAAGGGGGGATGGGAACCAGCTCTGCGAGTTCACCCATACCGCCGTTTCCCGGAGCGCAGTACACCGTCTGCACAGAGGTGCTCTGGCGCAGCTTCCAGACCAGCGCATGCTCACGTCCGCCGGAACCAATCACCAGGACCTTCATAGCGTCCTCCCGTTGAGCTTCTGGATCGGATGCTGGTCGATGTCGATCAGCGACTCGAACAGCTTGACGAGGTCGGCCGTCAGGAAGCGCCGGTTGAACCGCTCGGCAAACTCCACAGAGACCCGGGGAAGCCGTTTCTGCTGGTACGCCGCGAACAGATCGAGCAACGCCTGCCGATGGGCGCCGCGGTCCGCCAGCGGCACAATCGTGGCCGCCCGGCACTCGCGCAGGAGCTGTTCTGTGTAGCCGGGAACCACCGACGCCAGAATGGGTTTCCGCGCTCCAAAGTACTCGTAGAGCTTGCCCGGAGACTGCTGATCGTTGTCGATCACAAACCAGAGCACATCCGAAGAGAGCAGCAGCCGCGTGCACTCGCGATGTTCCAGATAGCCGGTGAACAGAACATCATTCTGCAACCCGAGTTTCGTGACCAGCGAGCGGTCCTCGTTGCGCACCGTGCCAATCAGGCAGAGTTCGATCCGTCCCCGGAGCGCCGGCATCTCATGGAATACGTCGCTCAACGCGTTCAACATGGCCGCCGGCGACCGTCCGCCGTAGAAACTTCCGGCGTGGGAGATTCTCATCTTCCGGACCCGACCTCTCGCTTCGGACTTCCGTTCCGGGAAGTCCTCAGGGTCGAATCCTTGCGGGATAATTGCCACGTCATGGTAACCGAGGAATCGGTGGCGCCGAACGAGTTCTTCTTTGATGCGCCGATGCGTCACCACAATCTTGTGGGCGGCTCGCAGGACTTTCTTCTCCAGTCTGTAGTGGAGGTACCGATGGAGAGGAGTCGGGAAGTACTTGAAGGGATAGTCGAGCCACGAATCCCGATACTCCACGACGAGCGGAACACGGTACTTCTTCTGGAGTTTGAGGCCGATCAGGAAGCCGGTCTGGGGAGGAGCCGTCGCGAAGAGGAGATTGAACCGTTGCCCCTTCAGAAGAGCGGACGCCGCTCTGAGCGCGGGGCGACGCCAGCCGATCTTGGTATCCGGGATGAAGAAGAGATCGCCGCAGAATTGAAGGAACTTACGAAGGCGCTCGGAGGGCACCTTCACCACCTTTCGACGCCGAAGAAGACGATTCGCGTCCCGTGAGCCGGTCCGGATGATCTCCACACCCGCCTCCTCCACCTCCTGCAGGAGCGTCGGATCAAAGGCGTAGTATCCGCCCGGCTCGACGGTCAGCACCGTAGGTTTCCAGCCCATGGTGGGAAGATACTTCACGAACTTCATGGTCCGCTGGACACCGCTCAGGCCCATCGGGGGGAAGTAGTACGCGATGACCAGAACGGAACGAGGATCATCGGTCATAGCACCACCAGCTCCCTGGGAGCATGCGTCAGCACTTCGGGTCCGTCCTCTCTCACGACAATGTCATCCTCCATTCGCACGCCGCCGATACGCGGGAGATAGATGCCCGGTTCGATGGTAATCACGTTGCCCGCCTGAAGGACGTCCGAGCTGACCGCGGAAACTCTCGGCAACTCGTGCACCCGCAGACCCAGGCCGTGGCCGAGAGAGTGAACGAAGTACCTTCCGTAACCTCTTCGGCGGAGCTGTTCCCGGGCTGCCGCATCGAGCTGTCGTGCCGCCATGCCCGGTCTGAGACACTCCACCGCTGCTTCCTGGGCCTCCCGAACGGCATCGTACATTGCGCGCAAGGTGCGGGAGATTCGTCCAACCGCGACGGTCCGGGTCAGATCGCTGTGGTATCCACAGACGCGGCACCCGAAATCGAGCGTCAGCAGAGTGCCGCTTCGCAGCGCCTGATCGGTTGCGCGGGCATGGGGAAACGCTCCCCGCGGTCCGCCTGCCACAATGGGCTCGAAGGCATCGGCTTCTGCGCCCAGCGAGCGGTGCAGGTGGCTGATCTCTGCCGCCAGCTCAAGCTCCCGGACGCCCGGACGAATGAGCTTCAGGATACGGGAGAAGACCCTGTCGCTGATCTCAGCCGCCCGACGGATGTACGCGATCTCCTGCTCCGACTTCACGGCGGCCAGACGCTCCACAACGCCGCCGGCGGGAACGAATTTCCGATGCGGAAACAGCGACCGCAGGGTGCGGAGGCCGGCGACCGACAGATTCTGATCGTCAAATCCGATCCGCCGCGCGCGAGCCAGCAGCCCGGAACGCTTCAGGCCATCCGGGAGCCCCTCCGCCGCCACGACCGCCTCCCATCCCACCGCCTCCACGTGTACCTGATGCCGGTATCGCCCGTCGGTAATAATCCCTGCACGGCGCAACGTGACACCGACGAGGGCGTGAGAACCCGTGAAACCCGTCAGGTATCGGATGTCGGCGAGAGACGAGACAATGAGGGCGTCCAGGCGGAGCGCAGAAAGCCTTGAGCGGAGAAGGTCCAGACGCGATGAACGCATGCGAAGGCGTGTGTGAATGGAACCCAGGGCTCGCCCGGAAGATCCCGCCTGTCTGCTGTCGGCAGAGAGGGACAATCCGGCCGGCAGAACGGCTCAACCCCTACAAGTGATAGTTGGGAGCTTCTTTCGTGATCCGCACGTCGTGCGGGTGGCTCTCCCGCAGGCCGGCGTCTGTCATCCGGACGAAGCGCGTCTTCTTCTTGAACTCAGCAATCGTCCGGCAGCCGCAGTATCCCATCGCCGCCCGCAGGCCCCCCACGATCTGGTGTACTGTTTCGCGCATCTGTCCCTTGTACGGCACGCGTCCCTCGATTCCCTCGGGCACAAGTTTCTGCAGATCGTCCTCGACGTCCTGGAAGTATCGATCCCTGCTCCCGGCTTTCATCGCCTCCAGGGATCCCATGCCGCGATAGATCTTGAAACTCCTTCCCTCGAAGAGGATCTTCTCGCCCGGGCTCTCCTCAACGCCGGCGAACAATCCGCCGATCATGACAGAGTCAGCGCCGGCTGCGAGCGCCTTGGCAACGTCACCGGTCTGCTTGATCCCCCCGTCGGCGATGATGGGAGTCCTGGAACGCTGGGCCACCCTCGCACACTCCAGAATCGCCGTCACCTGCGGCACACCCACGCCGGCGACCACCCGCGTTGTGCAGATGGAGCCCGGTCCGATCCCGACCTTCACGGCATCCGCGCCGGCGCGAATAAGGTCCCGCGTCGCCTCCCCCGTGGCGACATTCCCCGCGATGAGATCCACATCGAACCGCGACCGCAGCTTCTTCACCATCGTGAGGACGCCCTGCGAATGCCCGTGGGCCGTATCAATGACAATCGCATCCACGCCGGCCTCGACCAGCGCAGCGACGCGGTCGATCGTATCCGCCGTGACGCCAACAGCCGCGCCGACCCGAAGACGTCCCAGTTTGTCCTTGCAGGCATGGGGGAAGCTCTTCTTCTTCTGAATATCCTTGAAGGTGATCAGACCCCGCAGTTTGCCGTTCTTGTCCACAACCGGCAGCTTTTCAATCCGGTGTTTCTGCAGAATGACTTCAGCTTCCTCCAGAGTCGTTCCCACGGCGGCGGTGACCAGTCCCTCACTCGTCATCACGTTGGCAACGGGGAGATCCAGATTCAGCTCGAAGCGGAGGTCGCGATTCGTCAGGATACCGACGAGCCGCTCCTCTTCCACGATCGGTATGCCGGAAACACGGTACTGCCTCATTACCTCAAGCGCCTCACGGACGGTCTTTCCGGGAGAGAGGGTAATGGGATTCCGGATCATGCCGCTCTCCGACCGCTTGACCTTGTCCACTTCCGCCGCCTGCCGGTCGATGGTCATGTTCTTGTGAAGAATGCCGATGCCCCCTTCCCGTGCGAGCGCGATCCCCATCTCCGACTCTGTGACGGTATCCATGGCGGCACTGAGAATAGGAATATTCAGCTCGATGGAGCGTGTCAAACGGGTTCGCACATCCGTCTCACGCGGCAGGACAGAGGATCGAGCCGGGACAAGCAGGACGTCATCGTAGGTAATCGCTTCAGAGAGGATCTTGGGAGAGGCCATGGGAACGTGCTTTCGTGATCCCGGAACAAACGAGAGCACACCGTCAGGAAAAAGCCGCAAGACCGGTGATGTCTTCGCCGAGGATCAATGTATGGATGTCGTGAGTCCCTTCGTACGTCTTGACCGACTCAAGGTTGGCCATGTGTCGCATCACAGGGTATTCATCGAGGATGCCGTTGGCACCAAGGATTTCGCGTGCCTGACGGGCGATCTCCAGGGCCTGCTCAACGTTGTTCCGCTTCGCCAGGGAGACCTGCGAAAACTTCATCTTGCCGGCGTCCTTCAGGCGCCCCAGCTGAAGACAGAGGAGCTGTCCTTTCGTGATCTCCGTCAGCATCGAGACGAGCTTCTGCTGGATCAGCTGAAACGACGCAATGGGCTTCCCGAACTGGATGCGGGATTTCGCATAGTTGAGCGCCGTGTCGTAGCACGCCATGGCAGCGCCCATGGCACCCCAGGCGATACCGTAGCGGGCCTGCGTGAGACAGAGGAGGGGAGATTTCAAACCGGCGGTCTGCGGAAGAAGGTTCTGCTCGGGTATCCGGCAGTCCTGAAAGACCAGTTCGGACGTGACTGACGCCCTCAGGGAGTGCTTCCCCTTCATCTCCGGTGCAGTGAATCCCTTCGTCCCCTTCTCCACGAGAAATCCCCGGATCTGGCCGTCGAGTTTCGCCCAGACGACGGCAACATCGGCAATGGTTCCGTTCGTGATCCACATCTTGGCGCCGTTGAGAACGAATCCGTCGTCACGGCGTTCCGCCTTGGTCTTCATCCCTCCCGGATCGGAACCGTAGTCCGGCTCCGTCAACCCAAAACAGCCGATGGCCTGTCCGGATGCGAGTCGCGGAAGCCACTGCTCTTTCTGTGCATCCGTCCCAAACGTGAAGATCGGATACATCACCAGCGAACTCTGCACGGACGCGAAGCTTCGGATGCCGCTGTCACCCCGCTCCAGTTCCTGCATCATCAGGCCGTACGCGACGTTGTTCAGCTCGGCGCCGCCGAACTTCGCCGGAAGGGTGGCCCCGAAGAGACCGAGCTCGGCCATCTTCGGGATCAGGTCCATCGGGAACGTTCCTGCCCGGTTGTGCCGCTCAATGATGGGAAGAACGTTTTCATCCACGAATTCCCGCACGGTGTTCCTGACCAGCAGCTCGTCTTCGGAGAGCTGGTCTTCCAACAAGTAGTAGTCAACCCCTTGATATTTTGCCATAGTCATTCCGAAGGAGAACGAGAGACCGCGGTGTCCATGAAAATCTACACTGGAAGACTCCCGCGACCGAGTTTGAGATAATACCCAAAAACCGCAGAAAAGTCAACAAAACGGGGAAAAACAAAAGCCGGCAGATGATCGCCTGAGAGCGGTTTTCATTGCCGGCCTGCGAAGAAGGAGAAAGGATGTTACAACTCTCTCTACTCTCCTCGGCGGAAAAAGTTTCACCACCAAGCAGACTTTTTCCCGCAGATTTCTAGGATGCGAAGAGAGGAGAATTGCGGAAAGCGATTCACTCCTCGGAACGCCTGAGGGGAGTCCGGATCCCTCACAACGTCTGCCTGATACCGTACTTCTTGATCTTGAGGTAGAGGGTCTTCGGCGTGATCCCCAGGGCCTGTGCCGTTTTCGCTCTATTCCACTGATGGTGTTCCAGCGCGCGCTGGATATGCCTCTTCTCCATCTCTTCAAGAGGGATCACACCTTCCGAGGCGGGAGCATCGGCGCCAGAAGCCGCAGCGGAGGAGGCATTCGAAAGAACCTCCGCCCCGCGGAGCGCAGCGTTCATCCAGAGGTCTTTCGCTTCGATGGTATCGGACTGGGAGAGCACAAGCGCTCCTTCCACGACGTGTTCCAGCTCGCGCACATTGCCCGGCCAATCGTACTCCATCAGGACGCGGAGGGCTTCCGGACTGAAGGAGCGCGAGCGGGACTTGGACTTCCGTTGGAGGAAGAACTCCACAAGCGCCGGTATGTCCTCCTTGCGTTCTTTCAGCGGAGGCACGCGAAGAGAAACAATGTTCAGCCGATAGAGGAGGTCTTCGCGGAACCGTCCTGCCTTCACTTCATCCAGCAGCACCTTGTTCGTGGCGGAGACCACGCGCACATCGACGCGGAACGCCGTCGTTCCTCCCACGCGCCGGAACTCGCCCGTCTCGAGGAACCGAAGCAGTTTCGGCTGCGTCATGGCGCTGATATCTCCCACTTCGTCGAGGAAGAGGGTACCGCCGTTGGCCACTTCGACGAGCCCCTGTTTCGTGGCAATGGCGTTCGTGAAGGATCCCTTCTCGTGACCGAAGAGTTCGCTTTCCAGAAGCTGATCCGGTATGGAAGCGCAGTTCACAGGAACGAACGGACCGTCGCGCCGACCGCTCTCACGGTGAATGAACTGCGCGAGCAGTTCCTTTCCTGTTCCGCTGGGGCCCTCGATCAGCACAAATGCATCGCTGGCCGCGATCTTCCGGGCCTTTTCCATCGTCTCCCGCAGGGCGCGGCTGGAACCGATCATCTCTGTTCCCGCGCCGAAGCGGTTCAGCTCCATCTTCATCAGCTGCCGGTCGATGACCAGCCGGCGCCGCTCCAGGGCGCGCCGAACGGTCGCGAGCAGTTCTTCGATATCGTACGGCTTGCTGACGAAATCGTAGGCGCCGTACTTGAACGTCTCGAACGCCGTCTTCACGTCCACGACGTTCGTGAGCATGATGGGCTGGGTGGTGGGAGAGTGTTCGCTGAGGAATTTCAGGACATCGATGCCGCTGAGCCGCGGCATGCGGATATCAAGGAGGGCAACATCGTAGATTTTGGACTGGATCCGGTTGATGGCTTCCGTGCCGTTGTGGGCGACATCAACCTCGTACTCGGGATACTGCTCGAACTCCGCTTGCAGGAGGAAGGTGATAGACTCCTCATCATCCACGAGCAGGATCTGATGCTTCTTGGCCATCCCCGGTCATGCAGCGGATTCACGAAGTCCCGAGAACACGTTCAACGGTGGTCAGAAGGTCGACCAGGTCATACGGCTTGCTGACGAAATCCTCCGCCCCCAGCTTCTTGGATTCGATGGCGTTCTTGAGATCGGCGAAGCCGGTCAGCATGATGACTTTGGTTTGGGGGGATTGCTGCTTGACGAACTTCAGCACCTCGAAACCGTCCACGTTCGGCATCTTGATATCCAGCAGGATGAGGTGGAAGGATTCCCCCTGCAGGATCCGGATGGCCTCCTCGCCGTCACCAGCGGACTTGACGACATACCCCTCAGACTCCAGTTCCGTGCTCAGCACGGCCCTCAGGGCTTCTTCATCGTCGACGACAAGGATCCTGTTCTTGGCCGACATGGTCCTTCTCCGGGTTTAGACGTCGTGGTACAAGCCGTACATCCAGCGGAAAAAGTCTAACGAAAAACCGGCTGAAAATCAACCGCGTGCCGTCCGTTCCCAGCTTTGCAATTGTCAGGAACATCCTCTACCTTTTTTCTGTATGGAAACAATTCCGGAATCTCAGGACCGCTCCATCCGCGTGCTCCTGATCAGCACGGACGGGAGTTTCGTTCAGACGGCGAAGACGCACCTCGGCCTTTTCCAGGGAAGGGAATTCGTCCTGTCTGTAAGCCCCTCCTTTGACGAGGCTCTGTCAGTTCTCGCTCAGCACCCCCAGCCCCGCATCGTTCTCATTGATCTCTCGCTCGGACAGTCGGCCGGACTCGAATTCACGCTGCAGCTGCACGAACGGAAGATCGAAATCCCCGTCATTTTCCTTGCCTCGACGCGTGACTATCGTCTCGCCGTGGACGCGATGAAGCTGGGAGGCGAGGATTTTCTCCTGAAGGACGACCTGTCGGAATCTCTGCTCCCCCGAACGCTCGCCACCGCCTGCGACAGAGCCCTCCGGAGGCGCCAGAAGGTCATGATCGATAAGCGGGTGCTGATCGCGCAGAAGCGGGCCGAGGCGATCCGGGAGCTGGTCGTCACCGTTTGCCACGAGTTCAACAACCCGCTCGCAGCCATCAAGATCAGCTACGATCTGCTCAGCCGAATGTCGCTCACGCCGGCCAGCCGCGAGCAGCTCAGGTCGCTCGAGGAACGATTCAGGGAAATCGAAGCGGAGGTCCGCCGCCTGCGCAATGTCAATTTCGAACAGGTTGACGCGGAGGTCAGCACAGAAGGCGGAGCAACCGGGGAGACGTGACGGGCACACAAGAGCACCCTCGGCATGGAAGCGTGCGGCGTTGCTTCTTTGCCCCGAAAGGCGTATCTTGCAATGTCCTGGATGCCCGATGGGGCATCGTTTTTTCGTGATTTGAAACGGATGGTTGTGCTTTGCTCGGCCCGAACATTTTTCCCTCCTCACACCCTTCAAGAAGTCCAGAGTGTCCCGCACAAGAGGCGGGACACTTTTTTTGTGAGGTTCCCGCGTGATGACCGTCGGTGATATCGCCCGAGTGCTCGAGTCCTGGGCCCCCCGCTGGGCGGCATGGGAACGAGATAACGTCGGACTGCAGATCGGCGATCGCACACAGCAGGTCCGGCGCGTTCTCGTTGCTCTCGAGATGACGGACGCGGTCCTCCGTGAGGCGGAACAGCGGAAGGCGGACCTCATCGTCACGCATCACCCTCTTCTTTTCCGGCCACCGGCTTCTCTCGTGGAGGACGAGCCGATCGGTCACCTTCTCCTTGCGCTTGCACGTCAGGGCATCAGTCTCTATGCCGCCCACACGAATCTGGATTTCACGAGGGACGGCGTCAGTGTTGCGCTGGCCGAGGAGCTTGGCCTCTCATCGATCCGCTTCCTCAAGCCCTTGCCGCAGCGGATGGCGAAGATTGCCGTGTTCGTCCCGGAAACCCACGTGGCCGCCGTGCGCGAGGCCATGGCGCGAGAGGGAGCCGGACTGATCGGAGAGTATTCGGAGTGCTCCTTTGAGATCAAAGGAACAGGCACCTTCCGCGGCTCCGAGCGCTCACGGCCGACCGTCGGCACGAGGGGCAACCTCGAGCACGCGCCGGAAGTACGTCTGGAAATGATCCTCCCGCGCGATCGCGCCAACGCCGTTGTCGCCGGCATGAAGTCTGTCCATCCGTATGAAGAGGTGGCGTTCGACCTGTTCGAGCTTCAGAACGAAGCCCCGAACCACGGCATGGGTGCCGTCGGCGAACTGCAGAGCCGGCAGCCGCTCGAAGCATTCCTGCGCACCGTCAAGCAGCGCCTCCACGCGCCGGTCCTCAGGTACGCCGGAGATCCCGCCCTGCAGGTCCGACGCGTCGCCGTCTGCGGCGGCAGCGGTTCTGACTTGCTGCCCGAGGCCGTCACTGCGGGCGCCGACGTGCTGGTAACAGCCGATGTGAAGTACCACCGATTCCATGACGCCGCAGGACGCATCGCTCTCGTCGACGCCGGTCACTGGGAAACCGAGCGCGTGATTCTCCCCCGGCTTGCCTCGCGCCTCGCCGCTGCGGCAGCAGAACTCGGGGAACAGCTTTCCGTCACGGTGACAGAGCAGAACACGAATCCTGTTCACATACTGTAACGTTTGGTTTTGGAAGACGAAACGACGGATAGGCCGTTGACGTTGGCGACGGCCGGTGCTTACAACGAGATGTCAGCATACACGAGGAGCAACACGTGGAAAACCGATTGCGGCTTCTGTACGCCCTTCAGCGCGTCGACACAGGGCTCGATGAGCTCCGGGAACTGAAGGGAGATCTTCCCGAAATCGTTGCCAGACTGGAGGGCGTTCTCTCCGGGAAGGAAGAACAGCGGAGCGAGCTTACGGCATCGATACGCGAATCGATGCTTCGCCGCGATCAGATCGATCTTGAGATTGTCACCCTGAAGCAGAACATCGAGAAGTACAAGACCCAGCAGTTCGAGGTGAAGACGAACAAGCAGTACGACGCGCTGACGCGTGAGATCGAAACGTCACAGCGCCGCGTCAATGATTTTGAGAGGGAGCTCGAGATCCTCGAGGGCAAGGCGGAGACCGCCAAGGGAGATCTGAAGACGCTGGAAGCAGAGATCAGTGATCTTCAGCGGGAACTTTCGGAACGGCGCAATGAGCTTCAGCTGGTTCACCAGGATCATGAGGAAGAGGAGCTGAAACTCCAGCACGAGCGGGAGAAGCTCGTTGCCCGTATTGACAAGAACGATCTGCGGACCTACGAGCGCATCCGCAAGGCGAAGGAAGGAAACGCCGTCGTTCCGGTCCGGCGCAACGCGTGCGGCGGCTGCTTCAAGCGCGTCCCGCCGCAGAAGGTTGTGGAACTCCGGAAGAATTCGCGTATCATGATCTGCGAACACTGCGGACGGATTCTGGTGTCAGACGAGATTGCCGGCAACGGCGAGTCCCGCTCGTGACGCTCCACGCCTTCACCGACGGGGCCTCGCGGGGGAACCCCGGGGAGAGCGGCATCGGCATCCGCCTCACGGACGCCGAGGGACGGGAGTTGATGGCGGTGGGGAGGTTCATCGGGCGCGCGACGAACAATGCGGCCGAGTACACAGCACTGCTGACCTGTCTGGAGATTGCCGCCGGCTTCCCCTGCGACCGTCTGATCGTCCACAGCGACAGTGAACTGCTGGTCCGGCAGATGACCGGCATCTACAAAGTGAAGAATCCGCGCCTCCGCAGCTATGTGCATCGTGTGCAGGAACGGATTGCACAGTCCCCGTTCAGAGTCGAGTTTCGGCACATTCCCCGGGAGGAGAATCGGCTCGCCGACGAGCTGGCCAACAAGGCGCTCAATCTCCGGGGGGACGTGACCGGCTGAAGCGCCCCCGAAGGGGGAGGCGCACGAACGATCTGTTTCCGGGTTTTGTTCTCACAGCAGGGGTGGTGGGTCAGGCAGCCGCTCCCCGCTCTCACGCGGGGGGAGGAAAGTCCGAACACCGCAGGGCAGGGCGCCCCGAGTCAATCGGGGGCTCCGGAGGCCACATCCTCCGGGGACGGACAGTGTCACAGAAAACACACATCCCTCCGCCACCGGCGGAGAGAAACAGGTGAAAAGGTGGTGTAAGAGACCACCGCGCCGTGCCGCAAGGCCGGCGGTCCCGTTGGGGATCTCGTTCCGTTCGCGGAGCGGGACAGGAAAAACCCCGCCCGGTGCAAGACCACATAGGTCACGTGTCAAGTGGCCCGCTTGTCCGCCTCTGGCGGAGCGTGACGGGTAGGTCGCATCAGAGAAATGGCTGCCTCTTCTCCGCCTCCGCGGGGAAAAGACAGAATTCGGCTTATCGACCCTCCACCCCGTTGTTGTTGTGCTGTCAATCATTCTACGTCGTACAAACCGGCGGACCTGATCCGCCCAGCCAGGAATCCCGTGCCCGCATTGCCTCTTCGAACATACCGCTGGAAACATCTCACGTCGGAGTTCTCCGATCCGGAGAAATGGGAGAAGCTGCAGATCGCTACCAAAGCCCTCGCCGACGAACTCCAGCTTCCCCTTGTCCTCGCTTCCATCCTTGCGTACCGCGGAATGCATACGCCGGAGGAAGTCCGCGTCTTCTTCCGTCCCACGCTGGACGATCTCCACGATCCATACCTCATGGACGGCATGGGAACCGCCGTTCAGCGGCTCGTCAGCGCCGTCCGCCAGAAGGAACTCATCACGATCTACGGCGATTACGACGTCGACGGGACCAACGGGACTGCCCTTCTCCTGAGTTTCCTTCGCCGCGTCGGCGCGAGCGTCCAGTTCTACATCCCGGAGCGCCTCAAGGAGGGATACGGTATCAGCCGGACCGGCATCGATCGGGCCCGGGAGAACGGGACCACGCTCCTGCTCGCGGTGGACTGCGGCATCACGGCTCTTGATCAGGTGCGCTACGCACGATCGATCGGCATGGATGTGATCATCTGCGATCACCACGAGCCGGGAGCCGAACTTCCCGACGCTGTCGCCGTCCTCGATCCCCTCAAACCGAACTGCCGCTACCCTTTCAAATACCTGAGCGGCTGCGGCGTCGCCTTCAAACTCATCCACGCCCTCTCGCTCCACGAGTACGTCCAGACCATCCTCGGCGGATCCTCTCTCGAGGAGCTGGCGGAATACCTCGACTTCGTCGCCCTTGCCACAACGGCCGATATCGTCCCGCTTGCGGGAGAGAACCGGACTCTCGTCAAGCTCGGCCTCGAGCTGATCAACACCCGCCCCCGGCCGGGCATCCAGGCGCTTATCGAAACGTCGGGTCTGATGGTCGGAAAGATCAACTCCGGCAATGTCGTCTTTGTCCTGGCTCCGCGCATCAATGCTGTGGGACGCCTGGGCGATGCGCGCCGCGCCGTGAACCTGCTCGTCTGCGAATCCCTCAACGAGGGACTCGACCTTGCCCGGGTCTTCGAAGAGGAGAACCGGACGCGACGCAAACTTGACGAGGACACGTTCCTCGAAGCCCAGCAGGTCGTCGAACGCATCTTCAACGTCGACACCGACGACGCCATCGTGCTCCACAGCGACAACTGGCATCCGGGCGTGATCGGGATCGTCGCGTCCCGCCTCGTGGAGCGCTACTACCGCCCCACGATCATGATGACCACGGTTGACGGCGTCGCAAAGGGATCTGCGCGCAGCGTCGCCGGATTCGATATCTACCAGGCCCTCAAGCGCTGCGAAGACAAGCTCCTGCAGTTCGGGGGCCACCGCTACGCCGCCGGACTCTCGGTAGATCTCAGCCGGATCGACGAATTCAAGGCGGCCTTCTCTGCCGTGGCGAAAGAGCTTCTCACGGAGGAACTCCGAACGCCGGAAATCCGCATCGACGCAGAGATCGATCTGAAGGACATCACGCCGAAATTCATCAGCGTGCTCAACGAATTCGCACCCTACGGCCCCGACAATCCCCGCCCTCTGTTCGCCCTGCGCGGCGCACAACTCCACGGTTTTCCCCGCATCGTCGGCAACAACCACCTGAAGCTGAAGGTGAAGAGCAACGGAAAGATCTTCGACGCCATCGGATTCAACATGGGAGACTTCCTTCCGCTTCTGCCGAGGGATGGTGGTACCGTCGATCTGGCCTTCTCGATCGAGGAAAACGAATACGCCGGCGAGGTGATTCCGCAGTTGAAATTGAAGGATTTGAAGGTGGCAGGCGCCTGAGGCGTTACTCAGGGACGGAGAACACAGAAGATGTCCGGTCACTCGAAATGGGCTCAGATCAAGCGGAAGAAGGCCGTTACCGACGCGCGACGCGGAAGGCTCTTCACCCAGATCATCAAGGAACTGACCATCGCCGCGAAAGCCGGAGGAGGCGACCCGTCCGGCAATCCGCGCCTGCGCCTCGCCATCGAGAAGGCAAAGTCAAGCAACATGCCGGCCGAGAACATCAAGCGCGCCATCATGCGCGGGACCGGTGAACTGCCCGGCGTGGTCTACGAAGACGCCAGCTACGAGGCGTATGGGCCGGGAGGAGTGGCGCTCCTCATCGAGACCATTACGGACAACAGGAACAGAACTGTCTCCGACCTGCGTCACATCCTCGACCGGAACCACGGAAAACTCGCGGCCGCGGGCTCCGTTCTCTACCAGTTCCACCGAAAAGGCATCATCACGGTACCCGCCTCCTCCATCTCGGAAAACGATCTGCTGGATCTCGTCCTCGAGGCCGGCGCAGAGGATCTCCGCTCGGAAGGAGACCTGCACAGCATCACAACATCGACAGACGCATTCGAGTCCGTGCAGGAGGCGCTCAAGGCAAAGGGCATCACCGTCGAACACGCCGAACTGCAGATGGTCCCCGAAACCACGGTCAAGGTGGAGGGGAAGGACGCAGAACTGCTCCTGAAACTCCTCGAGGCGCTGGAGGAACACGACGACGTTCAGCACGTGCACGCCAACTTCGAGATGGACGTCCTCCTGCTGACCAGGTTCGGGGGAGCGTGATGGGTCGGACCTCCTCGACGGTTCTCGGCGTGGACCCCGGAACGCTTGTCACCGGCTACGGCCTCATCCTCCGCGAAGGGGCTCGCGTCCGGGTTCTCGAATACGGCACGGTTGAAAACCGGAGCACTCTCCCCCTCCCCGAGCGTCTGAAGGCCATCTACGACAGACTCATCGCTGTCATTGACCGCCGCCACCCGGATGAATGCGCCGTCGAAAGCGCCTTCTACGGGAAGAACGTTCAGTCAGCCCTCAAACTGGGGCATGCGCGCGGAGTGGCCATCCTGGCCGCGGTCAGTAACGGGCTTCCCGTCGCCGAGTATTCCCCCCGCGAGGTGAAGAAGGCCGTCGTAGGGCACGGCAATGCCTCCAAGGAACAGGTACAGGGGATGGTGACATCTCTGCTGCGCCTGCGGGCGACTCCGCGACTGTTCGATGCAACGGATGCCCTCGCCGTCGCACTGTGCCACCTCCAGAGAACAGAGGGAGTCGCCGGTCGCTGGAACCAGCCCGGAGGCAAACGCTACGCAGACTGGCAAGCGTTCCTCGCTGCTCATCCTGAACGGATCGCCCGAACCCGATGATTGCATCCCTGACCGGCACGCTCGTTGCCAAGAATCCGACGGAAGTCCTCGTCGACGTCCACGGCGTCGGCTATGCTGTGAGCATTTCCCTCGCCACGTTTGAAACCCTCGCCCAGCCCGGCTCAACGGTGCATCTGCTCACCTACCTGCACGTCCGCGAAGATGTGATGCAGTTGTTCGGGTTCTCCACGGAGGAAGAACGCCAGCTCTTTCGCCTGCTCATCGGCGTGTCCGGCATCGGGCCGAAGATCGCCCAGGGAATCCTCTCCGGTGTTTCCGTCGCCCAGCTGAAGGACCACATCCTCTCGGGTAACACAGCAGCCCTGATGTCGATCCCCAACATCGGCCGCAAGACCGCGGAGCGACTCGTGGTGGAACTGCGCGATCGCCTGCAGAAGGGAATCCCCGCCGGTACCGAAGGCACTCCTGTGACCGACCGCGCCGCGCAGAACCGCGCAGAGGCCCTCATGGCGCTGACCTCGCTCGGCTTCACCAGGATCGCCGCGGAGAAGGCGCTCCGTGCTGCACTCCTCGATGCGCGCGAGTCCGATCTGAGCGTGGAGGATCTCATCAAGCGCGCCCTCAAACACGTTTCCGGTGTGTAGCCCCACAACTGTCGCGGACTCGGCCGCGGATGCGGAGCACGGATGCTCCCGTTCTTGCTATTCACTCACGTTCTCACTACTTTCCAATCCGCATGCGCAAGTCGGACCACACATCGCCCGAACCGCTGGAGAACGACCGGGAGCTCGACCAGACGCTCCGGCCCGCGGCCTTTGAGGACTTCGTCGGCCAGCAGAAGATCGTCGAAAACCTGAAGGTCTTCATCACTGCCGCAAGCCAGCGCGGCGAGGCCCTTGACCACGTTCTGCTGACGGGTCCGCCCGGTCTGGGCAAGACCACTCTTGCCCACATCATCGCCAACCAGATGAAGTCCAGGATCCGCATCACCTCGGGGCCTGTCCTCGACAAGCCGGGCGATCTGGCGGGCATCCTCACCAGTCTCGGCGAAGGAGACGTCCTGTTCATCGACGAAATCCACCGCCTGAATCCCGTCGTGGAGGAGTATCTCTATTCCGCCATGGAAGAATACCGGCTCGACATCATCCTCGACGCCGGACCGAACGCCCGGAGCATCCAGCTCTCCCTTCCGCGCTTCACGCTCGTCGGCGCAACAACTCGCGCCGGATTGCTCACCGCTCCCCTCCGCTCCCGCTTCGGGGTGTCCAACCGCCTGGACTACTACCAGCCCGATCAGCTGTTCCGCATCTGCCTCCGTTCCGCCCGCATCCTCAATGTCCGGATTGAAGAGGAAGGAGCACACGAAATCGCGCGCCGATCGCGCGGCACACCCCGCATCGCCAACCGCCTCCTCCGCCGCTGCCGCGACTTCGCCGAAGCGGATCAGCGACTGGAGCGGTTCGGGGGCGCCATCACGCGCGAAGTTGCGGCCCACGCCCTGGCCGCCCTCGAGGTGGATGAGCACGGCCTCGACGAAATGGACAAGAGAATCCTGCTTGCGATCATGGAGAAGTATGCCGGTGGGCCGGTGGGGTTGAATACGCTGGCTGTTGCCGTGGGAGAAGAACCGGGGACGATCGAGGAGGTCTATGAGCCGTACCTGATCCAGGAAGGGTTTCTTCAGAGAACGCCGCGCGGGCGCGAGGCCACTCCCCTCGCCTATCGGCACTTCAAGATGAAACGGAGCTCACCGCAGGAAGGGCTGTTCGGCGATTCCTGACCGTCCCGGCGCGTACTTCCGCAGTGCCTGGAGAGCGGAGCGCAGATCCTTCGGCAGTGGTGCCTCCAGCTTCAGCTGTTCCCCGCTGACCGGATGACGGAGAACGAGCCGCTGAGCGTGCAGGGCGGTGCGGTTCAGCATCGGTTTCTCCTCCCCTTCATTCCGATACCTCGCCTTGATCGATGACAGCAGCAGCGGCTTTCCATCCCCGTAGAGAGGATCGCAAAGGAGTGGCGATCCAACGGAGGCGAGATGCACGCGGATCTGATGCGTGCGGCCGGTGAGCGGGTGCACTTCCAGCAGACTGAAACCGTCAAAACGTTCCACGACTTCCCACCGCGTTGCCGACGGTTTTCCCCGCTTCGGGTCAATCTTCATCCGACCCGGCCGCCCGGCGTCCTCTCCCAGAGGAAGCTCGATGATCCCGCCCGACGCCGACGGTACACCCCGCACCAGGGCAAGATATGTCTTTTCGACAGTCCGCTCTTCGAATTGCCGGTTCAGCCCCGCATGCACCTCCGCTGTCTTCGCAAAGACGACCAGCCCGCTGGTGTCCCGATCGATCCGATGGACGACGAAGATTTTCGCCAGTTCAGCTGTCAGCACGGATTGGAGATTCACCAGCGCGGACTGGTACCGATCCGGCAAGACGAGAAGGCGGGGTGGTTTGTTCAGAACCATCCAGTACTCATCCTCCGCAACGATCGCGACATGGAGCGACCGGAGGAGCCAGTCAAGCCGACGTTTCATGATTCAGCCGGATCACCCCGTCGTGTTTGATCAGACGATGAAATTGGAATATCTTGAGGCGTGCGAGTCGCCATGAGCTTCCACGGTCACACAGCGATGAGCGTCCCGGCCTTTTCCACCCGGCTCACGGGAGCTTTGCCACCCCCTGTTGTTCTGACAAGTTTCGGTTCGAAATCTCCCCACAGCTGATCGAGCGCCATGCCGTCAAGGAAACTCCCTCGTTCTTTCTACGCCCGTCCCACGCTGACCGTTGCCCGTGAACTTCTCGGAATGCACATCGTGAGAAGGGTACGAAATCATTTGCTGATCGGCAAAATCGTGGAAGTGGAAGCGTACCGCGGGGAAGACGACCCGGCATCCCACGCGTACCGGGGAAAGACACTGCGCAACGACGTCATGTTCGGCCCGCCGGGACATCTGTACGTGTACTTCACCTACGGGATGCACTTCTGTGCCAACATCGTGACGGAACGGGACGGAAAAGCCGGCGCGGTGCTCATCCGAGCGGTTGAGCCGATCGCGTCGGTGGATATTATGCGAAGGAACCGCGGGCACACTTCCGATCGGAACCTGACCAACGGGCCGGCGAAGTTCTGTCAGGCATTCAGGATCGGCAGGAAGGAGAACGGGATCGATCTGCTCGGTGCAGACATCTCTGTGACAGAAGGAAAGCCCGTTCCCTCATCCCTCGTTGCACGATCTCCGAGAATCGGGATCAGAGAAGGAACGGCAAAGCGCTGGCGTTTCTCCATCAGAGGGAATGCCTGGGTTTCCAGAGCGTGAGTCGTCGCCGTTTGACAGCATCTTTGCGAAACGCGTTTGAACCCGAAGGACCGGCGATGGCCGCTCAGACGCCTGCCTTCCTCAGAAAGAGCGTCGCACATCCGATCGAAGCCAGCGCGAACGTCGGAATCAGAAACACAGCCGGCACAATGTTCTGGCCCACCATACCCATCGCAATGACCTTCGACGTCAGAGCCGCCATAAGGATTGAGAGGAAGACGAGATACACCGGACCCAGCAAGTAGCCATACGGACGCTTCCGCATCAGAAGCACGCCTGTCACCGCCGCCAGCGGCAGCAGCAACCCCAGATCCATCCCCTGCACGACCAACGTGGTGTAGTGCTCCAGCGCCTTTGGATAGAGAGTCCCGTCCGCAAGCGGAGGTACGACGACGCTCAGCCAGAGAAGACCTATCGAAGCCGCGTTGAAGAGCAGGAATCCTCCCGCCAACTTCACCGGCGCGGACGGATGGAAAGCTGCCGGCAGAACACCTGCATCCAGCGACATCATCGTGAGGGCAAGAGCGAAGAAAGAACAACCCATCAGAAGGACATAAACCAAAAACATGGCATTGTACATTGCCATGATCAGGTAGAACAGGTAGGTCACAAGGAAATAGCCCAGGGTCCCCGCCAACAGGAAACGGCCCCTGAGGGAGCCCCTCCTGGCAAGGCATGTAGCCAGTATCAGCAACGGTATGCCGATGAAGAGGGTCACGTAGTCCTGGGCTATGCCCTGCACGGCCACGTCGGCCGACATGTGTCGGTAGAGCCCTTTCCCGTAGATTGTCACGGTCTGGCCGCGGATGGATTGATAGTCGTAGGAGCCGGGACCACCTTCCGACAGAATTCCTGTCGTCGCAGCAACTGCAGACGCGGCGACTATGAGGATGACAAGAAGGGTGATCGTGTTCTTATGGTTCATGATTGATTCCCGTTCACAGTGAACTTCTGATCAAAGGGGTATGACGAAGGAAGTCCGTCTTCTGTTGTCATCTGCACGCTGGTTTCTGCTCTGTGCCGCGACGTGGAGCCGGCCGCCGGCGCATCGTCAGCGATGGTTCAGTTCTTTTGCCAGGAACTGACCGGTATAGGACCCCTTTGCTTTCGCAACCTGCTCCGGCGTCCCCTCTGCAACGATCCGCCCCCCCGCGTCCCCTCCCTCCGGACCCAGATCGACAACCCAGTCGGCTGTCTTGATCACCTCCAGGTTATGCTCGATCACCATGACCGTGTTCCCTTTGGCCACCAGCTTGTTGAGCACAGAGAGAAGCATCCGGATGTCTTCAAAATGCAGACCGGTGGTGGGCTCATCCAGAATGTACAGGGTCCTGCCGGTGCCCACCTTCGAAAGCTCAGTCGAGAGCTTCACCCGTTGTGCTTCTCCTCCCGACAGCGTTGTCGCCTGCTGGCCCAGGCGGATGTATCCCAGCCCGACATCATGGAGTGTCTGCAGCTTCCGCTGAAGCCGCGGGAACTCGCTGAAGAGTTCGATGGCCTCCTCCACGGTCATATCGAGAACATCGGCAATCGACTTTCCTTTGAAATGGACTTCGAGCGTTTCCCGATTGTACCGCTTTCCGTTGCAGACGTCGCACACCACGTAGACATCCGGCAGGAAATTCATTTCGATCTTCCGGACCCCGTCCCCCTCGCACTGTTCACACCTTCCCCCTTTCACGTTGAAGCTGAACCTCCCTGCCCTGTACCCCCGCAACTTCGCTTCCGGCAGCTGCGTGAAAAGGTCGCGGATCATCGTGAACAAGCCCGTGTATGTCGCGGGATTCGAGCGGGGCGTACGTCCGATCGGCGATTGGTCAATGTCGATGACTTTGTCGATGTGCTCGATCCCCTGCAGGGAGCCGTGCGGGAGCGGCACATCGAGGGATTGGTAGAACGTGCGCGACAGGATTGGGTAGAGTGTTTCATTGACGAGACTCGATTTCCCCGAGCCGCTGACGCCCGTGATGCATACAAACGTCCCCAGCGGGATTTCGAGGGTCACGTTCTTCAGGTTGTTTCCCGTTGCACCCGTCAGGACGAGCTTCGCGCCCGTTCCCTTCCTGCGTTCCTGCGGGACGGGAATTGACCGTCGCCCTGTCAGGTACTCGACGGTCAGCGACGGCTCCGTCGCAGATCGTCTAGAATGACTGCGGCGAGCCGTGCGGGCCGTCAGGTCCGCCGGAGTCCCTGATGTCACAACGCGTCCGCCGTGCTCCCCGGCGCCGGGTCCGAGGTCCAGCACGTAGTCTGCCTGTTGGATCATCTCCCGGTCGTGCTCGACAACGATGACCGTATTCCCCAGATCCCGCAGGTTCTTGAGGGAGTTGATGAGCTTGATGTTGTCCCGCTGATGGAGGCCGATACTCGGTTCATCCAGGATATAGAGCACGCCGACGAGCTGGGTGCCGACCTGCGTGGCCAGCCGGATCCGTTGGCTTTCGCCGCCGGAGAGACTCCGGGCAGACCGGTCCAGCGTGACATACTCCAGCCCGACATTGAGCAGGAAGTCGAGCCGCTGGGTGATTTCCTTCAGAACCTGCCGCGCAATTTCCTCCAGCCGGGGAGCAAGGGTCAGTTCTCCGAACATCTTCCGTGCTTTGTCGATGGAGAGACGGACGATGCTGTCGATCGACCAGGCAGTGCCGGTCCTGACGTCCACGAGTTTGACAGCCAGACTCTCTTTGCGGAGGCGGCCTCCGTTGCACGACGTGCAGACCGACGCTGCCATGAACGATTCCACCCATTCCCGGATCTTCCCGGAAGTGGTGTCTTCGTAGTAGCGCTGGAGCATCTCGAGAACGCCGCCGAAGCGATGCCGGTAGATGACCGGCCGGCCGCGTCCCGTCTCATATTCGATCTCGATCTTCTGATCCCCCAGACCGTACAGGAGTGCCTCCCGCCCCTCCTTCGAGATCTTCTGCAAGGGGACGTCGAAATCGAACCCAAAACGCTTCGCGACGGCCCGGATCTGACTGAACATCCACGTCGGCCGCGGCTTTCCAAGCGGGGCGATCCCCCCTTCGTTGATGGACCGGCGCTCGTCGGGGATGATGAGACGGAGGTCGAAGGCGCGCCGCTCGCCGAGGCCTTCGCACTCGGGGCAGAACCCGGCAGGGGAATTGAAAGAGAACGAGTTCGGCGCCGGCTCGTCGTAGCTAATCCCGCAGGTGTGGCAGGCATACTCGCGGCTGAAGAGTGCGTCGCTCTTCCCATCGGAGACCACCAGCCGCCCCTCTCCGTAGCGAAGCGCAACTTCCACGGATTCTGCCACGCGCATCCGGACGTTGCCTCGGAGCTGAATCCGATCCACCACAATGTCAATGTTGTGGATCTTGTACCGTTCCAGCTTCATGCCCTCCGTAATCTCCCGTACAACGCCGTCCACACGCACGCGCACAAAGCCGTCCTTCAGAATCTGCTCAAAGAGCTCCCGGTAGTGCCCCTTGCGGCCCCGCACGACGGGGGCGAGGATCTGGAGCCTGGCGCCCTGAGGATAGGCGAGGATGGCATCCACCATCTGATCCACGCTCTGGCGCTGAACCTTCTCACCGCAACGGTAGCAGAACTGGGTTCCGGCTCGGGCGAAGAGAAGCCGAAGGTAGTCATAAATCTCCGTCACCGTCCCGACCGTGGAGCGCGGATTATGGCTGACGCTTTTCTGCTCGATGGAAATCGACGGACTGAGTCCGCCGATGTAGTCGACGTCCGGCCGCTCCATCATACCGATGAACTGCCGAGCGTAAGCCGAAAGACTCTCCACGTAGCGCCGCTGGCCTTCGGCGTAGATCGTATCGAAAGCCAGACTCGACTTCCCCGAGCCGGACAGTCCCGTAATGACGGTCAGGCGCTCGCGCGGAATTTCCACGTCGATGTTTTTCAGATTGTGGACGCGTGCGCCGCGG
Organism: uncultured Ignavibacteriaceae bacterium; assembly: GCA_964465905.1. Classification (GTDB taxonomy): domain Bacteria; phylum Bacteroidota; class Ignavibacteria; order UBA10030; family UBA10030; genus CAYXMK01. The sequence continues at coordinate 7,252 of CAYXMK010000004.1, read as the reverse complement.
ACGATGAGATTGGCTTCAGACATACGGACAGGGAGGGATTGATCTCCAGCAGTGTCCCTTCCCGAATCGGAGGGGGAGGCAAACGTGCCTCAGTGCATTCGTTTTCGCTTGTTCAGGTACTCGAGCAGCGCCGTGTCGAAGGGGGTCGATGTGTCGAGCAGGACGTAGTCGATGTTGCTCTCGAGACACTCATGCCGGTACCGGTCGAGGAACGCTTGGAAGGCCTCGCGGTACGCATCCCGGATGTGCCACGGCTGCGTCGGCAGTTCTTCCCCTGTTTCCATATCGCGGAAGACGGCGTCACTCCCGAATCCGAACAGCCGCTCCTGAGGATCGAGGATGTGGAGAACCAGCACCTCGTGTCCGCGATGGCGGAAGTGCTTGAAGGCGTTCAGTACGTCCCCTGCCTCGTCCAGCAGGTCGCTCAGGATGATCACTAACCCCCGTCGCTTGATTTGCTCCGCCACCTGATGAAGGACCTCCGCAGTGCGGGTTCCCCTCCCCCCCTGCACTTGTTCAAGCTCCCGCAGCAAACGATAGAGCGAGAGGCGTGTGCTGCGGGGAGGGAGAGAGGAGGCGATCGCCTCGCCGTACACCGTCAGGCCGACGGCATCCCTCTGCTCCGTCATCAGATAGGCAAGCGAGGCGGCGAGATACTTCGCATACTCGATCTTCGGCAGATGACGGCCCGACGAGAAGTTCATGGAGCGACTCGCGTCGAGAATCAGGTACGACTTCAGGTTCGTTTCTTCCTCGAACTGCTTGATGAAGTACCGGTCTGTCTTCCCCAGTACCTTCCAGTCGAGGCGCTTGAGATCATCCCCCGGCATGTAGGGGCGGTGCTCCGTGAACTCTACGCTGAACCCGTGGTACGGGCTGCGGTGCAGGCCGGTGATGAATCCTTCGACGACGAGCCGCGCTTTCAGCTCCATCGTGCCGAGCTGAGCAACGACGTCGGGCTTGAGGTATTTCAGGGCCTCGCTCACAGCGCTCCCTTCATCGCTTGCGCGTCCGCGGTTCCGCCGTGCGCCCTCCGGTCGGCGGCGCTGGCCCCACGTTCAGCAGCGAGGATGGATCCTTGCCGAGGTTGGCAAGTTCGTACTCTGCAGAAGCCGCCATCGGATGGCCAGGATATTTCCTGAGGAATTCGTCGTAGCTCGCCCGCGCGCTGTCGAGATTTCCCAGCTCGTTGTGGAGGATGAAGCCGATCAGAAACAGGGCCCCCGGCGCACGAGCATGGTTGGGGAACTGATCCACAACCGCCCGGTACGTCCGGAGGGCCGCCGTAAGGTCATGGCGGTCATTCTGATAGATGCTGGCCATCGCGAAGATGGCCTCGGGACGCATTTCTCCTTCGGGGTATCTGTCGAGGCATTCCTGGTACAGAGCCATCGCCTCCTCGGGGTTTCCCGACCGGTATGCCGCGGCCGCCCGCTCCATGAGCTCCGCTTCGGTCGGCCTCGAACACCCGTTCATCAGAGCGGAGGCCAGAACGGCAGCTATCAACGCCATCGTTCGCATGAGGTTTTTTCCTTTTTTCACTGCGCCGGACGCGCCTGGAGCGGCCTGCGGAGGACGGGGAGCACGGTTCATCGTCGATCCGGGCAATTCCGCCCCTCCATCCCGACGACCACCGCAACAGGAGCCGATGCCGGTCACCCACCGCCAGCCGTCAGCGGCGCTGGAGAACGGCAAGGAAGAATCCGTCCGTTCCATCGCGATGCGGAAGAAGGTGGAGAAACGGGTCATCGTCGCGCCGGACGAACCTGGTTCCGCCGTTGAGCTGTGAGAGCGGCAGGATCGAGAACTCGGGATGTGCCGCAAGGAACGCGTTCACGACGTCTTCGTTTTCCTCCCGAAACAGCGTGCAGGTGCTGTAGGCAAGCCGGCCGCCGGGTTTCACCGCTGGGGCGCTGTGCTTCAGCATCGTCAGCTGCGTCTCGGACAGCCCCCGCAGCATCCCCCCGGTAACGTTCCACTTCATCCCGGGGTTGCGTCGGATCGTTCCCACACCGCTGCACGGAGCGTCCACCAGCACCACGTCGAACTTCGCCGACAGACCGTCCGGGATGGGCTTCAGGAGGTCCAGCTCCTGCACACGCACATTCGACGCGCCGGCGCGGCGTGCTCTCCTGCGAAGCTCGCCGAGTCGCCAGGCACTGACGTCCCCGGCCACGATTTCGCCGCGGTTTTCCATCAGCGCAGCAAATTCGAGGGTCTTTCCTCCCGCACCCGCACAGGCATCCAGCACCTTCGCCGTCGGCTTGGGATCCAGAAGAATCGGCACGATCTGGCTCCCCTCATCCTGCATCTCAAAGAGTCCATCCCGGAATGAGGGGAGTGCGAAGACATTGATCCGGCGCATGAGCTGGAGCGCCAGAGGGGAATGGTGCCCTGGCCTCGTCGGAACGCCCTCCGCCTCAAGTCTCTCGCGGCATGCTTCGACGGTCGTGCGCAGCGTATTCACACGGAGGGAGATGGGGGCTTGCTCGTTCAGGGCGAGAAGCAGTCCTTCCAGCTCCTGTCCCGGAAACTCGGCGGCGAACCGCTCTACCATCCAGTCAGGAAACGAGAACACGACCCCGACACCGAGATCCTTCCGCTTCAGTAGATGCTGGTGCGCATGCCGCAGGCGTTCAACCAGCTCGTGCTCGAGAGGATCAACGGCATCGAGCAACGCCTGCGGTTCCAAGCCCTTCCCGCGCTCCAGGTCACTCATGCTCACGAGGTACGCGAGCAGCGTCGCCCGAACCGCCTCCGGCGTCGCCAGCTCCTCCGGGCGCACGACGAGCGTTTCCGTCACGACCATTTGGCTCCGACGCAAATGCCGGAGAGCGCCGTAGCCAAGCTCAGCGATGACGCGGCGGTCCCGCGAGCCGAGGTATCTCCGTTTTCGAAAGAACGCATCGAAGACACGATCCGCCGGACGCCCCGAGACGAGGATCTCCGACAGCACTTCTCTCGTATGCCCGAGGAGCGAAGAGGCTTTCATCGCAGGTGAAAAAGATAGAAAGAAATCGGCGGGAGAGCAAAGACAATCACCAAGAACATCCGCGCCTGCGCGGATCGGCGTCGGAGCATCATGGCCGGAGAACCGACGCATGGCAGCTTCCACCAGACGCGATGCCGCAGGCGCGTCGCGGCACATCGACACGGGCCTGGCGGGGTCAGGCCACAACCTCCGGCTTGACGACCGGCTCGAATTCCACCATCCCGCGGGCGTTGAGTTTCACTTGGACAGTGTCGCCGGCTGCAATGGCACCGCTCAGGACCTGTTCGGAAAGAGCGTTCACGACGTATTTCTGGATCACCCTTTTCAACGGGCGCGCTCCGAAGCTCGGATCGTAGCCGGTGGACGCCAGCCATTCCTTCAATTCGCCGGAGAAGCGCAGCGTAATATCCTTTGCCGCGGCAAGCTGCTGCACGCGGTCCAGCTGCAGCTCCACAATGCGCGTGATCTCCTTCATCGTCAAGGGCTGAAATAGAATGACTTCGTCGATCCGGTTCAGGAACTCCGGTCGGATCGTCTGTTTCAGCAACTCGAGGAGCCGCACGCGCACATCTCCCATCAGTTCGTCCCTGTTCTCATCGGTCAGCTTCTCCAGCCGCTCCTGGAGAATGTGGGAGCCGAGGTTGGACGTCATGATGACGATGGTATTCTTGAAGTTGACGGTTCTCCCCTTGCTGTCGGTCAGGCGTCCCTCGTCGAGCACCTGCAGGAGGACGTTGAAGATCTCAGGGTGGGCCTTTTCGATTTCGTCCAGCAGCACGACGGAATAGGGCTTGCGGCGGACGGCCTCCGTCAACTGCCCCCCTTCCTCATAGCCAACGTAGCCCGGAGGTGCGCCGATCAGCCGCGACACGGAGAATTTCTCCATGTACTCGCTCATGTCGATGCGCACCAGCGCCGACTCGTCGTTGAAGAGGAACTCCGCCAGAGCCCGGGCCAGTTCCGTCTTCCCGACGCCGGTGCTCCCCAGGAAGATGAACGAGCCGATGGGACGTTTCTCGTCCTGCATCCCCGCCCGGCTGCGGCGGATGGCGTCGGCCACGGCCTTCACGGCATCCGACTGGTTGACGAGGCGTCGGTGGATCCGCTCCTCGAGGTTAAGGATCCGGCTTCGCTCGCTCTCCAGCATCCTCTGCACGGGAATACCGGTCCATTTCGCCACGACTTCGGCGATGTCCTCGGCGTCGACTTCCTCCTTGAGCATCTTTTGATTGCGCTGGACTTCAGCAAGCCGTTGGGAAGCGGTACGGATCTTCTTCTCAAGCTCTCCCATCACGCCGTAGCGCAGCTCGGCCACCCGGGCGAAATCGCCCGCACGTTCCCGCTGTTCGGCCTCCAGTCGGGCCGCCTCGATCTCTCCCTTCATGGAGCGGATCGACTGGATCAGCTCTTTTTCGAGCTGCCAGTGTGCGCGGAGCTCCGATCGCTTCTGCTGGACCTCCGAAAGCTCACGTTCAATCTCTTCGAGCCGCGTCCGTGAATCGGGGTCTTCCTCGCGCCGCACAGCCTCCCGTTCGATCTCCAGCTGCTTCATCCTCCGTTCGACGGTGTCCAGCTCCTCGGGCATCGAATCGATCTCGATGCGCAACTTGGAGGCGGCCTCGTCAATCAGATCGATGGCCTTGTCGGGCAGGAAGCGGTCGGTGATGTAGCGGTGGCTCAGCTGAGCAGCGGCCACGATGGCCCCGTCGGTAATCCGAACACCGTGGTGCACTTCGTACCGGTCCTTGAGGCCGCGCAGGATGGAGATCGTATCTTCGATATCCGGCTCATCCACGAGGACTGGCTGAAAGCGGCGCTCCAGCGCGGGATCTTTCTCGATGTGCTTCCGGTATTCGTCGATGGTGGTCGCGCCGATGGCGCGCAAGTCCCCTCGGGCAAGGGCAGGCTTGAGCATGTTCGCGGCGTCCACGGAGCCCTGGGCGGCGCCGGCCCCGACAAGGGTATGCAGCTCGTCAATGAAGAGAATGATCTCGCCGTTGGAGTCGGTGACTTCCTTCAGCACCGCCTTCAGTCGTTCTTCAAATTGCCCGCGGAAACTCGTGCCTGCAACGAGCGCCCCCATGTCGAGGGCCATGATTCGCTTCGTCTTGAGGTTCTCGGGCACATCCCCCTGCACAATGCGGTGAGCAATTCCCTCCGCGATCGCGGTCTTGCCGACCCCCGGATCACCGATGAGCACCGGATTGTTCTTGGTCCGGCGCGAGAGGACCTGCAGAACTCTTCGGATTTCCTCTTCCCGTCCTATGACGGGATCGAGCTTGCCGCGGCGGGCCAGCTCATTCAGATCCCGGCTGAACCTCTGCAGCGCCTGGTACTTTTCTTCCGGCGTCTGGTCCGTCACACGATGCCCGCCCCGGATGTCCTGCAATGCCCTCAGAATGATGTCCCGATTGATCCCCTGATCGAGCAGGAGCTGAGCGGCCGATGAAATGCGACCGCTGCCTTCCGGACTGGCGAGCATGCCCAGAAGCAAGTGTTCTGTGCTCACGAATTCGTCCTTCAGGTGAGCGGCTTCCTCGCGCGCCGCTTCGAGCATCCGTGCAAGGACAGGGGAGGCACTCTGGTTTCCCAGACCCGACCCCTGCACTTTCGGGAGCCGCTCCAGCAGGGCGTTCACCTTGATGCGCAGGTGAGCCAGGTTTGCGCCGGCCTTCTGCACGAGAGGAACCACCAGGCCCTCGCTGTCCTGCAGGAGTGCGGCCAGTACGTGCTCCGGCTCGATCACCTGGTTCTGGTAACTGGACGCGATCTCCTGGGCCTGCTGAATCGCTTCCTGCGCCTTGATCGTGAATTTGTTGAAGTTCATTGTGAGACTTCCTTTCCGGGGAGGAGGTTCCGGCCGGGATGCGGCAGACGGAAAAGGCGAGGATCGACCTCGCCCTTCCGGTTCACAGGACCTCCGTGCCGCTTTGCATCAGGAGGCACAGCGGGCTACTTCTTCCCCTTCGTATCTTCCCTGTCGTCCATGACTTCGAAGTCGGCATTCTCGACCTTCTTGCCCGGCTCTCCCGACGGCTGGGGACCGGCTCCCGGCGGAGTTTCCTGCTGGGGCGCCCGAGCGGACTGGTACATCTGGCTCGATGCCTCATTCCACGCGGCGTTCAGGAGCTCCATCTTGGCCTTCAGGTCGGCTTCGCTGCCGGACTTCAGTGTTTCCTCGAGGGCGTTGGCGGCCGTCTCGATCTTCGATCTCGCCTCACTGGTCATCTTGTCTCCCAGCTCCTTCAGCTGTTTGCGAGTCTGGAAGACGAGATTGTCGGCCTGATTCCGCGTCTCGACCGATTCCTTCCTCTTCCGGTCCTCTGCCGCATGCGCCTGCGCATCCGACTTCATCTTCTCCACCTCTTCCTTGCTCAGACCGCTGGAGGAGGTGATACGGATGGATTGCTCCTTGTTGGTGGCTTTGTCCTTCGCCGAAACATGGAGAATGCCGTTGGCATCGATGTCGAAGGTGACTTCGATCTGCGGGATGCCCCGCGGCGCCGGCGGGATCCCGTCCAGGTGGAACCGCCCCAGCGAGCGATTGTCGATCGCCATGGGACGCTCGCCCTGGAGGACGTGGATCTCAACGGACGGCTGGTTGTCTGAGGCCGTCGAGAAGATCTCGCTCTTGCGGGTCGGGATCGTGGTGTTGGCGGAAATCATCGGCGTCATCACGCCGCCGAGCGTCTCGATGCCCAGGGTGAGGGGCGTCACGTCCAGCAGGAGGACGTCGGTGACATCGCCCGAGAGAACGCCGCCCTGGATAGCGGCCCCGACCGCCACAACCTCATCGGGGTTTACCCCTTTGTGCCCTTCCTTCCCGAAAATCTCTTTGACGAGCTGCTGAACGCGCGGCACCCTCGTCATGCCGCCGACCATGATCACTTCGTCGATCTCCGACGGACGCAGACCCGAATCCTTCAGCGCCTTCTCGACCGGGGGGATGCACCGCCGGACAAGATCGTCCACGAGCTGTTCGAACTTCGCCCGGGTGATCGTCATGTTGAGGTGCTTGGGACCTTCCGCTGTCGCCGTGATGAAGGGGAGGTTGATCTCCGTCTGCATCAGCTGGGAGAGCTCCATTTTCGCCTTCTCCGCCGCCTCGCGCAAACGCTGCAGCGCCATCGCGTCCTTCCGAAGGTCGATGCCTTCCTGCTTCTTGAACTCGTCAGCGATGTAGTCGATGAGCCGCTGGTCGAAGTTATCGCCGCCCAGATGGGTGTCGCCGTTCGTGGACTTCACCTCGAACACGCCATC
>CAYXMK010000003.1:27379-42322 GCA_964465905.1 uncultured Ignavibacteriaceae bacterium | reverse complement strand
GAATCCTGGTACCTATGAAGAAACGCTTTCGTACCGTACTCATAGCGGTTGCCGGGCTTGTCTTGCTTGTCGTCCTGACGAGTCCCCGCATTCGTCTGTTCAACGCCGCACAGACCAGAGAGGAAGGAGCGCCCCGCGACCTGCGGCTCCCGGTGTCTGCTGTCGTGCTTGCGCCGGAAGCGCTGGCCAATCGGATTCTCTCCACGGGAACGGTGCTTGCGAACGAAGAGGTGGAGCTGAGAAGCGAAATCTCGGGTAAGGTGGAGCGCATCAACTTCGCGGAGGGCGGGATGGTGCGGAGAGGGGAGGTCCTGGCGACCATCGACGACTCTGAATTGCAGGCCCAGCTCTTGAAACTCCGCTCCCAGGAACGCCTGGCGTCCGACAAGGAGGCGAGGAGAAAAGAGCTTCTGGCAAAACAGCTCATCAGTTCTGAAGACTACGAGACGGCTCTCAATGAATTGAATTCCATCGTTGCCGAGATCAAGCTGACGGAGGCGCGGATTGCCAAGGCGAAGATCCTGGCTCCGTTCGACGGTCGGGTGGGACTTCGCTATGTGAGCGAAGGGAGCTATGTCTCGCCCCAGTCGCGCATTGCCAGTCTGCAGAGTCTCGAACAGGTGAAAGTGGATTTCGCCGTTCCGGAGAAGTATGCGGGGGATGTGCGGGCCGGTCAGGCCATCCGCTTTCAGACAGCTCACTCCTCCGAGGTTCACGCCGGGAGGATCTACGCCATTGAACCGAAGATCGATCCGCTCACGCGCACGGTGCAGATCCGGGCTCTCAGTCCCAATCCCGGCGGGCGGATCCTCCCCGGGTCGTTCGCGCAGGTGGAGCTGATTCTCAGTGAAGACCCGAATGCGCTCCTGGTGCCGACGGAGGCTCTCGTTCCCGAATTGAAGGGTCAGAAGGTGTTCGTCGCCGTGGGAGGAAAGGCGTTCCCCCGCTTCATCGAAACGGGACTCCGCACGGAGCACCGTATCCAGGTGACGTCTGGCCTGTCGGCTGGCGACACCGTCATCACCTCCGGGATTCTCCAGCTTGCCGAGGGAATGCCCGTAGCCATCACCGTTCTCCAGTGACGCGTCCATGAGTCTTGCCGCCACATCCATCCGTCGTCCGGTCCTCTCCATCGTCATGTCCCTGACGATCATCCTCTTCGGGGTGATCGGCTACACATTCTTGGGCGTCCGGGAGTATCCGAGCGTCGACTCTCCGATCGTGACCGTTTCCGCCACGTACACCGGCGCCAATGCCGACGTGATCAAATCGCAGATCACCGAACCGCTGGAAGAATCGATCAGCGGCATCGCGGGCATCCGATCGCTCAAGTCGGTCAGTTCTGAGGGGCGCAGCTCGATCACGGTGGAGTTCGAGATCGGCGTCGACATGGAAGCGGCAGCGAACGATGTCCGTGACAAGGTCTCGCGTGCCAGCCGTCAGCTTCCCCCCGACGCGGAGAATCCAACGGTGATCAAGGCGGACGCCGACGCGGTGCCGATCGTCAACCTCAATGTGCGCAGTGACCGTCGTGACCTGCTCCAGCTCACGGAAATCGCCCGGAACGTGTTCCGCGAGCGTCTGCAGACCATCCCCGGCGTGAGCGAAGTGACGATCTGGGGAGCCAAGACCTACGCCATGCGGCTCTGGATGGATCCCGCCCGCCTGGCTGCGTATCAACTGACGCCGATGGACGTCCGGACGGCCCTGCTGAGGGAGAACGTCGAGCTCCCTTCGGGCCGGATCGAAGGGATGAGAACTGAGCTGACGGTGCGCACGATGAGCCGTCTGGTGACGGCAGAGGATTTCAACAACCTGATTGTGAAGGAGGTCGAGGGGCGCGTGATCCGCTTCCGGGACGTCGGCTATGCCGAGCTGGGTCCGGAAAACTACCGCACGCTCTTTCAGCGCGACGGTGTTCCGATGGTCGCCGTCGTGCTGATCGCCCAGTCGGGGGCGAACTATATCCAGATCGTGGACGAGTTCAACCGCCGGGTCCGGGAAATCCAGCGGGAACTGCCGGACGATATCAAGCTGGCTCTTGGATTCGACACGTCCAAGTATATCCGGGAATCGATCAAGGAAGTCACCCAGACCGTCCTTCTGGCCTTCCTGCTCGTGTTCCTTGTGATCTATCTGTTTCTCCGGGACCTGCGGACGACGGTGATTCCGATGCTGGCGGTTCCCGTTTCCCTGATCGGGTCGTTCTTCATCATGTACGTCATGAACTTCTCGATCAACGTTCTCACCCTGCTCGCCATCGTGCTCGCCATCGGCCTGGTCGTGGACGATGCGATTGTGATGCTTGAGAACATCTTTGCGAAGATCGAGAAGGGGATCGACCCTCTCCAGGCGGGGTTCCGGGGCTCGGCGGAGGTGTACTTCGCCGTCATTGCCACGACCGTCGTTCTCGTGGCAGTCTTCATGCCGGTGATCTTCCTTTCGGGCATCACCGGTCGGCTGTTCCAGGAGTTCGGCATCGTCCTGGCGGGCTCCGTCATCATCTCTTCGTTCGTGGCGCTGACCCTCACCCCCATGATGTGCACACGCATCCTGCGTCCGAAGCAGAAGCACAGCAGGTTCTACTATGCAACCGAACCCTTCATTGAACGCCTGATCGGGTCATACCGCAGATCTCTCGCGTGGTTCATGCAGCGACGGGGGCTTGTCATCCCGGCGTTCGCCGTGACGCTGGCCATGATCGTCGGCTTCGGGTTGATGCTGCCGTCAGAGATCTCCCCCCTCGAAGACCGGAGCAGCCTGCGGATCAATGCCACGGGTCCCGAAGGTGCCACCTTCGAGTACATGGACGCGTACATGAACGCGCTGCGGGAGGCCGTGGAGGGAGCCGTGCCCGAGCGGGAAGGGATCCTGACCGTCACCTCTCCGGGATTCGGTGGAGGTGGCGTGAATTCCGGATTCATGTTCATCATCCTCAAGGAGCCCGACGAGCGGGAGCGTTCGCAGCAGGAGATTGCGGCGCAGTTGTCCGGGATGGTTACGCAGTTCACCGGCGCGCGGGCGTTTGTCACCCAGGATCAGTCGATCGGCCGCCGCGGCTTCGGGCTGCCCGTGCAGTTTGTGCTGCAGGCGCCGAACTTCGAGAAGCTGCGGGATGCGGTGCCGAAGTTCCTTGAGGAGGCGCGCCGGCGGCCGGAGTTTCAGATCGTCGACGTGAACCTCAAGTTCAACAAGCCGGAAGTGCGGATCGAGATCAACCGCGATCGCGCCCGTGCGCTGGGGGTCTCGGCTCTGGATATCGCGCAAACGCTCCAGCTGGCGTTCTCCGGCCAGCGCTTCGACTACTTCGTCATGGACGGTCGCCAGTACCAGGTGATCGGTCAGGTCTCGCGTCAGAACCGCGACAAACCCCTGGATCTTCGCTCCATCTACGTCCGCAATAATCGTAATGAACTGATCCAGATGGATAACCTCGTCACCCTGAAGGAGGAAAGCAGTCCGCCGGCACTCTATCGCTTCAACCGCTTCGAGTCGGCCACGATCTCGGCCGGACTCGCCCCCGGCTACACCATCGGGCAGGGAATCAGCGCAATGCGGGCGGTTGCGGACATGGTGCTGGACGATTCCTTCAGCACGGCGCTGGACGGTTCATCCAAGGATTTCGAAGAAAGCTCCTCCAGTCTCGCCTATGCCTTTCTGCTCGCGCTCATTCTCATCTACCTCGTCCTTGCGGCCCAGTTCGAGAGCTTCCGCGATCCGCTCATCATCATGTTCACGGTTCCCCTGGCGGTCGCGGGAGCAGTGTTCTCCCTCTGGTACTTCGCACAGACCATGAACATCTTCAGCCAGATCGGGCAGATCATGCTCATCGGACTGGTAACAAAGAACGGCATCCTCATCGTTGAGTTCGCGAATCAGCGGAAGGCCAAGGGCCTGCCGCTCATGGAGGCAATTCAAGACGCAGCCGTCTCACGCCTGCGGCCGATTCTCATGACGAGTCTCTCCACGATTCTCGGAACGCTCCCGATCGCGCTGGCCTTGGGAGCCGGCGCCGAGAGCCGGATGTCGATGGGGATTGCCGTGATCGGCGGATTGCTGTTCGGCGGGATGCTCACCCTCTACATCGTTCCGGCGATGTACTCCTTCATCTCGCGTAAGGAAGCGGCTGTCTCCAACGTCGACGATGCGGGTGTGCCGTCGCTTCCGGTGGAGGCGACGGAAGTGCAGGAACAGGAGGAAAGCGGGGAAGTGTTAGTCGAGCAGGAGGTCGCGCCGGCTCCCCGGAATGCGAAGAACAGGACCTCCCAGAAGGGCAAGATCCAGCGAAAGCGGAAGTGAGGCGCGCCGGACGATCCCCAGGTTCGGAGCTACCCAGTAGTTGATGGTGAGGGTCGGCCGCTCCGGGAAGATCAGGAATCCCGATCGGAGCGTCAGCTGGAGACTGACCGAAATCTTCGTGGCGGGCAACAGGCGTCCGTCACGTTCGAGCAGTTCCGTTCCCTCCACCCTGCCGTCTCCCCTGAGGTCGACCGTGAATGCCACGGGTGCGCCTCCAGTGAGAGAATCAGATTGCACCTTCACACCGAACGATGCCCGGAGAACCGAGTAACTCTCCCCTGAACCTGCGCTCTGCAGCAGCAAAGGTCTCCAGCCCGGCTCGAATCCTCCTGTCACTTCGAGGGAGCCAAGGGGATCGGCATTCAGCAGGAATCCTTCCGCCCCCGCGAGGTAGATCCAGAGATCCTTTCCGCCATCCACGGCATAGGTGACGGTGTCCCCTCCGGCGACGGTGCTGTCGTTTCCCCGGAAAATCTCCAGAACGCGCAGTGCCCGGCGTCCCTCGAGCGTGAGGGTCTCGGCGAGGGTTTCCGTCGTCCACCCGATCGCGAACCAGCTCTCGCTGCCGCTCGTGTCGGCGTACTCGCGGAAGAGGCGGGGGTTGGAGAACGTGATGGGGAGCGGAGAGGCGGCTTCCGCCCCCGGAGACACGGGCTCCGATCGCTTGGTGCAAGCGGGGAGAACCATGCTGGCGGTGAAGAGGAAGATGAGGGTGTGGAGAAGCGATCTGACCATGGGTCTTCACCCGAGGAAACGCAACGGGTAAGGGGGAAGTTCCGGGTCAGAACACCTTGACCACAACCATCGTCATGTCGTCGCGCTGCGGGAAGTCGCCGACGAACCGTCGCACGTCGCTCACGATGCCGTCGATGATTTCGCGGGAGGGCTTCTGCTGCATGGTCACAATGGAAGCCACCAGCCGTTCCTCGCCGAATTCCTCCCCGTCCTTCCTCACGGCTTCGACAAAGCCGTCCGTGTAGAAGACCAGCAGATCGCCGCTCTTCAGGATCGATTCGCGCTCCTCGAGGGTTTCGTCGAACTTCGCCCCATCGTCCAGGCCGAGGGCAATGCCCTTCGGGATCAGGAACTCATGCCCGCCGCCGCTGCGCTCTGCGAAGATCACCGGGTTGTGCCCGGCCCGCGAGAAGCGCATGGTTCTCCGGGAAGTATCCACGACGGCGTAGAACATGCTGACAAAGGAGTGGCGATCGATGGTTCGGTACATGAGCTTGTTCACCTTGGAAAGGACTTCCCGCGGTGAGATCGTCTCTTCGGCGTGCGACTGCAGGATTCCCTTGGTCAGCGTCATGTAGATCGCGGCCGGGACGCCTTTTCCCGAAACGTCACCGATGGCGATACCGATCTTCCCGTTCCCCAGGTGTACGAAGTCGTAGTAGTCTCCCCCCACTTCCAGCGCCGGAATACAGATGCCGGCCACGTCGAATCCCGGAATCACCGGATTCTCTTTCGGAAGAAGACTGAGCTGGACATTGCGCGCAATCTCCAGTTCCTTCGCCATCCGCTCGCGTTCGGAGATCCTGCGGATGTGGGCCGGGAGGGTCTGGGGTGTGAAGGAGAACTCCTCGCGGCGGAGGAGTCCCACCACGGCCACCAGCAGCGGCACGCCGAGGAAGGCCGCGAACAGCCAGAGCTGAGTCTGGTAGATCGCTCCGGTCGATCCGAAGAGCGGCAGGCCGTAGCCCGCAGCCAGCACGATGAAGTTGGCGGTCAGCGAGGTGAGCAGATCGTACTTGAGAAACACAACGGCGAACATCAGGCCGATGCCGGCGTAGACCGGGTAGAGGATCTCCAGGTTCGTGTAGCCGAACGGAAAATCCCACAGGGCGAAGGCCGTGAGAGGGAAGAGGAGGGATGACAGGACGGCAGGGGCCCAGGAGCGCCGGAACTTCCCTCGGAAAATGCTCATGAAGAAGAGTCGGTACACCACCTCGTTGATCGCCGCCGCCTCCAGTGCCATGGTGATTGCCAGAAGAGCGGGGAAGTAGGAGTCCGGAATGCCGTGCAGCGTCGGCGTGAAGATACCGAAGCCTGAGAGGTCCTCGAGGGACCAGACGCCGAGCGCGGTGAGGAGACCGAGGATGGCGGCCCCCAGGGCGTAGCCGCGGATCACGCCGCGTGCAACGTTGCGCGTGAAGAAGCGGCCGCGGAGAATGCTGTCGATGCCGACGAGTTTCTCCGCCCATCGGCTTCGGGCGTACGATTCGCCGACACTCCATCCGGCAAATACCATCACCTGGAGGAACACGGAGATGACGAGCGTGCTGAAGATGAGGAGAACGATCTGGACATTGGACTTGTTCACGTCGCCGATGGAGGTGTCGTGCCCGGTCGCCGGGTACTGAAGGACGTTGCCGACGACCGAAACGGCGTAGAGGGCGAGAAAGAGCACGAGCGCCGTCTGGACGCCGACTTCACCGTCGTGGTACTTCTTCAGGAAGAAGATGACGATGAAGAAGAAGAGAAGGAACGTGAGCGCCATCGTCCCGCTGTATAGGAACGCCACGGCCGTTCCGATCTCACTCATGGATCTCCGGAATTCACCTTCCGGCCTCAGGTTCTCGCGGAAGTAGCCGATTTCGTTCCCCTGGACGCGCAGAGCGATCTGAGGACTGAGCTCCCGGTCGGCACTGCTCCTGATCCAGTTGAAATCGTAGTCCGTCCGGTTGGCCATGCGTTTCTGGATGACGCGGTCGGATCGGAAGCCGTTGAGACTGATGTTCTGGCTGATCAGGAACTCGGTGGCATACTCGATGGCTTCTTCCTCGGAGAGGGAGATGCCGCGGGCCGTGTCCTGGATAGCGTGCGAGAAGCCGAGGATCCTCCCCGTCGGCGTCATCCAGACGGTGTAGCTGTGGAGCGCCTGGCTGCGGGAGACCCGGGGGTCGATGTAGGATGCCTGCCAGTAATGCGTCGAGAGGGAGTCCGCTCTGATGATCTCCGAGGCGCGTCCGACGCCGTAGCGGTTGGAAAGGTACAGGTGCGTTTCGCTGTCGAAGACAAAGTGGGCAAGCGGCGTCAGCCCGTTGAGGTCGTACTTCAGGCCGAGCAGATAGTCCCGGCTGCGATCAATTGCCTCCTGACGGCTGATCCGGAGGTCGACCGATGCCTGAGGGGCAACATCTTCATACCAGTACAGAAAGGACGCCAGCCCTGCGAGGCCGATGGCGAGAAGAGGGAACCACTGTTTGAGAAACGTCTTCATGTGCCCCGATCCTTTGAATGACACGGCTCCGTCGTCGCCAATGTACGGAATAATCTCTCTGATTATCCACCATGGCGAGGCACGCAGCAGGAACGGTATCGTTCTGTTGTACGTGAAACAGGCGGACAAGATTCAAGGAGACCGTGGGTGCACCCCGGCTGCCGGTGCGAGGACGAAGAAACAACCTGTGGACGCAGCAGACCCCTGCCATGCGGTGCACCGGGGCAGAGGGCGAGAATCGGTGAGCGTTCGCCCGGAGCAGTCAGGAGCGGGCAGTCGAGGAGCGCCCCGTCACCATCTCCCCGACTTCACACCCGATCCCCAGTCCCAGACCGATGAGGAATCCCATGGAGATCGTCTCGAACGGCGGTTGCGAGAACAGCACGAAGTCGCGGTGGTAGAACATCATCAAGATGGAGGCGGCGATGTTGATGAGGGCGAGGAGAGAGGAAAACACCAGCGGACGCGCCCACCGGATCGGCTGCATCTGCACGAACGTCGTCCGGTTGACGACGTAGAGAGCAAGGCCGATACCGATGAAGAGCACGCCGTCGGTAAGGATGAAGGGGAGTTCCAGCGGCCAGGTGAAGACTGCGATGAGCACGACGGCCGTCAAGAGGAAGATGATGAACGACGTGCGAATCGGAACGCTGCGCAGGGCGGCGAAGACGACGGAGCCAAGAATGCCGTTCGAGATGAAGCGGAACGGGACGGCAATAGGATCGAAAATATCCGCCTGAAAGAAGAAGATCCCGACCAGCAGACAGCCCGCAAAGGCGAGCAGCGAGCGTATCACGAAATCGCGGATAACGGATGTCGATTGTGGCATGGAGTTTCCCTTGTCGTTCGTCGTCTCGGATGAAGAGTGCCGCCGCGGCGCAGGACGGTCACGGGGGGAGCTTTCGCTCCATGAACCATCGTTGCCGTCGGTGCACGGCGTCTCCGAACTCCCTCATGAAGGAGGCTTCGTCGTCGGTCAGCGGACCCCGGCTGAGCGATGCAAGGTTCTCTTCGAACTGCACGATGTTCGCGGGAGCCGTCAGGCAGACGTGCACGTGCGGATTCGAGAGAACGAAACGATACACCATCCCGGCGTCGGGAACCGGCCGGTTCTCAGGCCATCCTTTCGGGCGTTCCAGCAACGCGTGCCAGCGGGTGGCGGTGTAGCTGACCACCCCCGGATCGTGGGGAACAAGATAGGGAAAAATATCCACTTCCGCACCCCGGTGTGCCGCATTGTAGCGGATCATCAGAACATCCAGAGCGCCCCGGGCGGCCATCCTGCCCGCAAACGGCCTGTCGTGGCACGACATACCGACGGCACGGACTTTCCCTTCCTCCCTGAATCTCAACATCTCTTCCAGCGCCGGTTCAGGGAACTCCTTCTCCCGCGTAACGCCCAGGAACAGGAACACGTCGATCACGTCCGTGCGGAACTGACGCAGCCGCTTCTCCAGCGTCCGGCGCAGATTCTGATATCCCCAGATGAAGTTGTACGCCCCCGTCGCCAGGACGCAGCGGCTCCGGTCGCTCCGGATGACATCCCGGAGTACCGTGATCAACTGGTAGTCGACGCCGAAGGCGAAGAAGTAGTTCAGCCCGGCGTCGATGGCACGATGAACCGTCTTCTTGCCGGGAAAGTACGTGGCGGCAAGACCGAGACGATGGACGCGCAAACCGGTTCTGCCGAGAGTAGTGTGGGTGAACGAGGAGGACACAGGATGGTTCTCCCGTCATGGGTCGTGACGCCACTGCTGAGGGAACGTTGATTTCTTCGTTCTGAGTACTGTGACCCTCATGAGAGTCGCATGTCCCGCCTGACGGAATCATGAGATTGCCCCCCAACTTCGCGCCGACTCGCAGTCCCTGCGGTATCGCCAGGTAAGCGGAGAGTGCCAGGATCGCGGCGAATGACGATCTGCCGCAGCCCCTCCCGCCCATGCCTCAATGGTACATCGCTCTGCGATGAATTTCAAGAATCCCGCCGCTGAATCCGCCGGCGAGTTCTCAGAAGTTGGAAGGGGGTGCGCAGCGTTTTTGATTTTTTTGATTATATTGACTCCCCACACCTTTGCCAGAGCGATCCCCCATCTCTCCCGGAAGGAATTCGATCCATGAAACGCAGCTACTCGCTTCAGCAATGCAACAAGATCATCAAAGAGAAGAAGATCGAGATGATCGATCTGAAGTGCATCGACCTGACCGGTTCCCTCCATCACATTTCCCTTCCCGTCGTTCCCGGCATCCTGGAACGTCTCCTCAGGGAAGGTGTCGGATTCGACGGATCGAGCTATGGGTTCCGAAAGGTCGAGAACAGCGACATGGTATTGGTCCCCGATCTCAACACAGCCGTCGTGGATCCCTTCCGGCAGGCCCCGACACTCAGTTTCTACACCCACATTCTGCTGACGGACGAGCATCGCTCGCCGTTCTCTCAGGACGGACGGGCGCTGGCGAAAGGGGCGGAACGGCTCCTGCACGAGACCACAGGCGCCGACATGTCATGGTGGGGACCGGAGTTTGAGTTCTACGTCTTCTCCAGAGTCCGCTTCGACACACGCACGTCGTCCTCCTTCTATGAAGTCGAACACGCGGAGGAGTTTTTCAAGAACGCCTACCACGCTGCCAACCCGTTCGACGTGTATGACGATTTCCGGGATGATGCCTGCCGCATCCTCGGACGCTTCGGCGTCGGCGTGAAGTACCATCACCACGAAACCGGGGAGCGGGGTCAGCAGGAGATTGAGACATACTTCTCCCCTCTGCTGGAAACGGCCGATAACATCGTCACGACGAAGTATGCGCTGTTCAACTTTGCCCGGCAGAGGGATCTGTTCCTGACCTTCATGCCGAAGCCGATGTATCAGCAGCCCGGAAACGGCATGCACGTTCATCTCTTCCTCACGAAGAGCGGCAGGAATCTCTTCTACAAGAAGGGGGCGTACGGTAATCTGAACGCGCTTGCTCACTCGTTCATCGGCGGGATTCTAAAGCATGGCGCCGCGCTCTCCGCGTTCACGAACCCCAGCACGAACTCCTACAAGCGTCTGGTGCCGGGATTCGAGGCGCCGGTCGCCCTGACGTACGGCCAGGGAAACCGCTCCTCTGCCATCCGCATTCCGAAGTACGTGAACAACCCCGATGAGGCCCGCTTCGAGTACCGGCCGCCGGATGCGACGGCCAATCCCTACCTCGCACTCTCCGCGATCCTCCTCGCAGGCATCGACGGCGTGGTGAACAGGATCGATCCCGTGAAGGAAGGATTCGGACCCTTTGATCGGAACATCGAGGATCCGGCCCTGCAGGATCGCATCCGGTTCCTTCCGAGGAACCTCGATGAAGCGCTCGATGCGCTCGGGAGCGACCATGAATTCCTCCGGCGGGGCGGGCTCTTTACCGATGAGCTGCTCGATCAATGGGTGGCGACCAAGAAGGAAGAAATCAAGTCCATCGGTACGATGCCGCACCCGTTCGAATTCAAACTCTATTTCAACCTGTGAGGATCGCGGTGGTCCGGCGTCGATGCATTGCCGCCGGCAGTGTACAGCGCGCTGTGACGATGGAGCGTGAAGTTTCCCCGTTCTGCCGACCGGTACCTTTCCTGAACTCTCGACTACCCTGAGGAGCTCTCATGGCAACGAACAGAAGACGGAACGAGACGACTCAGAAACCCACTCCTCTCACCCGGCTGCGCATCTGGAAGAAACTCGCCCGGCATCAACCGGCAGTCGCACGGATGCACCTGCGGGACCTGTTTGCCCAGGATCCCGACCGGTTCAGGAGATTCTCGATCGCCTGGGACAGCTTCCTGCTCGACTACTCCAAGAATCTCGTGATGGACGATACCGTGAAACTCCTCGTCGCGCTGGCGCGGGAAGCCGGGGTTCAGAAATGGACCAGAGCCATGTGGGACGGGAAGCACATCAACGCGACGGAAGATCGGCCGGTGCTTCACATCGCGCTCCGCAACCGCAGCGAAGCGCCCGTGCTCGTCGACGGGAAGGACGTCATGCCCGCCGTCCGAGCCGTGCTCGAACATATGCGCTCCTTCACGAACAGGGTGCGGAGCGGTGAATGGAAGGGATACTCCGGTAAACCGATCACGGATGTGGTGAACATCGGCATCGGCGGCTCCGACCTCGGTCCGGTCATGGTGACGGAGGCGCTGAGACCCTACAGCCGTCCTTCCCTCCGATCGCACTTCGTGTCGAACGTGGACGGGACGCACATTGCGGAAACCGTGCGGCGTCTCAGTCCGGAGTCGTCGCTCTTTGTGATTTCCTCCAAAACGTTCACGACACAGGAAACGCTCGCCAACGCCCGCTCGGCGCGCGACTGGTTTCTCCAGTCCGGCGGAACGCCCGAGTCCGTTTCCCGTCATTTCGTCGCGGTTTCCACCAACGCGGAGGAGGTCCGGAAGTTCGGCATCGATCCGCGGAATATGTTCGAATTCTGGGACTGGGTCGGAGGGCGCTATTCGCTCTGGTCGGCCATCGGCCTCTCCATTGCCCTCTCCATCGGGATGAATCGTTTTGAAGAGCTTCTCGAGGGGGCCTATGCGATGGACGAGCACTTCCGTTCGGCTCCCCTCGCCCGGAACATGCCGGTGATCCTGGCCCTGCTGGGGATCTGGTACAGGAATTTCTTCGGAGCACAATCGCATGCGGTGATTCCCTACGACCAGTACCTCCACCGCTTTCCCGCCTACCTGCAGCAGCTTGAGATGGAGAGCAATGGAAAGCGCGTCCGGCGGGACGGCCTGGTTGTGGACTACTCGACCGGACCGGTGGTCTGGGGTGAACCCGGAACCAACGGTCAGCATGCCTTCTTCCAGCTGCTGCATCAGGGCACGCAACTGATTCCGGCCGATTTCATTGCCCCCATCCAGTCGCACAATCCCGTCGGTGCTCACCACGCCATGCTCCTTTCCAACTTCCTCGCGCAGACAGAGGCTCTCATGAAGGGGAAGACCGAAGAAGAAGCCCGAGCAGAGCTGGAGAACTTGGGAGTGAAGAAGAAAGAACTGGCGGCGCTCGTGCCCCACAAGGTATTTCCAGGGAACAGACCCACCACCACGATTCTGGTGAAGAAACTTGACCCCCGGACGCTGGGGGCTCTGATTGCGCTCTACGAGCACAAGGTGTTCGTGCAGGGAGTCATCTGGAACATCAACTCCTTTGACCAATGGGGAGTTGAGCTGGGAAAGCAGCTTGCCAAGGCGATTCTGCCTGAGCTGGATGCGGGTACGGCTGACAGCTCGCATGACGCATCGACGAGGAGCCTGATCGAATACATCCGCGCGCACCGCTGAGGCGCGGGCGGCTGAACGACGGAGGCCGGGGCACATCACCCCGGCCTCTTCGTTGTGCAGGGCCCTGGCGGAGTTCAGCGGAGGAAGAGGATGGCGACGCCGGCGACGGCGATGAATGCGCCCGCGACGGCTTTCCAGGAGAGCCGCTCTTTCTGTACGAACCTGATCATCGGCAGCATCAGAATCGGTACCGTTGCCATGAGCGTGGCGGCGATCCCTACCTTGGTGTTGGCGACAGCCACCAGACTGAACGTGATGCCCAGGAACGGCCCGATGAACGCGCCGACCGCCGTGAATCCGAGTGCGCGAGGGTCGGCCGCGAAAACAGCGAACGGGTTGCGGTAACGGCGCATCGCAATTGCCGTTGGAAGGAGTATGGCCACCGAGGAGGCGATGCGCACAAGGGTGGCTGCAAGGGCGTGCAGATCGGACTCCAGGAACGCCTGCTTGGCGAAGATCAATCCGACGCCCTGACCGAGCGCTGCTCCGAATGCGAGGAGAATTCCCTGCCGTTTCAGCGGATGATCGGGTTCTCCGGCAGCGGGGCGTTCCATGACGACAAGGACGATGCCGCCGAGCGTCACGGCCATGCCGGTGATGCCCCAGGGGGAGAGAGTCTCGCCGAGGAAGACGTATGCCAGCGCGGCGCCGACCGCCGGGGCGAAGGACATGATCAGCATGCTGATACGCGGACCCACGGCCCCGTACGCCTTGAAGAGAAACGAATCGCCGATCACGAGTCCGGCAA
This sequence comes from uncultured Ignavibacteriaceae bacterium, assembly GCA_964465905.1. Classification (GTDB taxonomy): domain Bacteria; phylum Bacteroidota; class Ignavibacteria; order UBA10030; family UBA10030; genus CAYXMK01. The sequence goes on along the minus strand of CAYXMK010000003.1, from coordinate 28,741 downwards.
TGCCGCTCAGCGAGAGATTGACGAACTGCGATGTGCTGATTGAGAAGTCGATCCCGAGCAGGAACGTCGTGACCGACAGGTAGAAGAGGGCGATCAGCAGGCGGGTGACATTGACCTGCACCGACCCGATGCGAAGCACGGCGGCCGTAAAGACCAGCGACGTAGCCGACCAGAGAGCTGCCGTCAGCAAGGCGCTCAGTTCGCCGATCACAGAAATTCCCGGATGATGTGGAACGTTCAGCCCAACATACGGGAATCTCCCCCGCTCTGCAAGGAGAGCTCCCCGAGAATCGCCCCGACGATGTCGTCCAGGCGACTCTTGAGCAGGGGGGTGAGTTCCGTAGTGGGTTCCGAGGAGGAGAGGGGAATAATGCCGAAGATCACGACGTCGGGCTTTGGAGAAAAGGCCTGAACCTGCCGCAGGAGATCCTTCAGGTCTACCCCGTGCGCTGTGCTGGGCGCCTCTGGCGCGAGGTGAAGCTCGGCGGGGGTGCACCGCACGATGCTACCCGGCTCGGCATCTCCGAGCAGTGCATCGATGATGATGATCCTCTTCTTGCCGGCGCAGAAGCGAATCAGCTCGAATCCCGCAGTTCCGCCGTCCACTACCTCCACTCCTGGTGGAAGGGGGGACTGTAGAAGGCGTCGCGCGACATGCACGCCGACACCCTCGTCGCCGAGGAGGAGATTCCCGACGCCGAGCACGAGCGTGTGCACTTCATCCATGGCGGGCGCCGGCACCGGCGTCAGCAAACCCTGAATGCCCTGACGGATCGACCAGGTCGAAGGACATGCACTGCGCAGGCGATACACGGATCGAACGAACGAACGATCCGTGCGACGGCGAAAGGATTATCGGGATCTTCCACAACGGTTCCGATCAGTGCCTGTTCAATGGGTCCTGGTTTCCCGTCGTTATCCTTTGGCGAGGCATTCCACGTTGTGGGCACAACAGCCTGATAGCGCGCAATCTTGCCGTCCTTAATGCTGACCCAGTGTCCGAGAGCGCCTCGAGCCGCGCACCAGAGTCCCATACCCTCGGCTTCTGTCGGAATCGTATGCTCCGTACAGACCGGCTCCTCAAGCTTCACCTGCATGATCATCCCTTCCAACTCATCCGCAACGACCTTACATTCGATTGCACGGGCAAGATGACGGCCCATGACGGAGCACAGAGCGTCCGGCGCCATCTGCAGTTCCGTGAGAGCGTCGTCCACGAGACGGACGATCTTCGGGTTGGTTTTGCGCTGGTAGGCCATAGCGATACGGGCCAGCGGTCCTACCTCGTACGCTTGGCCTTCGTAGCGCGGTGCTTTCAGCCAAGAGTAGGCATCCGCCTTCTCGGGCTGAGGGGCGGTGTCG
>CAYXMK010000003.1:10948-27369 GCA_964465905.1 uncultured Ignavibacteriaceae bacterium | reverse complement strand
GCGACCGAAGGATGGGTCCGCTTGCGACGTTCGAACCACGAGAATCTCACGTCCTCGGTGATGCTGCGCCCGTCCACCGGGAGCAGCGTCCCTTCCGCCATCCTTCCCATCGGGATGAACCGTGATCGCTTGAACACATCTGGCTCGTCATCCAGATCGAACAAACCGAACGACAGGAACCGCCGGCATCCCTTGCCGATCTGGAAGTAGTCCCGGTAGATCGCCCCCAGAGTCAGTACGTCCGGCATGTAGACGTTGTCGATGAACTCCCGGAGTTCCTTCAGTCTCCAGAGGGACGTGGTGATGTTGTCGATCCGGGGCTGGATGCTGACGCCGCCGGGGACGATTGAAGCCATGTGCGGCATCTTTCCGGACCAGATCGCGCAGAGTTCATGGGCTTTGAGGCGGATCTGGTATGCCTGGATGTAGTGGTTGACAAGACTCTCGTGCACCGAGACAGGTACCCGATAGTCCGCTTCGTATCTCGGAATGAACGGCGGCACATCCGGACCGCGGAAGAAATCAAGAGAAGCGAGGTGATAAAAGTGGAGGATGTGAGACTGAATGTAGTTGGCACCCTGCATGATGTTACGGATGATCCGCCCGTTCGGTGGGGGCATGATCCCAAAGGCGTTCTCGAGCGCCTGTGAGGAGGCAATAGCGTGGGGCGTCGGACAGACGCCGCAGAAGCGTTGCGTGATCTGCACGGCGTCGAGAGGATTGCGGCCGAGGAGGATCTGTTCGAATCCGCGATACAGCGTACCTTCCAGACGCGCATCGATCACCGTCCGGTCTTCCACGACGGCTTCAACCTTCAGGTGGCCCTCGATCCGAGTCATCGGATCAATCGCGATGTTGGTCTTCACGCGCTTCATGGCCTTACCTCCGCTGGTAAATGGGCGAATGTGCGTCAGGGAATCCCTTCTCTGTGCAACCGATGCACGGCGAGCCGGCGTTGATGCACCAGTTGACGCTCCCGTTCCAGAGACGGATCGGGCAGTCGGCGTGAGTGAAGGGACCCTTGCAGCCCAGCTCGAGGAGACATCCTTCGTCGCCGAACTTCGTGGCGAAGATGCCGTCGTCAAGGAAGTCTCTCTTGATGCACCGGTTGTGGATGGACCGTCCGAAGAAAAGCTTCAGGCGTTTCTGTTCATCCAACTCCTTGGGTTGCGGCATGCCGTACAGCAGGATCTTCGCGACGGTTCCGATGAACCAATCGGGGTGACAGGGGCATCCAGGAATATTGATGACCGGCGTCTCGATCTTGAGCATGTCGAAGACATCGGACAGCCCCATGCTGCCGCTGGGGTTTGGATCTGCAGCCGAGAGACCACCAAACGCAGCACAGGTGCCCACCGTCAGCGCGACCATAGCATCTCGTCCGAACAGCTCCGTCCACTCCAACATCGAGAACCGCTTTCCCCCTCTCTCGCCGACCCAGCCGTATGCCCCCTCCCCCTTGGTGGGGATCGCTCCCTCGAGGATGAAAACGTACTTGCCGGGGTGGGCAGCGCGCACGGCTTCCGCTGCTTCAATAGAGAGAGAGCCGGTGGCCGCCATCAACGTGCCATGATACATGAGCTTCAATTGATGACCCGGAAGTACCTGTTCGAGGATGATGTTCTTGATGCTCGGATGGATCGTATTGATGACCGACACGGAACAGCCGCTGCAGGTCGAAGCCTGAAACCAGATGATGGGATACTCCTTGACTGCCTCCTGCAGTGCTGCCGCGAGCTTTGGGAGAAACTCGTCGATTGAGGCGACCGCGATCGGTGAGGCTAATGCCCACTGTAGGAACTCGCGGCGGGTGAAACCTGGAGTGGATGACATGCGACACCTCCTCCGCGAAGGAATGATGTATATCAGCTAAGAATGGTAGGGCCGTTCTGGGAATCCAGAGAGAGAAGAGTTCAGAATCTGCGCGCACATCACCAGTGATGGTGACCGGTGAAAGACATTCGCGTATGCCACGCAGCATGGCCGAATGCGGAGCATCGGCCCAACGTAAACGCTTCTAATTTACGAAACCATTTTTCTCGCGCAAGAGTCTGTATGAATAATGTGTACGCGGACCAGCAACCGGCAGCACGCGCGCATTGCCGGCAAGCGCTGTGCCAGTCAGCTATGTTGAAATGTTCAGCAGGCTACCGCAACGAAGCGTGGAGGAATTCAACGGACGAACGAGGCTGGGGCTTGCTCAAATACGGAAAGGCCGGAACTGCGTCCGGCCTTTCCTGTCTGCAGATGGGCATCCGATTCTACCAGATCGTGATCCTCTCGTTGGCCGTCCGCAAAAAGCCCGCCCCTTCTCCGCATCCAAAGGCCTCCTGAAATTCCCTGAGGTTGGCCAGTGGTCCGTGCACGCGGAAGCGCGCCGGCGAGTGCGAGTCCGTCTTCACCTGAAGCCGCAATGCTTCCGGACGGACGGTACGTCGCCAGATCTGTGCCCATGCCAGGAAGAACCTCTGTTCGGGGGTGAAGCCGTCGATGACGGGCCGCGGTTTTCCCTCAAGGGCACGCTGCAGCGCCGTGTAGGCAATCGTCAGCCCGCCGAGATCGGCAATGTTCTCTCCGATGGTCAGCTTGCCGTTGATGGTCAGACTGTCGATCACAACGTACGCACTGTACTGCCGCACGATCAGATCCGCGCGCCGCTCAAACTCGGTGCGCGAGCTCTCCGTCCACCAGTTGCGGAGGTTCCCGTCGGGATCGAACTGGCTGCCGCGATCGTCGAAGCCGTGGGTGATCTCGTGGCCGATCACGGCCCCCATGCCGCCGTAATTCACGGCATCGTCCGCATCCGGATCGAAGAAGGGGGGCTGCAGGATGCCGGCCGGGAATACGATCTCGTTCCGCGAGGAATTGTAGTAGGCGTTGACCGTCTGCGGCGGCATGAACCACTCGTTCTTGTCCACAGGCCTGCCGAGCCTGTCCAGGTTGCGCCGGAATTCGAAGGCGGCGGCGCGCCGGAGATTCGCCATGTGGGAAGAGCGATCAATGTCGAGCGCGGCATAGTCCTTCCATACATCAGGGTAACCGATCTTCACCCCGAAGGTGCTCAGTTTCTTCAATGCGGCCCTCTTGGTGGAATCATCCATCCACTCATTCCCCTCCAGACGCTGTCGGTAGGCGAGGAGGAGATTGCTCACCATTTCCCGGGCCCGCTGTTTAGCGACCGGACTGAACGCCCGTTCAACGTACAGCTCGCCGAGAGCTTCCCCCATCAGTCCGTTGATGGTCTGCAGGATCCGCTTCCAGCGAGGCTGCAGTTCGGTCGAACCCTGCAGGGTCGTCCCGTAGAAACGGAAATTCTCGTTGACGAAATCCGAGGAGAGATGCGGCGCGGATGAGCGAATGATATTCCATCGGACATAGGTCTTCCAGGCGGGGAGGGGGAACTTCGTGATCATCGAGTCCATCGCCTGGAAGAACTCCGGCTGTCCCACGTTCACATCGCCGGGGTCGCTCAAACCGATGCCGGTGAAGTATCGATGCCAGTCGAACAACGGCGTCAGCGCGGCCAGCTCTGCGACGGTCATCTTGTTGTAGTTTTTTTCCGGATCCCTGCGTTCCACGCGGGTGCGGGACGCCTTTGCCAGAGCTGTTTCGAACTCCATGACCTCCCGGGCGGAAACGGCCGCCTGTTCAGATGTCTCGCCGATTAGACGGAACATGGCAGTCATGTGCTCGATGTACCCTTGACGCAGTTTTCGGGACTTTTCGTCCGGTTCCAGATAGTAATCACGGTCCGGAAGACCCAGACCGCCCTGACTGAGTTGCAGCATCATGCGCTCGCTGTTCTTCGCATCCTGGCTGACGAAGAAGCCGAAGAGCGGACGGATGCCCATGGGAGCAAGGAGGGCGAGTTCGTCCTGCAGACTCCGGAAATCAGTCACCGAGGCGAGGCGCGTGAGTTCCTGCCGTATCGGCTCCCAGCGGAGTGCTTCGATTCGAGCGGAATCCATCCCCGCGGCGTAGAAATCGCCGATCTTCTGCCGGTTGCTCCCTTTCGCCGCCGATGCGTCGGTTGATGCTTCCTCCAGAATGCTCTTGAGCACGTCGAAATTCCGTTCGGTCAGCTCGTTGAAGCTTCCCCAGCTGGAGTACTCCGGCGGGACGGGATTTCGGCTCATCCATCCTCCGTTCGCGTATTGGTAGAAGTCTTCACAGGGAAGAGCTGAGAGATCCATGTTGGCGCGGTCGAGGCCGCGTCCGCGCTGCTGCGCGGACATCGGTAGGACGCTCCAGCAGGCCCACAGAACGATTGCGACAGCGGTAAGAGATCTATTCATGGGAGATCCTTTGAGAATGCATATGGGACGGTGGAAGAGAGAAGTTCAAAACCGATAGAGCAGCTCGAGGCCGGCGCCGAATCGATTGCCCCGAACGTCGGGGAGGTACTCCTCCCGCTCATACGCCAGTTCCAGACGGAGACCGGTGCGACGATCAAAAAACATCTGTCCCTCCAGTCCGACCCTCACCGTACTGAGGCGCTGGACTTCGCTGTACGTGCCGGCGTCGAGAGGCGAGGAGCCGGCGGCGAGCGTCAGGGCGGCAAAGCTGTGCGCCGACGAGAAATAGCGCCGCACCTGGATCACGCCTGTTCCATAGAGACGCGACTCCCGTGATGTGATATAGCCCCTCAGGGAGCACCAGTACTGACCGAGTGAGAGTGCGCCCGACAACGTGCCCTGCACCGGACGCTCGAGTCGGAAATCGTAGTAGCGGAATCCCAGAGATCCCTCGAGCGGACCGGTGAGCACAGCGAAGTACTCCAATCCCAGCCGCGTGCGGGGAAAGACTTCTCGACCGGAATAGCCGGCGTTGACGAAGAGATACGAGTCCCCGGACAGACGCGGGTAGCCGTCGAGTTCGACCTGCAAGCCGTCCCGGGCTCCGGCGCCGAAATCGCGGCTGGCGTAGCGCATCCGAAGCTCGAGGAGACCGAATCCGAAGAGATGTGAGAGCGAGACATGCCCAAGATGCCAGGGCCCGTACGGCGTTGTTCGGCGGAAGACTTCGGCGTTCGCTCCCAGCCGCAGCATCGCTCGGTGCACCCACTGGGGATCGAGAGATTCGAGCAGACGCCGGGCTTCGGGCATGTTGCCGGATCCATGCAGAAGGTGTTGAAGGGCGGCGGCAGCGCGGGGGTACTCTTCAAGCTGGACGAGAATCTGGGCCCGTTGCAGGAGCAGTGGAGGAGAGCCGGCGGAGTGCTGGAGTGCGCGCTCCACCAGCCGCAACGCAGCACGGGGGTTTCCCGACCATCGCTCCACGTCCGCCAGTGCGGAGAGGGCATCGGCATGTTCCGGGCGATGCAGCAGGACGGCCTTCAGCTCGCTGCGCGCCGAATCGTAGTGCTGTTCCCACGCGTGCGTTCGGGCAAGCAGAACACGGGCATCATGGTGGAGCGGATTCGCTGCGAGGATGCCGCGGCAAAGTTCGCGGGCGCGCGCGTACTCGCCGGCGAACGCGGATGTCTGTGCCTCCCGGAAACGCCGGTCCGGGTCATCCTGCTCCTGTGCCGTCGCGCCGGCGGCGACGAGAAGGAAGAAGAGAATGCGGAAAGGAGTGGTGAACAGGGGGCGGTAGACAGGGGGGAGGTTTTGCCGATCGTTGAGCTGCATGGCAGCCGCAAGATGCAAAAAACTCTTCATGGATACCACAGGTCGGGCTTCAACGGCGGCGCCGAGAGTGTTTCGCGAACCCGGGAATTCCGCCGTCCGGGGGTGGGCGGCTCAGCGGATTTCCCTCAAAAGGTTTCCCGTCAGATCCAGGAGGCGAATGATAAGTCCGCTTTGGCCCGGCTGCGCGTGGGTTGCACAGGCATTGCACGGATCGTATGCCCGGAAGGCCATCTCGATCATGTTCAGAATCCCGTCCGAGACCTCGCCATGGCGGATCAATTCGCGAGCAGCCCTGTCGACGCTCATGGCGATGCGGCCGGAGTTGTTCTGAGTAGCCACGATGAGGTTGGCGCGGGTGATGAGTCCCTGCTCATCGGTTTCGTAGTGATGGAAGAGCGTTCCCCGCGGAGCTTCCACCACGCCGATCCCCTTCTTCGGAACGGCGGTCGGAATCGTGCGGAGGTCTGAACCGGTGATCTCGGGGTCGTGGACCAGTTCTTGAATCCGCTCCGCGGCATAGAGCATCTCGATTACGCGCGCCCAATGGTTGGCAAGCGTGTGGTGCACCGGCTTCCCGCCGAGCGTTGCGCAGTATTCCTCGTACGCCTCCTGAGCCAGGGGCGTGGCCATGCCGTCTGCGGCATTGAGCCGGGCCAGAGGTGCGACGGCATAGATACCGCTGTCCTTTCCCTCCGCCAGGCCCTTCCATCCGATTCCCTTCAGGTAGCAGAACTTGACATAGCTCCACGGCTCAACGTGTTCCGCGATGTATTGCTCGTAGTCCGCGGCCCGGAAGCGGGCATATTCTTTCCCCTCAGGATCCACCACCCGCACGTGTCCGTCATAGAAGTTGACCCTGTTCTTCTCGTCCACCAATCCCATGTAGTACGTCCGGTGCGTGTACGTGCCGCCGGTGATGAGGTTCAGGTACCGCTCGTTCTTCAGGACCAGATCGTGGAACGCCCGGAGCGTGAACTGTGCAAATTCCAGTCCCTCGTTCGCGGTCTGCTGGAAGCGCGGCAGTTCCTCCGGACGGATTCCCTTCGCGACGCCGCCGGGAAGTCCGAACACCGGGTGAATCACCTTGCCGCCGAGCAAGCTGATCAGCTCACGGAGCTGTCGGCGCATGCTGATGACGCGTTTGCCGGTTTCCACGCCAACCCGCTGAATGACGCCTGCGATGTTGCGCAGGTTCTTGGGAGCGTCGGGGCCGACGAAGAAATCCGGACCGCTGAGCACGTAGACGTGGAGGGCGTGATCTTCGAGCATGAAGATGGAATAGATCAGCTCCCGCAGTTTTCGCGCGACGGGCGGCGGCTCGACACCGTAGAGATGATCCAGCGCCTTGGTTCCGGCCATGTGGTGGGCGGTCGGACACACCCCGCAGATGCGGCTGGTGATCTGCGGCATGTCTTCGGCAGGCCGCCCCCGCGAGAACACTTCGAATCCCCGCAGTTCCGGGATCTGGTAATACGCCCGTTCGACGTTTCCCTGTTCGTTGAGCAGGATGTCGATCGTTCCATGCCCTTCGAGGCGCGTGATCGGGTCAATGGTGATGCGTCGTGGTGTGCGGGAAGTCTGCATAGGATGCCTGTGGTTCACCGAGGTGATGACATTCCTTCGCCCGGCGATGCGGGTGGGACCTTCCCGCGCAGGAGCGAGCGGGCCAGGCCGTACCGGTAGAAGGTTCCCACGGGATCAGGGATCGTCGCCAGGGCCTGTGCGATTCCTTCTTCATCGGACGGTGAAAGGGACGAGACGAGCGCTGTCAGCATCTTGGCTCCCTGATCGGCAACATTTGCCGGCGGACCGAAACAGCCGCTGCACGCCATGTTTCCCCGGATGCACTGCGCTTCACATCCTCCGCGGGTTGCCGGCCCCATGCAGATCAACCCCTGCGCGAGCAGACACAGTTCCCGATCGGTCTTCGTCAGGTGCGGGCGTCGGAACGCCGAGGGGCGGAGGTCGCTCGGTTTGGTATCCTTGCGCGGGCATTCCTCGCAGAGTGCGTGATCGGGAGCGAGAACAGAACGTGCGGGCGGAAGATTACCGGACAGGAGCACCTCGATGGCCTGACGCAGAAGTTTGGGGGTAGGAGGACAACCGGGGAGGTAGTAGTCGACACCGACGACCTGGTCCAGCGCCCGGACCGTCTCGCGGAACTCCGGGAGGACAACACTCATGCCGTCGACCGTATGGACGGTGGACGGGCGGATGCCGTTCTCGTTCTGGACCGTGGGGGCTTCCTGGTACACGTAGCGGAGGAGTTCCTCCCGGTCAGTTTGATTCGAGAGACTCGGGATCCCACCCAGGTGGGCGCAGGACCCGTAGGCGATGACGAGCCGGCTCTTGGCGCGCAGGAGCCGAGCCATTTCTTCCTGTTCAGACGTTCGGATCGCGCCGTTGATGAGAGACGCCAGAATGGAGCCGTTTGGCAGCGCCTGCACGTCCGCCTTCTTGAAGTCCATCGCGACGGGCCAGAAAACGATATTGACGGCTTCCAGGATATCGAGGATATTCTCGGCGAGATCGACGACGGATTCTTCACATCCGCCGCAGGATGCGCACCAATAGAACGCGATATTCGGTTTCTCAGGCATGCTGCAGTTCCTCTCCGTGTGTCAGCGGAGCAAGCTCGCGATCCCTGTTGTTCCAGCGTTCGGGCAGTGCGAGCGGTCCGAGCCGCCGCACCTTCTCCACCATGTCATTGACGACTGAGCGGACCTTTTCCCCTTCCGAAGCCGAGATCCATTCCAGACGGAACCGTTCCGGCTCGATGCCCAGATCCCGCAGCACGCGCTGGAGCAGCCGGATGCGTCGGAGGGCCTTGTAGTTTCCCTCCATGTAGTGGCAGTCGCCGGGATGGCAGCCGCCGACCAGCACGCCGTCGGCACCACGGGCAAACGCAGCCAGCACGAACTGGGGGTCGATCCGCCCGGAGCACATGACGCGGATGATGCGGATGTTGGGGGCGTGCTTCAGGCGCGAGACGCCGGCAAGGTCCGCCGCCGTATACGTGCACCAGTTGCAGAAGAACGCCACGATGCGGGGTTCCCACGTTCCCGCCGAAGGGGAGACGGACGAAGTCGCTGTGTTCATGCGGAACCTCCGCAGCAGGTGACGTCGATGGTCGAGGGTTCCAGCAGGCCGTTGATCTCTTCAAAGATCTCCTCGTCTTCGAAGAGATTCTGCCGGATCGCCGCCGAGGGACAGGTAGCGACACACGTGCCGCATCCTTTGCAGAGGGCCTCGTTGATGACGGCGATTCCCTTGAGTTCATCGCGGCTGATGGCGTTGTAGGGGCAGACCGTAAGGCAGGTCCGGCAGCCAGAGCAGTCCTCCTCCACCACGAACGCGGTGTTCGGTTCCAGTTCGACCGACCCGCGATCGATGAGAGCAAGAGCTTGAGCTGCAGCTGCCCCTGCCTGAGCCACGCTGTCGGGGATGTCTTTGGGACCCTGACACGCTCCTGCGATGAAGATGCCGTCGGTGAACGTATCCACCGGCGCGAGCTTGGGGTGACGCTCGAGGAAGAAACCCTCCGTCGAACAGGAAATGTTGAAGAGTCGCCGCACCTCCTGGGCGTCGGCACGCGGCTCCATCCCGACGGCGAGAACCACGAGGTCGACAGGAATGCGTCGCACGATACCGACCAGCGTGTCTTCGACGCGGATGATGAGCTTTCCCTCCTCCTCCGGCCGCACGGCCCAGTCCGTGACTTCCGCAACGCGGCCGCGGATGAAGTGGACGTTTTCCTCCAGCAGTTTGTCGTAGAATTCCTCGTACGTCTTGCCCGCTGCACGGATGTCGATGTAGAAATTGTAGACCTCCGCTTCCGTGTGCTCCTTGAGCAGGTGGGCGAGCTTCAGGGAGTACATGCAGCACGTGCGTGAGCACCACCGGTTCGTATTCCGATCGCGTGAGCCGACGCAATGGATGATGCCGACCGTTTTCGGCTGTTTGCCGTTCCGCAGGAGGATTTCACCTGACGTCGGTCCGGACGCGTTGACGATCCGCTCAATTTCGAGCGACGTGTAGACGTTCGGGAACTTTCCGTAGCCGTAGTACGGGACCCTGCGGGGGTCGAAGGTCTGGAACCCCGTTGCGAGGATGATCGTGCCCACGCGGATCTTCTCCAGCACCTCCTTCTGTCCGAAATCAATGGCGCCCCGTTCGCAGGCGTCGCGGCACGTCTTCTTGCACTTGCCCGATTTGAACTCGATGCACGTCTCGCGATCGATGACCACGAGCTGAGGAGTGGCCTGAGGAAAGGGGATGTAGATCGGTTTCCGCTTGCTCAGGCCCACATTGAATTCATCGGGGTACTTTCCTTCTTTGTAGATGCAGGCGTCGATGCACTCCATACAGCCGACGCAGAGATCTTCGATGACGTAGCGGGGCTTGCGCCTGACGGTGACCGTGTAGTTGCCGACATAGCCCTCGACGGCGCTGACCTCCGCGTAGGTCCACAACGAGATGTTCGGATGGTTCTTCACCTGAGACATCTTCGGGGTGAGGATGCAGGCGGCGCAGTCGAGGGTGGGAAAGGTTTTGTCGAACTTCGCCATGTGGCCGCCAATGGTGGGCTCGCGCTCCACGAGGTGCACCTTCTTGCCCGCGTTCGCCAGGGTCAGGGCGGCATGGATTCCCGCGATGCCTCCTCCCACCACGAGCACGTCGGGGTGGATCTGTACATGCTTGGTCTCGAGCGGTCTGTGGCGGGCGACCCGGCGCACGGCGGCGCGCGCAAGATCCATGACCTTTATCGTCGCCAGCCGCCGGTCATCGCTCACCCACGAGACGTTCTCCCGGATGTTGACCATCTGGAAGTAGTAGGGGTTCAGGCCAGCCTGCTCCACGGCCCTGCGGAACGTATGCTCGTGGAGCAGGGGGGAACAGGACGCCACCACGACCCGGTTGAGATCCAGGTCGTCGATATCTTTCTGAATCAGCTCCTGCCCCGGGTCGGAGCACATGTACTTATACTCACGCGCGATCACCACGTTCGGGAGACTCCCGACGTAGCGGGCAACTTCAGCCACGTCCACCATGGCGGCGATGTTGTGTCCGCAGTGGCAGACGTAGAAGCCGATCCGGGGAGCGCCGGTGCCGTTGGTCTTAGACATGGGCGGCCGAGCCTCCTTTCTCCGCTGTTGCCGCAAAGCGAGGCTTCTTGAACAGGCGGTGGATCCCCAGCTCGCGCTCGGAGAGGCCGAAGGCGAGTCCCATGAGCTGAGTGAAGAAGAGAATGGGGATGTCCATGGTGGTGCCGAAGGTCTCGTTGATCTTCTTCTGGTAGCACTCGAGATTGAACTGGCAGAGAGGGCAGGCAGTGATGATCACGTCCGCCCCCTTCCGCTGGGCCTCCCGAAGCAGGATACGGTTGAGCCGGAGGCCTGCGTCCGGAATGGTGCCCGTCAGCGTCCCGCCGCAGCACCGCGTCTTGAGATCCCAATCCACCGGCTCGCCCCCAAGGGCCGTCACGATGTGGTCCATGGACGTCGGGTAGAAGGGATGATCGAAGGTGGCAAAAGGACGGACGATCTGGCAGCCGTAGTACGAAGCGACGTGGACGCCGGTGAGCCGGTGCCGTACGAGATCGTCGATACGCCGCAGTCCGATGTCGTTCACGATGATATCCACCGGGTGACGGACGGGCGCCGTTCCACGGTAGGTGAGTCCTGCTTTCTGCAGCCGGCCGCAGACCTCCCTCTTCACATCGGGATAATCCTGCAGGTAGCGCTGGGTCTTCAGCAGGACCATGTAGCAGGCGGCGCACGGCGCCACTACGGCAGTCGGCGAACCGTTGGCTCCGCCCTGGCGCTCAGCGATTGCGAGATTCCGTGCCGCCAGGGTGAAGGCCTTGGTTTCGTCGATCGAGACGTACGACGTCGCGCCGCAGCAGTTCCAGTCCTCAAGTTCTTCCAGGCTGATTCCCAGGACCTTGAACACGGCGAGCATGGATTCTTCGAATGCTCTGCCGGTACTGCGGAGTGAACAGCCGGGATAGAAGAGATAGTTCATGTCGTTGTCCCTCCACTGACGGGTTCCTCTTCGCTGAGGATGGCGTGGAGCTCACCCGTGTTCTCGATCGTTTCGCGCCGCAGGGAGAGACGTCCGTTCCACATGAGGCGGAGGCCGAGGAAGGCCTGCTTGAACATGTTGAGAGGATTCGTCTTGAGGAAGAGTTTCACGAGCAGCCAGCTTTCGCTGCTCCGGCCATGCTTCCGGACTGCGCGGTAGAAGGCCTGGGCAAGAACGCTGATCGGGAATCGTCGCGGGAAATACCCCCTCGCAATGGCTTCCCGTTTCAGGGCGTACATGACGTCGGTGATGTGGATGTTGCGCGGACACTGGACGGTGCACGAGTAGCAGGAGGCGCAGAGCCAGATGGTGGCGCTGCTCAGGGCTTCATCCTTGAAGCCCTCGCGCGTGAGAGCGATGATCCTCCGCGGCGAGTAGTCCATGAAGTGACTGAGGGGACAGGTCGCGCTGCAGGTGCCGCACTGAATACAGCTCAGGAGTTTTTGGCCAAACGCCTGTGCCGCAATCTCCTCGCCGAAGTTGAGGTCCAGCTCCGACTCGTACTTGATGCGGCGGACAACTCTCTTCTTCTGCCGACGGGGGGAAGCGACCCTGAGGGCCGCGAAGGGGAACAGCCCGATGATGCTCATAGGACCGGTGTCCTCTCTGCGAACGGCACGGATGGACGGGTTCTTGCGATGGTTGAGCCTGCCTGACAAGCCCGGACTTCTGCGGACGCTCTGGGCTCAAATGCCCGATTCTGTGAGGATTTTGTGCAAGAAGCGTGCCGACCCGCGGTCTTTGTTCATACGTTCATTCGGAAGGTGATCTTCTCAGGAATGAGAGATGTGGCGTCGGTGATGGCGAGAATACGAAAAGTGCATCCGGAATTTTCAGAAACGGGAACAGGGGCGAGTGTGGCGCGAACGCGGGAGCGGCCGGGGTCCTCCGTGAGGACGCCGGCCGCTCTTGAGCTGCGTGAACCGCTCACGGAGACCGCAGCTGCTTGGCAGCCACTGCGTAGAAGAGAGCCAGCGCGAGCCCGCCGAAGATCAGCCGTCTGGCGGAATCGACCGAATGATAGACGGATAACCGGATGTCCAGAACGTTCGCGACAACAATTAGGATCGCGACACTTTCTGACAGCAGGCCGAGCTCCATGCCTGCGACAGGATCTGATGCCGTGCTCTCCGTTCGCTCGGCGGAGGGATGCGGGGATGGAGAGGTGACACGATGTCATTGAGACAGGTGCCTCCTGTTCCAGGGGGAGGTTTGTATTGATGTTGAATTGCGGTATATTTGCAGAGTCCATGATTCCACTTATCTGAGGCGCGCGTGGCGGACGTCATCACGGTACTGTTCGTGGGGGATATCGTCGGCAAGCCGGGTCTGACGTTGACGACGACGGTGCTGAAGCAGTATGTCCAGAAGTACCATGTGGATCTCTGCGTGGCGAACGGCGAAAATGTGACAGAAGGAAAGGGAATCTCCGAAGAGGACGCCAAAGTCCTTTTTGATCTGGGCGTCCACGTCATTACGACAGGGAACCATCTGTGGGATCGGTGGCAGGCGAGGAAGCTCCTGGCAAAGGAGAAGAACATCCTGCGCCCGCTGAACTATCCCCGGGAGAACGGCGGGCAGGGGTTCGTCCTCTACGACCTGAAGGAAAAAGGACAGGTGGGGGTGGTGAATCTGCAGGGACGGACATTCATGCAGCCGATCGACGATCCCTTCCGGGCGGCAGAATGGGCGTTGAGCAAAATTGCGGCCGACACGAAGGTTGTTCTGATCGACATGCACGCGGAGGCATCGGCGGAGAAGCTCGCGCTGGCATGGCATCTGGATGGACGAGTCAGTGCTGTGATCGGTACGCACACGCACGTGCCGACGGCCGATGCTCGCGTCCTCCCCGGCGGTACGGCCTACATCACGGACGTGGGGATGACAGGGCCGTACGACTCGGTAATCGGACTGAAGAAGGAGATTGCGATCCGGCGCTTCATGCTGCAGACCCCCCACAAGTTCGAAATGGCAGAACACGACGTCCGGTTCTGCGCCGTGGTCGTGCACATCGACCGGCCGACGGGGAAGTCGGTGGGGATCGAGCCGATCATCTTTCCGGATTTCCGTTGAGGCGTAACGGGAAGGCACGGAGCGACATCAGACGATGACAGCAGAGATCATTGACGGGACCAGGATCGCAGGCGAGCTCCGGCGCGAGGTTGCAGAGGAAACGCGTCGCTTCACGATGCGGACCGGCGTCAGGCCCGGGCTGGCGTTCTTGCTCGTCGGGGAGAATGCGGCCTCGAGGGCGTATGTGCGGATGAAGGGAAAAGGATGCGAGGAAGTGGGATTCGTTTCCGTAACGGAAGAGTATCCCGCGGACACCCCCCCGGAACATCTCCTCCGAAGAATCCATGAGCTGAACGCCGATAGCTCGATCCACGGCATTCTGGTCCAACTTCCCCTGCCGAAGGGTTTTGACGAGCAGATCATCCTGGAAAGTATTGATCCGGCGAAGGATGTGGACGGACTCCACCCGTTCAATATCGGGCGACTCGTGCTGGGACTCCCGACGATCAGATCCTGTACACCCGCCGGCATCCAGGAGCTGTTGGTCAGGAGCGGACACGATCCGAAGGGTCGCCACGTCGTCGTGGTGGGACGTAGCAATATCGTGGGAAAACCGGTCGCGAATATTCTTCTGCAGAAACAATCGGGGGCCAATGCCGTCGTGACGATCGCGCACACGGGGGCCTCCGACATCAGCCGCTACACGACGCAGGCCGATATCCTCATCGCCGCGATCGGACGGCCGAAGGCCGTGACGGGATCGATGATCAAGCCCGGTGCTGTGGTGATTGACGTCGGGATCAACAGAGTCGAAGATCCGACGGCGAGGAATGGTTACAGGATTGTGGGCGACGTCGATTTCGCCTCGGCGTCACAGGTTGCCGGTGCCATCTCGCCTGTGCCGGGAGGGGTGGGACCGATGACCATCGCCATGCTTCTCAAGAACACCCTGCAGGCAGCGGTTGCGCAGACGGCGGACACCGCCGCAGCGTTGTGACTTCTCGAAAATCCCCCCGGAGCCCGAAATCGGGCCAAGTCCTCGAGAAAAACGTACCAAGCAGTCCTTAACAATTTCGTAACTTGACAGCAAGTTTGGGAGTACGTATATTGAATCGTTCAATACGTGCAAATCGTCTAATTCGTTCAAATGATAAGAAGAACCTATTCCACCCGTGAGCTGGCCGAAATCCTGACGGTGAACGAATCGACCGTCAAGCGCTGGGCCGACGGAGGGCACATTGAGTGCATTCGCACCAAAGGGGGCCATCGGCGGTTTCCCATCAGCGCGGTGATGAGGTTCATTCATGAAAACAAACTCCGGCTTCCCGAGCTCGCCGGTGGAGTCTTTGCTGATCCGAAGCTCCATCTTGAGCTCATGATGGGGAACAGGACTGCCTTCCCTCAATTGATGAAGACTGCCGCGCTCAAGGGGGATGTGGAAGGAGTTCTCCGGCTTCTGCGCGTTGCGCTTGCCTCCGAGCCGGATCTGCTCACGATGTATGCTCAGACGGTCTTCCCGCCCCTCGTGGAACTCGGGGATCTCTGGTCCGCCGGTACCGTGTCCGTGGACCAGGAGCATCTGGCAACTCAGACGATTCGCCAGGCGCTCGTGCGCTTTCAGGCCGACGTCCATGTGAAGCCGTCCAACGGGCTGACGGCTCTCTTCTCCTGCTACGACGGCGAACTGCATGACATCGCCCTCTATTGCATCGCAAGCTACGTGAGAGCCGAAGGGTGGCACACCTACTACCTTGGCCAGTCCACGCCGACGGACGATCTCGTCCGCGCCGTTGAACGCATCCGGCCCGCGCTGGTTGTCCTGAGCGCCGTTATCGTCGAAGATGAATTCTCGTTCCTGCATGATATCAACGATCGGCTTGCCCCGGCCGCGGCTCGGAGCGGCGCCAAGCTCTCCATCGGCGGACGTCAATTGGTGGCCCGCTTCGGGACCAGTCTCAAGGCAGACTTCATCTCTGATTCGGTGCTTGACTATCGCCGGATCGCGGATCCGCGCAACTACACGCACACATGAACCGCACCGTCATCGACCGTTTCTCGTCCCACCAGCAGGAGGCGCTGCGGCTGCTCCGCTGCCCCCGGTGCCGCGGAACTCTGAAGCCGTCAGTGTCGACGCTCGTCTGTGCTTCGTGCGACGCGGTCTGCACAGTGACAGAGGAGGGCATCGTCGACCTGCTGCGGGCCGGTCTCCCGCGCCTGTCGGCGGCTCAGCGGGTGGGCCAATGGCGGTTGACAGCAAGGGTGTACGATCCGCTCTGGCGCCACCGAGCGCTCTCGCTTCTCTCGGGTCAGCAATTTCCTCCCGCAGCGGAACTGGAGCTGACCGCCCGGGCTATTGAAGCTGACCGTGTCCGCTCGGTGCTGGACAATGCGTGCGCCAACGCGTTCTACGGGCGCGAGCTGGCGGCGAGGATGATCCGTCACCGAAGGCCCGGCTTCGTGATTGCCAATGATCTCTCGTTCGCCATGCTGCGGCGTGCCTGCGCGCTTGCCCACAGAACGGGAGTGGCGGACCGCATCCTGTTTGTCCGCTCCGATTCTGAAGCCATGCCCTTTCAGGATGGGTGCTTTGACGCGGCTGTCTGCGGCGGCAGCTTGAACGAATTTCAGAGTGCCGAGGCATACCTGAGCGAGTTGCGCCGCGTGTGCGTGAGGTTGAACAGGCGCAGCTCGGTC
>CAYXMK010000003.1:0-10938 GCA_964465905.1 uncultured Ignavibacteriaceae bacterium | reverse complement strand
GTTGGCGAGTCTGATGTGCCAGGTGGAATCAGAACAGCCGCTGTTCCGTGCTCTCCAGCGAATCATCGCACGCGCCGGAAGACTCAGGATCCTGGAGCCTCAGGCAACGGCGGCGCTCCTGCGCAGGTTCTTCACCGTTGCGGCCAGTTTGAGGATCGGCGCGGTGCTCCTCACACAGCTGACGGTGCCATCGACGGTCTCTGCGCCGACGCCGGCGGGGGACGGGGAAAGCCTGCGTCACCTGATCGACGGAATTGTCTACAACTAATCTCCTACGAAAGGAAGTATCGAATGTCGCAACCCTTGACTCTCTCAACCCGTGCAACGCATCTGAAGTATGCCACCCACCATCTCCACGTCCCGGAAGAGCCGGCGGCGGACGGACTGACGGGAAGCTACCGCAATCTCATTCTCGCCGCCGGTGAGGACGCTGACCGTGAGGGTCTGTTGAAGACCCCCGAGCGCGCCGCGAAGGCCTGGCAGTTCCTGACCAGCGGGTATCGGACCGATCCGCTCGGTATCCTTCGGTCAGCCCTCTTCGAGGAAGAGTACCGCGACATGGTGCTGGTGAACAACATCGAGTTCTTTTCCCAGTGCGAACATCACCTCCTCCCGTTCTACGGCAAGGCGCACGTCGCGTATCTTCCCTCGGGGAGGATCGTCGGGCTCAGCAAGATCCCGAGAATGGTGGACGCCTTTGCGCGTCGTCTGCAGGTACAGGAGCGGCTGACGAAGCAGATTGCCGATGCGCTTGAGGAGACGCTGGCCCCGGCGGGGATCGCCGTCATGATCGAAGCCACGCACATGTGCATGATGATCCGGGGTGTCCAGAAACAACACTCAGCAACCACGACGTCCACCTTCCGAGGCCTCTTCGACACAGACGACCGGAAGCGGGAGCTGTTCCTCAGTGCAGTCGGGAACGCTTCGAAGTGAACTCCCATCCACAGGAGCTGAACGAATGTCTCTGATGAGCCACGGTGTTGTCCTTGAATCGCCCAACGCAGATCGCCTCCTGGATCTCGGTCCGGCCCGCGAACATGCCCGCCTGCTCCTCAAAACCTACTCGAAGAGCTTCTACCTCGCATCCCTGCTGATTCCGCAGCCGAAACGGCAGGACGTCTTCTCTCTTTACTCCTTCTGCCGCTACACCGACAACATTGTCGACGCGCCGAGGGATCGTTCGCGGGATCTGCTGGCGACGGAACTCGATCGGTGGGAGGAGGAGCTGCTGACCGCCTATCGAACCGGTGAATCTCAACACCCGGTCATGCTGGCCTTCATCGATGTGGCTCTGCGCAAGGGGATCGACCGTGAGATTCCGCTCGAGCTGATCGAGGGAGTGCGGATGGATCTCCTCCACGACCGCTACGCCACGATGACGGAGCTTTCGAAATTCTGCTATCGCGTGGCGTCCGTCGTCGGCATCATGATGACGCACGTGCTCGGGTACCGGCATGAGAAGGCATTTGTGCACGCCGAACAGCTCGGCATGGGCATGCAGCTGGCCAACATCCTGCGGGACGTGGATGAGGACTGGCAGCTCCGGCGGAAGATTTATATCCCGCAGGAGGAGCTGGAGGCCTTCGGGGTTTCCGAGAGAGACATCGAGGAGCGGCGCACGACGGAGAATGTCCGGCTCCTTATGCAATCCCTGGTGGAGCGTGCCGATCAGTACTTCGAACTGGCCGGCGAGGGAATTCCGATGCTTGAAGAGGACGGACAGTTCGCGATCCATGCCGCCTCTCGTCTCTATCGTGGGATCCTCCTTGAGATCAAGCGCAAAGGGTACAACGTCTTCGCAGGCCGGCCGGTCGTGAGTACGCGGAAGAAACTCGGCACCGTTCTCCGGTCGTTTGTGGAGCACCGGATCCTCCCCGGAACTGCAGCCCCCGCGCTGGCGGAGGGACATTCCTGAAGCATTGCCGTGACCCCCGCGAAGAAATCCCCTGTGTTCAATACGCTGTTCTGGCGCTACATCCGATCCCTCCTCCGGCGCCAGTTCCACTCCCTGCGTGTGCGGATATCCCGATCCGAAGGCGGACGTCCGACTCTCTACATCGCAAACCACAACACGTGGTGGGATGGATTCTTCGTGTTTGCTCTCAACGAATTGCTTCTGCAGCAGGACCTGTACCTCATGATGGGAGAGGAGCAGTTCCGCAAGTTCAGCTTCTTCCGACGACTCGGCGTCTTCAGCATCGATCTCCAGAGCAGGTCCGACATTGCGGCTGCCTTCCGATACTCCGTGCAGCTCCTGCAGCGGCACCCGCGCATCGCCCTCTGGATCTTCCCTTCGGGCGATATGCAGCCGGCGGGCGCCCCCGCCGCGTACAAGGATGGATTTGCCCGGATCGCCGCCGCGGCAGGGGATGTCGATGTCATTCCGGTGGCCATGCGCACCCTCTTCGTCGATGCACAGCATCCTGACGTCTTCCTCGCCGTCGGAGATCCGATCAGGTCGCTGAACCGTCCGGCCGACACCATCTTCTCCGAATCCATTGCCGAGCTGGAGCGGTTGCTCGGAGAAACCGATCGACGAATCCAGGCCCGCGACTTTGCAGCGTTCCGGATGCTCCTGCCGGGTCGATCCTCCGTCAGTACCCGCTACGCCCGCCTGAAGGGACTCGAGTGACTCCGTTTCTCCTGATCGTCCTGGCTGTCCTCGTGATCATTCACGTCGTGGTTGTTGTGAATATCACGTTCGGCCCGTTCCTGGAGCGCTTTCCCCGCGCCGCCGACGGTCCGCTGGTGTCCGTTCTCGTCCCCGCCCGGAACGAAGAGCACAACATTGCAGAATGCCTGAATGCCCTCCGCCGGCAATCCTATGGCAATCTTGAGATCATCTGCTACAACGATCAGTCTGAGGACGCGACGGGACAAACGGCGCGGCGGGTGGCTGATGCCGATCGGCGGATCAGGGTGATCGACGGAGGTCCGGTGCCGGAAGGCTGGACCGGGAAGAACCATGCCTGCGAGCAGCTCTCCCGTCATGCATCAGGTGCCATTCTGCTGTTTACGGACGCGGACGTTCGGGCAGAACGCGACGCCGTGGCCAAAACGGTGCGCGCGCTCGAGCAGACACGGTCGGACGGCCTGTCGGCCTTCCCCGAACAGCGATTCTCGTCGGTTGCAGCCCGCGTCATCGTCCCGATGATGGATGTCCTCCTGTATGGATTTCTTCCTCTTCCTCTCGTCCCTCGGACCCGCTTCGAGTCAATCGTTGCCGCCAACGGCCAGTGGATCGCATTCCGCCGGGAGGCCTACGAGCAGATTGGAAGGCATGCCGCCGTGCGGGCTCATCTTGTCGAAGATATGGCCCTCGCCCGCCTCGTGAAGAGGCACGGTCTCCGGTTCCTCCTGACATCGGGCGTCGGAGCGGTTTCGTGCTCCATGTATGCGGGTGTCCGTGACGTCGTCAGGGGATTTTCGAAGAATTTCTTTGCGGCCTTCGACTTCAGGATTTTGAAATTCGCTCCCGTTCTCTTACTTTTTGTGGGCGTCTTCGTTCTTCCCTATGCCGCCCTCGTCGTCGTGCCGGGTTGTCTGCCCGTGCTGGGTGTGCTGCTGAACCTCTCCTTCCGTCTGCTCCTCGCCGGACGGATGAACCACGGCCTCGTTTCGGCGCTCCTCCATCCCGTCGGGGCGGCAGCGGCGGTGCTCATCGGACTCAATGCCGTGCGCCTCGCCCTCCTGCACCGGGGAGTGACGTGGAAGGGAAGAAGGATCCCGGTGCGTACGTCTTCCACCTGACAAGGAGCATCGTCATGGATGCTGACGTGATCGTTGTCGGCAGCGGCCATAACGGCCTCGTGGCGGCGGCGTATCTGGCGACGTGGGGACACCGCGTACTCGTGGTGGAGCGAAGGGAGACGATCGGCGGGGCGGTCTGCACCGAGGAGATGTTCGGCGGCTTTCGGATGGATGTGGGGGGCTCTGCCCACTTCATGATCCACCACACGCCGATCGTGCAGGACCTGCACCTTGAGCGGTACGGCCTCGAATACATCCCCCTTGATCCCTTTCTCACCGCTCCGTTCGACGACGGCACGGCCCTCAAGTTCTACCGGGATGTCGATCGGACGTGCCAGAACATTGCGCGCATCTCCGATCACGACGCAGAGGCCTACCGCCGCTTCATCGACGAATGGCGGCCGCTGAATGAGAAGGTGTTTGAAGCGTTTCTCGCTCCCCCGACGGCGTCCAACCTGGGGCGCCGGTTCTTCCTGGGGCAGTTCCGGACCTCCTCCACGGCTCGTCCCGATCTCCTCCGGAAGATCCTGTCGAGCTACGGCAAGCTCATTCACGATACCTTCGAGAGCGAGAAGGTCCGCGCCGCGCTCGCCTGGTGGGGTGCGCAGAGCGGTCCGCCGCCGACGGACACCGCATCGGCCGAGTTCATCGGATGGCATGCCCTGATCCATACCCGGGGACCTGCCCGACCCCGCGGAGGATCCGGAATGCTGACGCAGGCACTGGCGGAATTCGTCCGGGCACACGGAGGGACGATCCGCCCCAATGCCGAGGTCCGTCAGATCCTCGTCCGCAACGGCGCCGCCGTCGGTGTCCGATTGACCTCCGGGGAAGAGCTGACCGCCCGGGCGGTGATCTCGAACGCCCACGTGAAGATCACCTTCCTGCAGCTGCTGTCCGAATCCATCAATCCCATCGAGCGAAAGCGCATCGAAACGATCAACACCGGCAACGGCTTCGGCATGGTGATCCGGTGCGCTCTGAAGAAGCTCCCGGTCTACGCGAAGGACGCTGAAGAGAATCGGGAGATGGTGACCGGTCTTCAGCTGCTCTGTCCGTCCGTTCAGTACCTCCACGACGCATACGCGGACTACCTCAAAGGACTCCCATCAGAGCACCCGGCTGCCGTCGCCATGACGTTCAGCGCCGTGGATCCGACGCTCGCTCCCCCGGGGAACCACACCCTCTTCGTCTGGGGTCAGTACTACCCGTACCGGCTGAGAGACGGCACGTCGTGGGAGAAGATCCGCGCCGCCGAGGCGAGGAAGCTGCTCAGAGTGGTGGACCGTTTCGCCCCGGGAACCAGCCGGCAGTTGATCGATATGTACATTCAGAGTCCGCCGGACATCGAGCGGAAGCACAACATGCCGAACGCCAACGTGATGCACACGGAGATGACGCTGGACCAGATGTTCATGTTCCGGCCTCTGCCGGAGCTGGCGCAGTACCGCACGCCTGTGCGGGGGCTCTTTCTCGCCAGCGCCGGTCTGCACCCCGGCGGAGGTATCTTCGGAGCGGCGGGGTACAACTGCAGCCGCGTGGTGAACCGCTTCCTGTGAGTGCGGGCGATGAAGCCGCAACGCGTTGTCGTCATCGGGGCCGGGCTGGGAGGCCTCTCCGCCGCGATCCGGCTCGCGGCCCGGGGACATCGCGTCGAGATCTTTGAACGGACGGATGCAACGGGAGGAAAAGCGGGTGAGGTGCGCGCCGCGGGATTCCGTTTCGATACCGGTCCCTCCCTCGTTACGATGCCGTTCGTGCTGGAGGATCTCTTCCAGGCCGCCGGCGAGCGACTGTCCGATCATCTCGACCTTCTCCCCCTTTCTCCTCTCTGCCGGTATTTTTATCCCGACGGGACACAACTGGACGCCTTCGCCGACGCCGGAGCCATGGAGGCGGCTGTCCGCACCTTCTCTCCGCACGACGCAAGGAACCTGCGGCGGTTCCTCGCCTACAGCGAACGGCTCTACCGGCTGACGTCCAACGTCTTCATCTTCAGCCCGTTCGGCGACGCGTGGCGACAGCCGAAGCTTCGGAATCTCGTGACGCTCTTTTCCCTCTGGCGCATCGATCCGTTTCGAACCGTGCATCAGGCCGTATCGTCGTTCTTCAACGACCCGCGCCTCGTCCAGCTGTTCGACCGGTATGCGACATACAACGGCTCGAATCCGTACCGCGCGCCCGCAACCCTCAATGTCATCCCCCATGTGGAATTCACACTTGGCGGATTCTATCCGAAAGGAGGGGTCGCGCAGCTGGCGCGTGTGATGGCAGCGCTGGCACAGCGGCGGGGGGTGACCATCCATCGGAATGCCGATGTCGATTCCATCCTGATCGAGGGACAACGGGCGGCGGGGATCCGGTTGCGGGATGGGAGGGATGTGCGGGCGGACGCCGTCATCAGCAACGCGGACGCGGTCCACACGCTCACACGGATGCTGGGAGAGGAGGGAGAGCGGTACCGGCGGTACGCGGAACTGGAGCCCTCCAGCAGCGGACTTGTGTTTCTGTGGGGAATCCGGGGCGAGCACTCCGGACTGGCTCACCACAATATCTTCTTTTCGTCGGACTATCGGAGAGAATTCGAAGAACTGTTTGACCGGCGCGTTCCCCCCTCCGATCCGACGACGTATGTCGCCGTTACTTCAAAAACTGATCCCGATCACGCGCCCCGGGGACATGAGAATTGGTTCGTGCTGATCAACATGCCCTCCACGGAGCCGGGAACGCCGCCGCCTGATCGCGCCGCCGTTCGTGCCCAAGTGCTTGCGAAACTGGCTCGACATGGTTTCGATGTGCGTGGGAAGATCGTCGCGGAGCGGATGATCGGTCCGGAGGAGTTCGAGCGGAGATTCAACGCGAATCGCGGCAGCATCTACGGCCTCTCCTCCAACAGCAGGGCCTCTGCCTTTCTTCGGCCTCGGAATCGTGTTCGGGGGATCCGGGGGTTGTATCTCTGCGGGGGATCGGCTCATCCCGGCGGGGGCATCCCGCTCGTGATCACATCGGGCAGGTTGGCAGCGGAAGCGTGTCTGGAAGATCTTCGCGCGTAGCCCTCACCCTCTGTCCCTTCTCTCTACCACTCCATCTTTCCACGCGAAGTAGCCCCAGAGCGTAAACAGGAGAAACGTCCCGACGCCGTACACGGTGAGAGCCGTCGTGTTCCCCCAGAGGATGACCATGTCGGGCGTATAAATGCCGCCGGCAGTAAGGATTCCAAGGCCGACGGCCAGCGACGACCAGAACCGCCAGCCGAGCCGCGTGACTCTGAGACGCGCTCCGCAGTGTCGGCACGTGACGGTTCGGAGGTTCTGGATGTTGAATGCCAGAACGTGCATGGGAGGTTTGTGGCAGACTGGACACTGCATGGCATTCGCCGAGGGCCGCACTGAAGAGGCGTGCTTCATGCTTCATCAGCACGGCGAGAGATGAAGCCTTCGCTCGTTCGCGTCCAACATACGCAAATTTCTTCTAAGGAAACACCGACACGGAGGAGGAACCCTCACGCGGGGGGAATCCATCCCAGAGCGAGTGCGAGAAAGCCGATGCCGATCCAGGTGTTCTTCTGCCGGGAGACAACATACGACGCGATGAAGATGATGGGGGACAACGGAAGGATGTACCCCCGCCACAGTAGTTCCTCTCCCACAATGTTGAAGAAGAACGGAAGCCATGCCGCAGGGCGGCCCTCACGGCGATACGCCCAGAGAGAAGTCACGAAGAGCGGGATGAAGACCAGGATTCCTCCTGCGATCTAACAGCAGACAACGCCCGGGAGTGCTGTGCTCTCAGTCAGCAGCGGAAGGACGATGCCTGTCGCGGCATACAGGAGCAGTGTTGCCGAGCCGCACCAGAAGACCGACTCGGCAAGCCGCATCGGGGGAGGGGCGTGCAAGGGAGATTCTCCGAAGACTGCGGCCATCCGGGTTGCGTCAGCCAGGGAATCGCGGGTGGCCGAGCACACGCTCGATATGCCAGAAGTGCCGGCGGTTGTGCGCCAGGATTGCCTCCAGCGCTTCGGCGAGGGTCAGTCGCAGGAAATGAAGAAAGGGAGATCGCAGGGTCGATGCGCCGATGTCCACACCCTCTGATGCGTGCACCACGTCCTCGAATTCCTGCTGCGAGCGGCGGAAGGCGGCCAGCACAGTGTGAACATCCAGGTGCGGCGGGGGCACCAACTGCCGGAAGGTTTTCGTCTTCAGCCGTACCGGCGGCTCCAGGGCCTTCAGGAAGAGCCGGCCGGAGAGAGTCCCCCTCGCGGGTCCGTCACCGGTTGAACCTTGCTTCCGCGCGCGGTGCAGCGCGACCTTCAGAGCCCGGTTGTAGCGATCGGTGGTCAGTGCAAGGTGGGTTAAATGCTCGGCGACGGACCATTTGTTGTCCCGGGGGCGCCAGAGGAGCTGGTCCACGCTCTGTCGGGAACACAACTCCTCTGCCAACTTCAGCTGCCGTTGGCTTTCGTTGATGAGACGTTCGCGGATTTCCATGTCGGTTCAGGCCCGGGCCGTGTGCTCCGCATCGGGCAGGGGGATGACCTGGGGATCCCGGTCCGACGGCACGACCTTCCACTCCTGCTCCAGGGCGTCGAAGTCCGCTATCCTGCTGAGGGGAAGTTTCATGTACTTGCCGAATCCGGTGGCCGCCACCTCTCCGTCGGGCAGCAGAAGCTCGCCGGTGCCTTCGAAGAGGCGCCCTTCGTCCCTGGTAATGCGGCCGACAACTCTCAGCTCCTGATCAGTCGGAATCGGCTTCTTGAATCGCGTGGTAAACTCCACCGTTACACCCCAGATCTCCTCGGCGGCGGTGATCATAATGGCCCGTCCGATGGTCTCATCCAGGAGCGCGGTCGTGATGCCTCCGTGGAGGCGGTTCGGGTAGCTCTGGTGCTCATCCCGGGGTGTGAACACCGCAACGAGTTCCTTGCGGTCAGTCTCGTAGAAGAATGTCTTGAGGCCGAAGGGATTCTTCATTCCGCAGACAAGACACATCTTCGAGTTCGGCTGTTTGCGGGTGACTCTGTGGTTCATGGATGTGCGCTCTCGTCATGGTGATCGGCCGGCTTCAGAACCTCAGCGCCGGGGAGCTTTCCGACCAGGAGATCGGGCTGGTGAATCAGGATGGGGAGATGCTGGGGACAGATCCAGAAGGTGGATTGTCGGTACTCCAGCGACAGCAGCGGAGCGGCAGTTGCAGGGCTGCCGCAGGCGATGCAGGTCTTCGCCGGGGGTGTCGTGCTCATATTCCTCCAATCGGCCTGGGATGACGGTTCCTTGGCGCGGTGGCGTCGTTCAGGGTTCGGGGAAGCTATGGAAAGGGGGGATGAGATGCAAGGCCGCGTGAGATTCTTTCCGCAGACAGCGGAACCAAGTATGTGTCCGGGAATGTTCTCATCTCATTGCGGTCGATCCGTTCCACATTCCGAAAGGCGGTGATCCATGAACATCGGAATCCTCGGTTCCGGCACGGTTGGTCAGACCCTGGCGAAGGGATTTCTGAACCTCGGTCACACGGTGACCGTGGGAACGCGCAATGAGGCGAAGCTCTTCGAATGGAAGAAGCGAATGAACAACGACCGCCTGCACACCGGGTCGTTTGCCGGGGCCGCCGCCTTCGGGGAGGTCCTCGTCCTTGCCACGCACGGCCTTGCCGCCGTGTCCGCGATTGACCTGGCGGGAGCGGAACACTTCAACGGAAAGGTTGTGGTGGACGTGACGAATCCGCTCGATTCCTCGCAGGGGCCGCCGCCGAAGTTCGCTGCAACGCTCGGGAACTCTCTGGGGGAGCAGATTCAACGCCGTATCCCTGCCGCGCGCGTCGTGAAGGCATTCAACATCGTCAACTGCAACATCATGATCAATGCCCGACTGCAGGAAGGGGCGGCGGACATGTTCATGGCGGGTAACGATCCGGCGGCCAAAGAGTGGGTCGCGGAACTCGCCCGTGCCTGGGGGTGGAATGCGTGCCATGATCTTGGTACCATCCAGGAGTCCTACTGGCTCGAGGCGCTCGCCATGATCTGGATCAAATTCGGGTCCGCAAGGAACCACTGGACCCACGCATTCAAATTGCTGATGAAATAGCGGGACGCAGCTCCATGATTGTCTTCTTCCTTATTGTGATTTCTCTCTTCGGCGCAGCGTATGGGTACCTGGGATGGCGCATTGTCACGCCGGCTCATTTTGCCAGCCCGTGGAACTGGCTGGCATGGCTCATTCCTGGCGTGCTCGTCCTGCTCCCCTTCGTGCAACTCTTCTTCCGCAATTCGAAACAGGACGGCCTCTGGATCGATGTCCTTTCCTGGCTTGGCTACGTCAGCATGGGCTTCTTCTCGTTTGTGCTCGTGTTTGTGCTGGCAAGGGACCTCGTGTGGGTGCTGGCATGGGGAGGAGAAAGGCTCGTCGCGTGGCTTGGCGTCGCCATGGGCAATGAGGCGGTGCGCGCCGTGGATCAGGGACGGAGGGAATTCCTGCTGAGGTCCACGAACCTCGGCATCCTTGGTGTCTCGGCAGCGCTCGCGGGGTACGGGATTCTCCAGGCACGACGGAAACCTATGCTGGTATCGGTGGAGGTTCCGATTGCGGACCTCCCTCCGGCGCTGGACGGTTTCCGCATCGCGCAGATCACCGACATGCATGCCGGTCTGACCATCGGGCGGGAGTGGTTTCAGACCGTCGTCGACGAGGTGAACAAACTCGGTGCCGATCTGATCGCCTTCACTGGTGATCTTGTGGACGGCTCAGTGGCACAGCTCCGCGACGACGTAGCGCCAATGGCCGAGCTGAAAGCGCCGTACGGCGTGTTCTTTGTGACGGGGAACCACGAGTACTACTCGGGTCCGGACGAATGGGTGCGTGAGGCGGAGCGTCTCGGCATGACCGTGCTGATGAATGAGCACCGGGTGCTCTCCGTCAACGGCGCGTCGCTGGTGGTGGCGGGTGTGTCCGACCACAGCGGAGGCCAGTTTTCACCTCATCATGCCTCCGATCCGGAAGGAACGCTCGCAGCGGCTCCGAAGGACGGGCCGAGGCTCCTTCTTGCCCATCAGCCGCGGAGCGTCTGGAAGGCCGCCGCGCAGGGTTTTGACCTTATGCTGTCGGGACACACGCACGGCGGACAGTTCTTCCCCTGGAATCTCGCCGCCTCCCTCGAACAGCCGTACATCAGCGGTCTCCATCGCCATACAGT
>CAYXMK010000002.1:31815-42563 GCA_964465905.1 uncultured Ignavibacteriaceae bacterium | reverse complement strand
AGGTCAGAGCCACTTCATCAAGACCGTGGAAGACATCCACGAAGCCGTTGTGCAGACGAATCCGCAGATGAAATTCGGCCTGGCGTTCTGTGAGTCGTCAGGACCGGCGCTCGTCCGGTGGACCGGCAACGATGAGGCACTGATCGAGCTGGCCCGCACCAACGCTCTGAACCTCGGCTGCGGACACTCGTTCCTGCTCTTCGTCGAGAACGGGTTCCCGGTGAACATCCTGAACGCCCTCAAGAACATCCCGGAAGTCTGCAGCATCTACTGCGCCACGGCCAACGCAGTGGACGTGATTGTTGCAGAGAACGAACAGGGACGGGGCATCCTGGGCGTCATCGACGGCATAGCGCCCCGGGGGATCGAGACCGCCGACGATGTCGGCAAGCGAAAGCAATTCCTTCGAACCATCGGCTACAAACTCTGACGACGTTTTTCAGAAGGGAGACACGTCATGGCACACCGGTGCCTGCTGCTGGCCCTGCTGGTGGGTGCGGGGTGCGGCCCCTCAGAGGATCGGGTCCGCGAACTCATCCGCGAAGAATTCGCCGCCGCAACATCCCGATCGTACATCACGAGCGGCCAGGTCGTTGGCCCTTACAGCCCGGCCGTTCGGGTGGGGGGCTTCCTGTTCGTCTCCGGACAGCTCGGACTGGATCCTGCGACGGGAACCCTCAGTCCGGACATTGAGTCGCAGACGCACCAGGCACTGAAGAATCTGACGTCGTTGCTCAGGGAAGCAGGGTTGGATTCCAGTCACGTCATCCAGTGCACCGTCTTCCTCAGAGACATGAAGGAGTTCCAGCGTATGAACCTCATCTACGGCGGCTTCTTCGATGAACGCGGATATCCCGCGCGTACGACTGTTGAGGTCACGGGACTCCCGCGGGATGCACGCGTGGAAATCGCTGCCATCGCCTATCAGGGACCCCGGCTATGAAACCCGCACGTACGATCCGCGCACCGCGAGGGCGACAGATATCCTGCAAGAGCTGGATTCAGGAAGCGGCCCTCCGCATGTTGATGAATAATCTCGACCCCGACGTCGCCGAGAAACCGCAGGACTTGATCGTCTACGGCGGCACGGGGAAGGCTGCACGCAACTGGGAGAGTTTCGACGCAATCGTCCGGAGTCTCCGCGAGCTCGGCAATGACGAGACCCTCCTGATCCAGTCCGGCAAACCGGTCGGTGTGTTCCCGACCTACCCCGATGCTCCCCGTGTGCTCATCAGCAATGCGATGCTCGTGCCGCACTGGGCCACGTGGGACGAATTCCGACGGCTCGAGGCACTCGGGCTCACGATGTACGGACAGATGACCGCCGGCAGCTGGATCTACATCGGAACGCAGGGAATCCTGCAGGGTACCTATGAGACCTTTGCCGCCGCCGCCGCTCGCCACTTCAACGGCTCGCTGGCAGGGAAGTTCCTGCTGACGGCAGGGCTTGGTGGCATGGGAGGAGCGCAACCCCTCGCCGCAACCATGAACGGCGCTGCTTGCCTCGTCGTGGAAGTCGATCGGCACCGGATCGAGCGACGACTGCAGACACATTACCTCGATCGCATGACCGAGAGTCTCGACGAGGCGCTGGTCCAAATCCGCGAAGCAAAGGAAAAACGCCAACCGTTGTCCATTGGTCTGCTGGGCAATGCCGCCGACGTGATCCCGCGCATCGCCGCCGGAAGGTTTTTGCCCGATATCGCCACCGATCAGACGTCCGCGCATGATCCGCTCAACGGCTATGTACCGGCGGGGATGCCGTTCGAGAAAGCGCTGGAGTTGCGCCGCAAGAATCCCAGGCGCTATGTGGCGCTCGCCAGGGCCTCGATCGTCGAACATGTGAAAGGACTCCTCAAGCTCCAACGCAGGGGAACCGTCGTCTTTGACTACGGGAACAACATTCGGGGCGAAGCGCTCGCGAACGGCGTCCGGAAGGCCTTCGACATACCGGGCTTTGTGCCTGAGTACATCCGTCCGCTGTTCTGCGACGGCAAAGGACCGTTCCGGTGGGCAGCCCTCTCGGGAGATCCAGAGGACATCTATCGCACCGATCGGGCTATTCTGGAAACGTTTCCCGAAAACGCACAGCTCTGTACTTGGATCGAGAAGGCCCGTCGGCAGGTCGCATTCCAGGGTCTCCCTGCCCGCATCTGCTGGCTTGGCTACGGCGAGCGCGCGATCATGGGAAAGATCTTCAATGATCTCGTGGCACGGGGCGAAGTGAAGGCCCCGCTCGTGATCGGACGGGATCATCTCGATTGCGGAAGCGTGGCGTCCCCAAACCGTGAGACCGAGAAGATGAAGGATGGGAGCGATGCTATTGCGGACTGGCCCATCCTGAACGCACTGCTCAATGCCGTCGGAGGGGCCAGCTGGGTCAGTGTCCACCATGGCGGAGGCGTCGGGATCGGGCTCTCCATCCATGCCGGCATGGTGGTGGTCTGCGATGGATCCCGTGAAGCCGAAGCCCGGCTCCAGCGGGTCCTGACGTATGATCCGGGCATGGGGATCGTCCGGCACGCCGACGCAGGGTACGAGCGGGCCATCGAGAACGCCCGCCGATGGAACGTGCGGATCCCGATGCTCAGGCACTGATCGCTCAGACATCCGGGACGCTCCGTGGGAAAGAAGAAACAGCAACCTGTTCGGCACTCTCCGGCACAAGCCGCGCAAGAACGCCCCTCGCCGATGTCGTCTCCCCTTATCGATGACATTGTGAGCCTGGCCTGCGCCGTATGCACTGCCCCGATGGCGGCCGTCTCCGTCTTCTCGGAAGACCGCGAAACGATCATCGCGGCCTGCGGCCTTCCGAAACAATCCGTCCCGATCGCTTCTTCTCCCGCCTCTCCTCTCCTGCATGCCGACAGAGCATCGGTGGAATGGGCATCATCCTCCCGCAGGAGCAGTGAGTCCTCCTCGCAACGTCGGTTACCCGCGAACGTGAAGGTCTTCGCTGCCGTTCCCCTCCGCGGCGCCGGCGACCGAACGACCGGCGCGCTGAGCGTCATGGATACCCGGAAGCGGACATTCACTGCGGCGCAGATCGACGCGCTCAAGCGTCTCGCAGCCCTTGCGGTGGCCGTTCTGGAAGGACACGGCGCCGCGGACCGGGTTCAGTCGGAGCTTCGTCAGCGGGAGAGAGCCGAGCGTGCACGGGAATCGAGCGAACGGGCCTACCGGCAGCTCGTGGAAACAGCCGGCGACATCATCTATCGAACAGATCGAAACGGCAGATTCACGTATGTCAATCCAACCGCGCTGCGTGTCTTCGGCCTCACCGAGAGCGAAGCGCTCGGCATGCACTACCTCGACGTTGTTGCGCCGGAGATGCGGGACGAAGTGAAGCGTTTCTACCTTCGCCACTACCTCAGCCGCGAACGGGAATCCACTCTCGATCTCGCCGTTGTCACCCGGGACGGCCTCCGGTATGAACTGAGTCAGAATGTTCAACTCATCGAGCACGATGGCCGCGTCACCGGTTTCCAGGCCGTTGCCCGGGACGTCACGGCACGCAAAGCAGCCGAACGGGCTCTCGCAGAGCGGGAAGCCCTCTACCGCCTTCTCGCCGAGAACACGACCGATGTCATCACGCGCCATTCGCTCGAGGGCGACTACCTCTACGTCTCGCCGGCCGCGCAGAAGATCCTTGGCTACCAGCCCGAAGAAATGGTGGGCCGATCCATCTACGAGTTCTTCCACCCTCAGGATCTCGAAGACATGAAGCGGTCGCACGCGCGGCTGCTCGATCTCCCGATCCTCCACACGATCACGTACCGCTTCCGCACGAAGGCAGAACGGTACATCTGGTTGGAATCGACGACGCGCACCATCCAGGACCCGAATACCGGCCTGGCTGGGGAAATCATTGCCACCTCGCGGGACATTACGTCGCGCAGGATCGCCGAGGAGGCTCTCCGGACCAGTGAGCGCCAGTTCCGTCAGATCGCCGAGAACATACCGCAGGCATTGTGGCTTTCCTCCGCAGACCGGCATCAGATTCTGTACGTCAGCCCCGGCTACGAGCGCATCTGGGGACGACCGTGCATGACCCTCTACGAGCGGCCCGCGACATTCTTCGATGCTATCCATCCCGATGACCGGCTGCGCATCGTCGGCCATCACGCCCAGATCGGCACCGAGCGGATCGAGGAAGAGTTCCGCGTTGTTCAACCGGACGGCGGCATCCGATGGGTCGAAGCGAAGGTCGTCCCCATTCTGAACGAACGAAACGAGGTGACGCATCTCGCCGGCATCGCCGAGGATGTCACGCTCCGACGCACCACCGAGGAATCCCTCCGCCGGAGCGAGGAATTTCTCCGCCAGCTCTTCGAATCATCTCCTCTGGGCATCGCCATGCTCGATGAGCGGAACAGGGTTGTCCGGGTAAACCGGGCATTCCAGGACATTTTCGGCTTCCGGGCGGACGAGATGGCCGGACGTGTTCTCGATGATGTCATTGTGCCGGAGGAGCTCGCGCGCGAAGCAGCGGAGATCTCGGAACAGACGATGCACGGAGAAACCGTCCGCCGGGAGACAACCCGGAAGGCAAAGGACGGCCGGGCCGTCATGGTGCAGATCTTCAGCGTTCCCATCCTGGTCGGCGGAACACAGAGCGGGATCTACAAGATTTACCTTGACGTCTCCGAACGCAGAAAGGCCGAGGAAGCTCTCGGAGAGAGTGAGCAGCGGCTCGCACGCATCGTCGAGACCGTGGGAGAAGGAATCACCTTCAGCGATCTGGACGGCCGTTTTGAAGTGTTCAATAAGAAAATGGAGGAACTGACGGAATACTCGCGGGAAGAGGCCAACAGCATTGACGATTTCTCCCGGGTTCTGTATCCGGACGAAGCGGAGCGCCAGGCTGCTCTTGACGGACTCGATGAGCTGCTCCGCAAGGGGTCACGGCAGGAAGTGGAGACGACGATCCGGACGAAATCGGGCCAACGGAAGACCCTCCTCGTGTCGACGTCGCTCGTCCGCTTCAAGGGCCGCACGATGTTCCTGAGCGCTTACCGGGACATCACCGAGCGCAAGCGGGCGGAAGCAGAGCTCCGCATCGCGAAAGAACAGGCTGAAGCCGCCACGCGGGCCAAATCCCTGTTCCTCGCCACCATGAGCCACGAGATCCGCACGCCCCTGAATGGAATCATCGGGATGACGGACGTGCTCGGTCAAACCCCTTTGAACCCCGAGCAGGAAGACTACCTGAACACGATCCGCATCAGCGGAGAGACACTGCTGACCATCATCAATGATATCCTGGATTTCTCCAAGATCGAATCGGGCCGCATCGAACTGGAAGACCGGCCTGTTGAACCGAAGAGCGTTATTGAATCCGTCTTGGACCTGCTCGCTCCGAAGGCCCTGCAGAAGAATCTTGATCTGCTCTACAGCATCGATCCTGAGGTCCCGCCATTCATCGCGGCCGATGAAACACGCCTGCGGCAGATCCTGCTGAACCTTGCAGGCAATGCCGTCAAGTTCACAGACCGGGGGGAAGTCTTCATCTCTGTGCGCGTCGAGGAACCCCGAACCGACGGACTCCAGCTGCTCTGGTCCGTGCGCGACACCGGCATCGGCATACCGCGCAACAAGCAGGACCGACTCTTTCAGTCCTTTTCGCAGGTCGATACCTCCACAACACGCAAGTACGGAGGAACGGGACTCGGATTGGCCATTGCGGCACGGCTGGTGTCAGCAATGGGCGGACGCATCTGGGTCGAGAGCGAGGAACAACGGGGCGCGACCTTCTTCTTCACGATCCGCACACGGCGTGAATCCGGCGTCGAAGCGGTCCCGACACGCTACGTCAAAGGACAACAGCCCGACCTCTCAGGCCGACGCGTACTCATCGTCGATGACAACAGCACCAATCTGCAGATCCTCGAGTTCCTCTGCAGGCAATGGGGATTGATCCCCCGGACCACCGCATCCCCCGCAGAAGCTCTGAACTGGCTTGCACACAACGATCCCTTCGATCTGGCAATCGTCGATATGCTGATGCCTGAAATGGACGGCCTTCAGTTTGCCGAAGAGGCCCGGAAACTCCGAACGAGACACGAATTGCCGATGATTCTGTTCACGTCTGCCGGAGGTCACGCCGGAGACCTGCGGCGGATCGGTGAGTTCTTCGATGCAACGATCACCAAACCTCTCAAGCACGCAGAAGTGCTCAGGGCAGTAGGAGAAGCCCTGACACGGAGGACCCCTGTGCCACAGGAGACTAGACGAAATGCCCCTCACCCTCCCGCACCGAACATGGGACGCGAAGCGCGCATCCTCATCGCCGAGGATCACCCCGTCAATCAGAAACTCCTCCTGCACATGCTCAAGAGACTGGGTTTTACCGCCGATGTTGTCGCGGACGGGAACCAGGTACTGGATGCGCTCGAACACAAAGAGTACGATCTGATCTTCATGGACGTTCACATGCCCGAAATGGACGGCCTGGAGGCCTCCCGCCGGATTCTGAGCAGCCGGAGAGGCGGCACCCGCCCCGCGATCATCGCCCTGACGGCTGATGCCATGGAGGGGGATCGCGAGAAATGCATCCAGGCAGGCATGGATGACTACATGACGAAACCGATCCAGATGGAGAGTCTCCGAAGTATGCTGGAACGATGGATCCCCTCTGCTGCGGTGAATTCATCTGCTCCCGCCTCACCGACCCCAGCAGCGGCGGAGCTGGATGAGCATATGCGCGAACGGCTCCGCAAACTCGGCGCCGAGACCGAGCCGGCGCTCGTGCTGGAACTGCTCGAGTCGTACCTGAACTACCTCCCGGAACACGACCGACAGCTCCGCAACGCGATCGAAGCCGGCACACTCAAGGACATTGAGCTCCACGCTCACTCCCTGAAGGGGAGCAGCAGAAACTTCGGCCTGGAGCCGCTCGGCTCCGTCGCGGCCCGCATGGAGGATGCTGCAGTGCAGGGAGATCCTGAGCGTGTGCGCTCACTGCTTCCGGAGTTTACGCAGGCGTACGACCGCGCACTGGCCTCCGTCCGGGCCGCCGTCGACATGTTCCGCAGGAAAACGTCGCCGTGAAGCGAACTGCCGACAGAGCTGCGGGACTCTGCGATTCATGTTCCCATGCCCGAATCGTGACGAGCGCACGCGGATCAACGTTCGTTCGGTGCGATCGTTCGACGTACGACCGGCGCTTTGCCAGGTACCCCAAGCTGCCGGTGCTGGCATGCGACGGTTACCAGAATGAAGATGGGACAAATGCGTGAAACGATCGCCAACCCTGTTCTCGAATCCTCTCCCCCTAACAGCGATGCTTCTCCTTGAACATATCCGGCAACTGGTAACGGTGTCAGCCCACGGGGCCCAGACGAAAACCGGAACTTCCATGAAGGACCTCGGCATCCTGCAAGACGCCACGGTCTTCATTGAGGAAGGGATCATCCGATGGGTCGGTCCCTCCAGCTCCACCCTCCCCCCGGTGCCGGCTGATATTCATCGCATGGACTGTTCCACCTACGTAGCCATTCCGGGGTTCGTGGATTCACACACGCATCTCGTCTTTGCCGGATCACGGGAGGAGGAATTTGCCCTGCGCGCGGAAGGAATGACCTATCAGCAAATCGCTGAGCGCGGTGGAGGCATCCTGAGCACGGTGGCCGCCACCCGCTCTGCCACGAAGCGCGAATTGAAGAAGCTGGCAAAGCAGCGACTGGATCGCATGTTGCGGCACGGGACGACAACCGTCGAGATCAAGACGGGCTACGGCCTGAGTGAGCCGGATGAGCTTAAGATGCTCGAGGTCATCCGCGAGCTTTCCGAGGAGCACCTCGCCACCGTCGTTCCGACCTTTCTCGGCGCCCACGCTGTTCCCCCCGAGTACCGTTCGGATCCGGATGCGTATGTCGATCTGATCTGCAACCGCCTGCTTCCCCTCGTTGCGAGACGGCGGCTGGCACAGTTCTGTGACGTGTTCTGTGAACGGGGATACTTCACACCCGCCCAATCGCGCCGGATCCTCAGCGCGGCTTCTGCCGTGGGACTGCGTCTCA
This sequence comes from uncultured Ignavibacteriaceae bacterium, assembly GCA_964465905.1. GTDB lineage: Bacteria > Bacteroidota > Ignavibacteria > UBA10030 > UBA10030 > CAYXMK01. Next base: position 34,542 of record CAYXMK010000002.1, on the reverse strand, counting down.
AGGTCCATGCCGATGAGCTGGCCCCATCCGGGGGATCGTTGCTGGCAGGGGAACTCCGGGCGGTGTCCGCCGACCACCTCGAACACATCAACGATGAGGGAATCCGGGCCCTGAAGGAAGGCGGTGTTGTGGCAACCCTCCTGCCGGGCGTCTCCTTCTTCCTCAACCATCCACCTGCCCCTGCCCGCCGTCTTCTCGACGCCGGCGTCCCCGTGGCGCTCGCATCCGATTTCAATCCCGGCTCGTGCATGTCCTTCAATATGCCCCTGATGATGACGATCGCCTGCACGCAGATGGGGATGACACCGGAGGAGGCCATCACGGCATCCACGCTGAACGCGGCCGCCGCCCTTGCCCTCGCCGACCGCGTGGGGAGCATCGAACCCGGGAAGGAAGCCGATCTCGTTCTCTGCGAGGTTCCCGACTACCGCTCACTTGCCTACGAATTCGGCGTGAATCACGCTGCACATGTCATCAAACACGGAGTGCTCCTTGAATTCTGATCAGCATGGTGAACGCGGGACAAGCCGCCGGCTCGTCGAGTGCGTTCCCAACATCAGCGAAGGCCGACGGATGGAGGTCCTCGATCGAATCGCCGGCCAGCTCGCATCGGTCAGCGGCATCCGACTCCTCGGCATCGAGCCCGACAAGGATTACAACCGGACGGTCATCACGTTTGTCGGGCCGCCGGACGATGTGTTGCAGGGCGCCCTCGTGCTCACACGCACTGCCCTCGCCGAAATCGACATGCGAGGACATTCCGGTGAACATCCAAGACTCGGAGCCGTGGATGTCGTGCCCTTCATCCCGATTCGGGGAGTCACGATGCAGGACTGTGCAGACCTGTCCCATCGATTTGGCCGGACGGTGGCGGCAGAGCACAACCTGCCGGTGTACTTCTATGAGGCCGCGGCAACGTCGCCGCAGCGACGAAACCTTGCCGACGTTCGCAAAGGGGAGTACGAGGGATTGCCCCAGAAACTGCAGAATCCCTCCTGGAAGCCCGACGAGGGCCCCGCGACATTCAATCCGCGCTCCGGAGCCGTCATTACGGGGGCACGCAAGGTGCTCATCGCCTACAATGTTAATCTCAACACGCCGGATGTGGCAGCGGCTCACGAGATTGCTCTCCGCATTCGAGAGAGCGGACGGGTGCTCAAGGACGACCGGGGAAACACCGTCCGCGACGAACAAGGCCAACCCGTGAAGGTCCCGGGGACGCTGAAGGCCGTGAAGGCCATGGGGGTTCTCCTCGAACGGCACCAGATCGCGCAGGTATCCATCAATCTGGTGGATTTTGAAATTACACCACCCCATACCGCCTTTGAAGAGGTCCGATCGCAAGCCCGTACCCTCGGCCTGGAGGCCACCGGCAGTGAGATCGTCGGCCTCGTTCCGCTGGACGCCCTGCTCGCCGCGGGGCGGAACTACGCAGGAGAATCTGCGCCCTCCCTCTCCGAAGAACAGCTTGTGACGCTTGCGGTACAGCGCCTCGGCCTCAGCCAACTGGAGCCGTTCGATCCCGGCAAGAAGGTCATTGAGTATTTGATCTAGGGAAGTATCCTTGTCGATCCGGCCGGACGCCCCCATCCGCTGATCGCGCACACGGAACCCATCACCATTCTTTCGGAGTCCGCCATGCTGATGTCGTCTTCTGTCCACGAATTCCTCGAACACGTCGCTTCTGACCGGCCGGCGCCGGGAGGCGGAAGTGTTGCCGCTTTGGCAGGAGCCCTGGGCGCAGCCCTTACGTCGATGGTCTGCCGTCTGACGATCGGAAAGAAGAAGTACGCGGCCGTACAGAGTGAGATGGAAGGCGTGCTGGCTCAGGCGGAAGAAGTACGAGCCAGGCTGGAAGAACTGGTGGAGAAGGACACCGAGGCCTTCAACGGCGTGATGACGGCGTACGGACTACCGAGGGAGAGCGAAGCAGAAAAGAAGGATCGCGCCGAGGCGATCCAGACGGCAACGAAACGGGCCACAGCGGTGCCGCTCGAAGTGATGCAGCTGTGCAGCAGGGCCGCTCAACTCGCCCGCGTGGTCGCCGAGAAAGGAAACGTGAATTCAATTTCCGATGCAGGGGTCGCCGCGCTCCTGATACAGACGGCCTGTGCCGGAGCGGCGCTGAATGTGTACATCAACCTTGCCTCCCTGCAGGAGGGGGGATTTGTTCAGCAGACGAAGGAGGAGGTCCAGGAAATCCAATCGGCCGTGGAACGGACGTGCCTCGACACTGTGATCCGCGTGGAGAGCGCAGTCCGGTAGAAGATCGTGGCAAGCCTATGCTTTCCAGAAACTCCGATGAAACAGAACGAGCAACGGAGAGATCTCCAGCCTCCCGAGCAGCATGCATCCCCCAGAATCCACTTGGCGGCGTCTGGAAGATGGGCATAGGTGCTCATCGGTCCGACCGCGGCGAGACCCGGACCGCAGCCAGCCATGCAGGTTGCTGCGCCGGAAGACGACGCGACAGGATCGATGCCTAGAGCCACCAGTGCGAACCTGGCGAGTCCCGAGATGGTCAGATACAGAGCAACGAAACCTCCGATGGAGCTGAGGGATTCGAAGGCAACGGGATTGCCGTTGAGCCGAACGCGGCTCTCAGCGTTTGGATGAAGCATCCTGCGGATCGAACAGCCGATACCTTTCAGTGACAGCAAGACCCTCAGCTGTTTCATTCCCTCCGATGTGGGTCCCGCACATCCTCCCGGGAAGAGATAGACCCCC
>CAYXMK010000002.1:0-31715 GCA_964465905.1 uncultured Ignavibacteriaceae bacterium | reverse complement strand
GCATCCCGCTGATGCCGAGCAGCGGACGGATCGCCAACGCCAGGACGATGATCCCTATGCCCCGGAGCCAGTGGGTCACTGCCCTCCAGAAGAAGAACCTCGCGGAAAACTCTCGACATCCACGAGGATGGAGGCACCTGTCGTCGTGAACCCCAAGAGGCTTTCGAAGTAGGCATCCGTGGATGAGGGGATCGCACCGCTCAGGACGTAGGGAAGGCAACCGAACAACGGGACGAGGATCCAGACGAGAGAAACGAGCAAGAACCCTTCTTTCGGACGGAGGTCACCCCGCTCGAGAGGTTTCACGGAGAGAACGAAGAGGGCCATCGCTCCCTCCGCAGGAGAGGGAGAACGGAAGAGCTGACAGCATGGCAACTCCACTCCCTGCCAGGAGGACATCAAGGAGCGAAGAGATCGAAGAGAAGCGCATCGTCGCGGACCTGGAGTCGTGGCCGCCACCGGTTCCCGCTCACCGCTTCCAGAACGCTGGCGTGAACAGTATGAGAACCGTAAACAACTCGAGTCTTCCAACCAACATGCAGAACGAAAGCACCCATTTGGCACCCACAGAGAGATGGGCATAGTTATCCACAGGACCCACACTGCCGAGGCCGGGGCCGATGTTCCCGAGAGAAGCGGCTACCGCGCCGACCGCGGTCAGGAAATCCAGACCCAGCGCGGCGAGAACGATGGTCGCGAGCACAAAGACGGTCATGAACAGCACAAAGAAGGCCATGACATCGACGATGATCTCCGTCTCAACGCTCCTCCCGTTGTGGCGTACGGGAAAAACAGCCCGCGGATGAACGAGCAACTTCATCTGATTCCAGCCAGTCTTCAGAAGAAGTGTGATCCGCACGAGTTTGATGCCTCCGGCGGTTGAGCCCGCACATGCTCCTGTCAGCATCATCACGAGCAGAATGATCTGGGCGGCAACGGCCCACCGTTCGTAGTCGGCCGTGGCGAAGCCTGTCGTTGTGACGATCGACACGACCTGGAAAGCCGCCGCGCGCACATCCTGCAGAACCCCGTTGGAGCCCGTCTGCGGAATGCCCGCATACACGAGAGGGATGACCACCATGAGCATCCCGCAGTAGAACACAAACTCGTTGTCCCGCAGGTACGCACCCACCTTTCCGCGCAGCGCCTTGTAGTGAAGGGTGAAACTCGCACCTGCCAGGAACATGAAGACGAGAATCACGGTTTCGACATAGGGGGAAGCGAACGCTGCAATGCTCGCGTTCTTCGTCGAAAACCCCCCTGTGGAGACGGTGCTGAACGAATGGCACACGGCATCGAACACCGACATTCCCCCTGTCGTCAGCAGGACCGCCTGCACCGCTGTCATCAGCACGTACACCAACCAGAGGATGCGAGCCGTCTGGCCGATGCGGGGAGTCAGTTTTTCCACCGTGACGCCCGGCACTTCCGCCTGAAACAACTGCATGCCGCCGACGCCGAGGAGAGGGAGAATCGCGACCGAAAGCAGGATGATTCCCAGCCCGCCGATCCACTGCGTGAGCGACCGCCAGAAGAGGAGACCGGCCGGCAGTGCTTCGATGTCGGTCAAGATGCTCGCACCGGTCGTGGTGAAGCCCGACATCGTCTCAAAGTAGGCGTCCGTCCATGCAGGAATGGATCCCGAGAGGACAAAGGGAAGGCAACCGAACAGCGAGGCCACAATCCACCCCAGCGAAACGATGACGAATCCGTCCCTGGCACCAAGCTCGGCGGTATGGATTCGGAGCGGCAGCCAGAGCCCGAGACCCGCGGCCATCGTGACGCCGGAGGTCAGTGCCAGGTCTCCGGCATCAGGTGTCCCGGAAATCAGAGCAACCCCCACTGCCAGCGTCATGAGCCCTCCCAGGGCAACGAGCAGGAAACCGAGGACCGACAGGATTGCTTTCGGATGCATGGGATCAGCTGAAGAATTTCTCTACATCTTTGATTGCCTTGGGGAGCGAAAAGACCACGACTCTGTCCTCAGCTCTGATCTTGGTCGTTCCGACAGGGATTGTCACCGTGCCGTTGTGGATGACACAGCCGATGATGGCCCCTTCCGGGAACTTGAGATCCTTGAGCGGTTTCTTTGTAACGGCGGAGTCCTTGCGCGCCACCAGCTCGATCACCTCTGCCTCAACGCCGTGGAGCGTGGCCACGGAGACGATCTCGCCCTTGCGCACGAACTTGAGGATCGCCGTCGCCGCCGAGAGTTTCTTGTTGACGAGGGCGTCGATACCGATGGTGTTCGCCAGCGGAATGTAGTCGAGCTTCTCGACATGGGCGATCGCCTTCTTCACTTTCAGATGCTTCGCCATGAGGCACGAGATGATGTTGTCTTCCTCGTCCTTCGTGACCGCAACGTACGCATCCATGTCCATGATCCCCTCGGTCGCCAGCAGATCGAGATCCTTCCCCTCTCCCTGGATCACCATGGTCTTCTGCAACACGTCCGCCAGCTTCGCGGACGTTTCCTTGCTCGATTCGATCAGCTTGACGGAGAGTTCTCCCTCCAGCTCCTCAGCCACCAGTCTGCCGATCTCCCCACCGCCCAGGATCATGATGTTTTCGAATTTCACCGACTCTTTTCCGGACAGCTTCAGCATCTCCGGTACCATCTCCGTCTTGGAAATGACGAAGACCTGATCCCCCTTCTTGAAGACGTCCTTTCCGGTCGGGATGATCGTGCTCAATCCCCGGATGATGGCGACCGCGCGGAAGGGCACATCGTCGTATCCCGCCACTACCTGAGCCAGCGGTCTGTTGATCAGCGGGCTGTCCTGATCCAGGCGGAGACCGATGAGCTGGATCTTGCCGTCAGCAAACTCGAGCACTTCCGTGGCCGCCGAACGGCGGATCAGCCGGACGATCTCCTGCGCCGCCAACCATTCGGGGGAGACGACAAGATCGATTCCGAAATCCTCCGCCTTCACCGAAGACTGCGGCAACAGGAAATCCGGATCATTGATCCGGACGATCTTCTTTCTGGCTCCGAGCCGGTGGGCGATGACACAGGAGGCAAAATTGACCTCGTCGCTCGACGTCACTGCGATCAGGATATCGGCGTCAGCGGTTCCTGCCTGTTCCAGGATGGCCGCGTGGCTGCCGTTTCCCTCCAGCGTCATGACATCCAGCGATTCGTTCACGCGCTCGAGGTTCGACGGATTCTTGTCGATGACGACAATGTCATGTTGTTCTCCGGAGAGAATCTTGGCGAGATGAAATCCGACCTCGCCCGCCCCAACAATGATGATACGCACAGTGACGCCTCAAGAATCGTGAACAGAGAGACTACGGTTATTCCCGACCAACAATATAGCTGACAGCGCGGATGGCTGCAGTCTCCGCCCTCAAGCGCCGCGGACCCAGCGAAACCACCATGAATCCGGCGGCCGTCGCCTCCGACACCTCCTCCTCCGTGAATCCCCCCTCCGGCCCGATGGCAACCACCACGGATGCCGCGTCCTGATGCCGAGCGATCACAGAGTCGATGAACTCCTCCGAACCGGCTTTCTCATGCGGCAGGAGTCTCAGACCGTGCGTCCCGGCCGACGTCACAAGCTCCCGAAAGGAGGCCGACGGTGCGATCTCGGGAAGCACACAGCGTCCACTCTGCTTCATCGCTGCCAGGGCGATCCCCGCGAGCCGATCCATGCGCGGCCGCCGTCCCACCGTCCGCTCGCAGATGATCGGAACGATGGTGCGAACTCCCAGCTCCGTCACTTTCTCGACGGCCACATCGAACCGCGCCGGGTTCTTGAGAAGCGACAGCGCCAGCGTCACGCTGACCGTGGGTTCGCCAACGTTCTCGCGCACCCCCTCAATTCGGCAGACGGCCTCGCTCCGCCCCACTGACGTCACGAGACAGTCGAACATCCGGCCTCTTCCGTCGGTCACAAGGATACGATCGCCGGGACTTTTGCGGAGGACACGGGACACATGCTTGAGCTCGTCACCCCGGAGAACCAGCGTCTCGCTGCCGACGGTATCCGTCTCCGTATAGAAAACCTCTCGGTTCAGAACGACGCACCCAGATCCAGAATCAACTCTCCGCGACCTCGGGGGGCTACAGCCCACTCTGCCCGCGCGACAATGCTGTACGGGAGGAGGAAATGGATACCCATCCCGACACCCGATAGCCACCGCCGATCGGCGAATTGCTCAGTACGATACCACGTCTTTCCCGCATCTGCAAACACGGCAGCGTTCACCCCGAAGCGCCAGACACTGAATTCCGGTATGAAATCGTAGGGAAGTTCAATGTACATGGGCCTCAGCAGAGGAATCCTGATTTCGAGATTCCCTCCGACGAGGTGTTCTCCTTCTTCAACCGTCCGGAACCTGCCCCGAATCCTCTCCTCATACCCGAAATACGAGTACCGATAGGGGGGCACCAGACCTCCGCCGACAAACGAGGCGTGGGAGCGGACCGCCAGCACGACGGTTTCACCAATCGGCTGAAATCTCTTCGCACTGAAACCATAGCGGAAATAGTCGACGCTCATCTTCCGGAGGCCGTGCTTGGCAGCAAATACCGTCGCGTAGGTACCCCGCGATGCGTACTCGCGCAAGTCCCGCGTGTCCAGGGTGTAGCTTACCCCCACCGCCGGAAACTGATCCTTGCCATCCGGCGAGAGTGTCCCGGACGGCAGATCCCTCGGCACCTTCCAGAAGTCGTAACCGATCCACCCCAGGAGCGCCTGGTAGAGTCCAAAACGCCTCCCGAACGTGAGCGATCCGCTGAAACGCTGACGGTGGTACAGGCCGATGTCCGGCCTCAGGTTCTGAAGGCGCGAGGCATTGAAGGAGACAGCAAAGAAATGGTCGTCTTCGGTGATCTTGGGATTGGAGTACGAGACTTCGAACCACCGGTCGAACCCCAGGGCAAATGATATCGTAATCTTCTCGTTGCGGCCACGGAAGTTCTGATGCGTCATCCCGGCACCGTAGTACAGGTTCTTCAGACTGTGGTACTTGAAGCCCAGAACCGGAAAGGGAAAGACGTACCATCGCTCGTGGACATTCACCACGACCGTCGCCTTCGTTCCGACGAAGTAGTGGTCGATTTCCACACGGTTGAACAACTGCAGACTGTAGATACGGTCCCGGTCATGGTCGAGCAGCTCCAGGACGAGCGGCTCACCCACCCGCGTCGACATCTCCCGCAGAATGATTTCGCTCTTGGTCAATTCATTCCCGACAACGATGATGCGCTCCACCAGAGCTGTGCTATCGGGCAGTTCGCCGGCCGCGGAGAGGCCGGCCGGGACCACCACCGGCAGAAGTACCCACAGTCGCCAGATGTGTTCTTTGCTTCGCATCCTGCTCCGCTCTTCCTGAGAACGCAAAACCCCCTCCCGGACAGGAAAGGGGCAGACCCTCCCAAGACGCACCCTTCTACGTCATCAGCCGCTGATGTTCAATCGCGATACACCGATTCACGACGACGTTCAGTCCTTGTTTTCTGGCCGCCGCTTCGGCCGCAGCATGACGGACACCGAGCTGCAGCCAGACTGTTCGCACACCCGAAGCCGCCGCGTCCTCGAGAACCGCGGGAACGGCTTCTGATCGGCGAAAGACATTGACGAGATCGACCGGCTCACCGATCGCCCGAACTGCAGGAAAACACCGCTGGCGCAGGACCTGCGTGTAGGACGGATTCACAGGCACGACACGGTACCCTGCGTTCATCAAATACTTCATGATGACGTTGCTCTCGCGCTCGGGATTGATGGAAGCGCCAACCAGGGCGATGGTTCGCGTTTCCCTCAGAATCGCACGCAGTGCTGCATCATCGAAGTCTGGCATGCGCTGATTCCTATCGCGATCCCGTCGGCCCGGCGTAGGCCTCAACGGGAGGGCATGTGCACACGACATGCCGATCACCGTAGGTGTTGTTGATCCGCCCGACGGCTGGCCAGAACTTGTTCCTCCGCAGAGAGTCAACCGGAAACGCGGCGTTGGAACGGCTGTAAGGATGGTTCCAGTCGTCGTCGGCGATGTGCTGAGCCGTGTGCGGAGCGTTGTGCAGCACGTTGTCCTTCGGATCGGCCGTGCCGTTTTCAATTTCGCGGATCTCGCGTCGAATCGCCGTCATGGCCTCGATGAAGCGATCGAGTTCTTCCTTCGGTTCACTCTCCGTCGGCTCGATCATCAGCGTACCCGGGACGGGAAACGACACGGTCGGGGCGTGGAAGCCGTAGTCCATCAGTCGCTTGGCAATGTCCTCGACCTCGATGCCAAACTGCTTCAGCCCCCGCGTGTTGAGAATGAATTCATGAGCGACCGTACCATGCGCACCCTCGTAGAGCACGGGATAGTGCGGTTTCAGTCGGCTCTTCAGGTAGTTCGCGTTGAGAATGGCATACTTCGTGGCATTGGTGACCCCCTCCGGTCCCAGCATCCGGATGTAGGCATACGAGATCAGCAAAATGCTTGCGCTCCCCCAGGGAGCAGATGCCACGGCGTGGATTCCCTTGGCTCCCCCCACAGGCACAACCGGGTGAGTGGGGAGAAACGGGGCGAGATGCTCCGCTGCACAGATCGGACCCATCCCCGGGCCGCCACCGCCGTGCGGAATGCTGAACGTCTTGTGCAGATTGAGGTGACAGACATCCGCTCCGATCCTCGCCGGACTTGTCAGTCCGACCTGCGCATTCATGTTCGCACCATCCATGTAGACCTGACCGCCGCACGCGTGCACGATCGCGCAGATTTCGCGGATCTGCTCCTCGAACACACCGTGCGTGGACGGATACGTCACCATCAGTGCCCCGAGGCGATCCCGGTGCTCTTCGGCTTTCGACCGCAGGTCCGCCACATCAATATTTCCCTGCTCGTCGCACTTCACGACCACGACCTCATAGCCCGCCATGACGGCACTCGCGGGATTCGTCCCGTGCGCTGATGACGGAATGAGCGCGACGGTTCGATGCTGGTCGCCGCGGTCGGCATGATACGCGCGGATGACGGACAAGCCGGTGAATTCGCCCTGAGCTCCGGAATTCGGCTGGAAGGACGCGGCAGAGAAGCCGGTGATCTCACAGAGGTACTTCTCGAGTTCACGCAGCACTTCCTGATATCCCGCGGCTTGCGACGCCGGAACAAAGGGATGGAGACGCGCAAATTCGGGCATGGTGACCGGGAGCAGGCTCGTTGTCGGATTCAGCTTCATGGTGCACGAACCGAGGGGAATCATCGACTGCGTGAGAGAAAGGTCCTTCAGCTCCAGCGTCTTGATGTACCTGAGCAGCTGGGTTTCCGAACGATAGGAGTGAAAGACCGGATGCTCGAGGTACGGCGTCGTGCGGCGAAACGGTTCCGGATACGAGACATCGATGTCCCGAACGAGCGTCCGGATGTCTCCTGCCGAGGGCTCCTTGCCGGCGGCAAGGGCAAAGATCTCTTCCAGCACGCGCACGTCCGCCAGGCTTGTTGTTTCATCCAGCGAAATGCCCACCGTCCGCTCATCGATGTACCGCAGGTTGCACCTCCGCTCTTCCGCATGAAATCGGATGCGATCCACCGTCTGCGCATCACCTGCGTCGATCAGGAGAGTATCAAAGAAGAGAGCATTCCGCTGCCGGTATCCGAGGCGTTCCACCAGAAGGGCGAGTAGTTGCGCGGAGCGATGCACGCGTTCCGCAATGGCGCGCAATCCCTCCGGACCATGGTACACGGCATACATGCCGGCCATGATGGCCAGCAGTGCCTGCGCTGTACAGATGTTGGACGTCGCCTTCTCGCGCTTGATGTGCTGCTCCCGCGTCTGGAGCGTCATCCGGTACGCCCGCTGGTTCTGAGCATCGATCGACACACCGATGATGCGTCCGGGCATGAAGCGGATAAACTCCATTCTCGTGGCAAAGTAGCCGGCATGCGGCCCGCCGTACCCCATCGGAATGCCGAAACGTTGAGCGCTTCCGACGGCCACGTCGGCCCCCAGTTCACCGGGAGGCGTCAGAAGAGACAGACTCAGGAGGTCGGCTGCCATGACGACAAGGACGCCCGCCTCGTGCGCGCGTCGGATGAACGAACGGTAGTCATGAAGCGCACCGCGCTCGCCGGGATACTGCAGCAGAGCACCGAAGATGCCGGCATCCAGCGCCGCCGAGGTATGGTCACCGACGACGATGGTGATACCCAGCGGGACGGCGCGGGAACGAAGCACCTCGATCGTCTGGGCAAAGCATTCCTTTGACACGAAGAACGTATTCCGGGCAGGACCTTCGCCGGCGCGATTCGCCAGACCGTGCAGCATCGCCATGGCTTCAGCCGCCGAGGTGCCTTCGTCCAGGAGGGAGGCGTTCGCGACTTCGAGTCCCGTCAGGTCTGCAACCATCGTCTGGTAATTGAGGAGCGCTTCGAGTCGTCCCTGCGAAATCTCGGGCTGGTACGGCGTGTACTGGGTATACCACCCCGGATTCTCCAGAATGGTACGCTGGATGATCGCAGGGGTGATGCAGTCGTAGTATCCCTGTCCGAGGTACGAGCGACACAGAGTGTTGTGCGCACCCAGTTCACGGATGTGCTCGGTGAAATCCCGTTCGCTCATCGGCGGAGGAAGCTGCAGCGGACGCTCGAGGCGGATGGCAGAGGGAACCGTCCGATCGATCAGCTCGTCGATCGTCTCCACGCCGATGCTCTTCAGCATGACAACGACGTCGGAGGGACGCGGACCCATGTGGCGCTGTTCAAAATCGGGGGGAAGTTGAGGAAGTGACGTCATGGCTGTTGTGTCTTTCCGTGTGGTGCGAGTTCCTGTTGCAGCCGGCGAAATCCCTGGAATGCTGCCGCCTGCTCCGCTTCTTTCTTGCTCCTCCCGGCGCCCTGGCCCAGACAGTGCGTCCCGAGGTAGACACGGACGGTGAATCGCCGGTCATGGTCGGGTCCCTCCTCCCCCACGGTTTCGTACCGGGGAACGCCACGCGCGTGGCGCTGCGAAAGCTCGAGGAGGGCGCTCTTGTAGTTGTCGTCCGACATCGCTCCGTTCATGACCTGCTCAGGGGACAGCAGATGTTCATAGACGAACGTGCGGGCAGCCGAGATGCCACCGTCGCGGTACACAGCACCCACCAGCGCCTCGAAGGCATCGGAGAGAATCGATTCTGAGCCACGCTGCAGCGCCTCCCGGGCGCTGGGACTCACGAAGAGAAAGTTCTCGAGCTCCATGGTGCGTGCCCGCTGCGCCAGAATCCTGCGGTTGACCAGCCGGGACCGCAGTTTGGTCAAGTCGCCCTCTTCCATTCCCGGATGGAGCCGGTGCAGGTAGTCGGCAACGAGGAAGCCGAGCACGGCGTCGCCGAGGAATTCGAGGCGCTCGTTCGACATTGCACGGGCGTCGATGCGGGGAAGAAGGGATCGGTGTAAGAGTGCCTCGAAGAAGAGGTCCCAGTGGCGGGGGTGATAGCGAAGCCGTGAAGCGAAACGCTTCCGGTCGAAGTTCCTCTCAGCTGCCAGAGCATCCCACTCCTTCCTGGAACGGCCGGAGCGGACCGCGCCGACAACTGCAGACCACGCTTTCCTCAGCAGGTGAACCACAAGCACCCTCTCGCCGGCACACTCAGCCGGCGTCTCGCCTAGCCGGCGAACTTCCGAAAGAGAATCGATGCATTGTGACCACCGAACCCGAACGCGTTCGTAATTGCCGCCCGGATGTCCATCTCCCTGGGTCCATCCGGAACGTAGTCGAGATCGCATTCGGGGTCGGGGGTCTCGAGATTGATCGTCGGGTGCACTTTGCCGTGGACGATGGAGAGCACGGTGGCAATGGATTCGACCGCCCCCGCCGCACCCAGCAGGTGTCCGATCATGGACTTTGTGGAATTGACCGCCAGTCTCCGGGCGTGCTCCCCGAAGACTGTCTTGATGGCAGCGGTCTCCTGCCGGTCGCCGACGGGGGTCGAGGTCCCGTGCGTGTTGATGTACTGCACATCCTCCGGCTGCAGACCGGCATCGCGGAGAGCTGCCCGCATGGCCCTCACAGCTCCTTCCCCCCCGGGAGCCGGTTCCGTGATATGATGCGCATCGGCGGTGAAGCCGATTCCTGCCACCTCAGCGTACACGCGAGCACCCCGCGCCAGCGCGTGCTCCAACACTTCGAGCACCAGAATGCCGGCTCCCTCTCCCATCACAAACCCGTCCCGATGCAGGTCAAACGGCCGGCTGGCCTTCTGCGGCGCGTCATTGCGTGTCGACATCGCCTTCATGGCGTTGAACCCGCCGATGCCCATCGGTGTGATGGCGGCCTCGGAACCTCCCGTCAGCATCAGGTCCGCATCGCCGCGCTGAATCAGAATGAAAGCGTCGCCAATGGCATGCGCGGATGTTGCACACGCCGACGTCGTGGCGTAGTTCGGACCCTTCAGCCCGTACTGCATGGAGATCCGACCGGGAGCGATGTCGGCGATCATCATCGGGATGAAGAAGGGACTGATGTGTCGCGGCCCGCCGGACTCAAAGAGCGATTGCTGCTGGCGGTGGTACGTCCACATTCCCCCAATACCGGAACCGACAATCACTCCTGCCCGTTCACGGTCGATGGTCTGCAGATCCAGCTGCGCATCCTGCAACGCCATCTCGGCCGCCACGAGGGCGTACTGCGTGAACAAGTCGGTCCTCTGCGCCAGCTTCCGATCCATGTGCTTCATGGCATCGAAGCCCTTCACCTCCGCCGCAAACCTCGTCTCGTACTTCGACGCGTCGAAGTGCGTGATGGGCCCCACACCGCTGGTGCCGCGCAGCAACGCCTCCCAGTAGTCGGAAACGCTGAGCCCGACAGGGGTGATAGCACCCATTCCCGTGACCACAACTCTCCGGCGCTGTCCGTTGAATCCCATGGCCCTGTGTATTCTCAGTGATGGACTGATCGCCGCTTCCGCTCAGCGACAGACACTGCGGACCCGGCACCTTCACCGCACCACGCGAGCTGCCGCAGAGACGGCGTCGCTGCTGACGCCGCCAGCGATCATGCTCGTCAGGCGACTTTGGATTTCAGGTAGTTGATCGCGTCCCCGACCGTGGAGATCTTCTCCGCGTCTTCGTCGGGGATCTGAAGATTGAACGCTTTTTCGAACTCCATCACCAGCTCGACCGTATCCAGAGAGTCGGCACCCAGATCATTGGTGAACGACGCCTCGGGCGTAATCTGCGCCTCATCGACGCCGAGCTTCGAGACGATAATCTCTTTCACCTTCGCATCAACGTCTGCCATGGGAATGCTCCTTTCAGATGAATAGTGGAATTGGATGGTTCACGAGATCACTACATTGCGAGTCCGCCGTCAACGCAGAGCACCTGTCCGGTGATGTAGCCGGCCGCCGGAGAGGCAAGGAAGACCACCGCTTCAGCGATCTCCTCCGGCCGCGCCGTCCGCTTGAGCGGAACAAGCGAGAGGAGAGCATCCCGCTGCTGTGCGGTGAGCTTCTGCGTCATGTCTGTCTCCACGAAGCCGGGGGCCACGGCGTTCACACGAATATTTCGTCCCGAAAGCTCCTTCGCCAGGGTTTTGGACAGCCCGATGAGGCCCGCCTTGGCCGCAGCGTAGTTCGCCTGTCCGGGGTTCCCCACGAGGCCGGCAATCGAGGAGATGTTGATGATCACCCCCGATCGCTGACTCATCATCGGCCGACTGGCTGCCTTCGAGAAGCTGAAGGCACTCTTCAGATTCGTACTGAGCACTTGATCCCAATCGTCTTCACTCATCCGCATCAGGAGCGTGTCCCGTGTGATGCCGGCATTGTTGACCAGAATATCGAGACGGCCGAATTCTTTCACCGTTGCATCCACGACCCGCGATGCCTCGGCAAACTGGCTGGCGTCCGACTGCAGCGCCATCGCTCTGCGGCCAAGAGCACGCACCTGCCCCGCCAGCTCCTCAGACGCCGCCGACGAGCTCTTGTAGGTGAACACCACATCCGCCCCCTCCCGGGCAAAGGCCAGGACGATCGCCTTGCCGATGCCGCGGGAACCTCCCGTCACCAGCGCCACCATATGCTCAAGCTGACCCACGCCGTCATTCCTTCATCGGGCAACATCAACCAGCTTCTCAACACCGCGGACCTCCGCATCCGGAACGATGCGCCTCACCAGCCCCTGCAGGACATTCCCAGGACCGATCTCTATGAACACCGTCGCCCCATCCCGTCGCATGTTCTGCACTGTTTCTTGCCAGCGGACGGGGCTCGTAAGCTGCCGGACGAGGAGATCCCGTATCTGCTCCGAGTCCTGCACCGGCTCCGCCGTGACATTGGCATAGACCGGTACCCGCGCCTTCCGGATGCTGACACGCTCCAACGCCTGAGCGAGACCCTCTCGTGCCGAGGCCATGAGGGGCGAATGGAACGCTCCGCTCACCGGGAGCTCTTTGGTCAGACGGGCTCCCCGTTGCCGCGCAAGTTCCATTGCCCGACGCACACCGGCACGGGAACCCGATACAACCACCTGGCCGGGGGAGTTGAAGTTCGCCGCCTGCACGACACCTTCGGCGGACGCTTCGGAACATACTGCCTCGACACTCTCCGAATTCAGACCGATGACGGCAGCCATGGTGCCGGGTTGCTCCGCACCGGCCTGTTGCATCAACTCTCCGCGCAGGCGGACAAGCCGCAGGCCGTCGTCAAAGGAGAGCGCGCCGCTCCACACCAGGGCCGCATACTCGCCGAGCGAATGGCCCGCCGCCATCTGCGCATCGACGTTCTGCAACAAACGCGCCAGCACCATGCTGTGAAGGAAGATCGCCGGCTGCGTGTTCATGGTCTGCCGGAGGTCCTCTTCCGGGCCCTCCAGGCAAAGCCGACTCAGCGGGAATCCAAGAATCTGATCCGCCCTGTCGAACAACTCACGCGCCTCGGGGCTCCCCTCCACGAGATCCCTGCCCATCCCAACGTACTGCGACCCCTGTCCCGGAAACACCAAAGCCGCCGCACCCACCGCTCAGGCCTTCTCCCCCGGTGCCGGCACGGACCAGCGCAGGAGCGCCGCTCCCCACGTGTATCCTGCACCGAAACTGGCCAGTACCACGCGGTGCCCGCGCCGCAGTTTTGCCGATTCCCACCATTCCGAGAGACAGAGGGGAATCGTGGCCGCCGTCGTGTTGCCGTAGCGGTCGATGTTGATCATCACCTTCGAACGATCCAATCCCATTCGATCCGCCGTCGCATCGATAATGCGGAGGTTGGCCTGGTGGGGAACCAGCCAATCGACATCCGCTCCCTTCAGGCCGTTCCGCTCCATGATTTCCGCGGCAACGTCTGCCATCCCGACCACGGCGACCTTGAACACAGCCTTTCCGTCCTGGTAGATCGTGTGCATCTTCCGGTCGACCGTCTCGTGCGTTGGCGGATTGAGACTTCCTCCCCCGCTCATGCAGAGAAACTTCGCGCCCGACCCGTCGCAGTAGAACCGATGGTCCAGCACTCCGAAGTCTTCATCACTCGTCGGCTCCAGCAGAACGGCACCGGCAGCATCGCCGAAGAGCACACACGTGTTCCGGTCGGTATAGTCGACGATGCTGCTCATCTTGTCGCCGCCGATCACAAGCACATTCCGGTAGGCACCGCTCTCGATAAACTGCGCCCCCGTGACCAGCGCGTAGAGAAATCCCGAACAGGCGGCCGAATAGTCGAAGCCCCAGGCATTCTTTGCCCCGATCTGATCCTGGACCAGGCACGCCGTGGCGGGGAAGAACATGTCCGGCGTCACCGTGGCAACAATGATCAGCTGAACATCCCTGGGATCCATTCCTCTGCGTTCCAGGGCGTGGCGCGCGGCTTTCACACACATATCAGAGGTCGCGCCGTTCTCCAGGATGCGCCGCTCGACAATTCCCGTGCGCGTGCGGATCCACTCGTCCGTGGTATCCACCATTTTCTCAAGCTCGGCGTTCGTCAGCACCTTTTCTGGTGCATAGTGTCCGACGGCAGTAATCGTTGCTCTGTGCTTTGCCATACGTGCAGTGGCTCGTCCGACCGATCATCGTTCCTGAACGCGGGCGACAGCCGGCGAGGAGGAACGGAGTGCCTCTTCAATCGACTGATTCACGTTTGCCCGCGCAACTTCAACAGCTTTGAGAATCATGTTCCGGATCGCCTTGGGGGTGGAACGGCCGTGCCCGATGATCGATACGCCGTTGACACCCAGAACGGGGACACCCCCGACCTCTTCGTAGTCCATGTCCTTGAGGGATGCCCGGAGCGGCGCGCGCATCATACCGACCCGCAGGCGATTCCAGAAACTCCTGCCGGCGTACTGCAGCAGACGGGACTTCAGAAAGGCTGGAACGCTCTCGCCGAACTTCAGAACGATGTTGCCGACGAACCCGTCGCACACAACAACATCAGCTTTTCCCTTCAGGATATCCTTCCCCTCGATATTGCCGATGAAGTTCAGTCCGCTCTGTTTCAACAGCCGGTACGCCTCCTGCGTCAGGGCAGTTCCCTTGGACTCCTCCTCGCCGACATTCAGCAACCCCACCGTCGGGTGGTCCCGGTGATAGTAGCGCGAAGCATAGATGCTCCCCATCACGGCAAATTCGTACAGGTGCTGAGCACGGCAGTCCACGTTCGTCCCTGCGTCGAGGAGCACACAGGGGCCTCGCTCGGACGGAAACACGGCGCCGATCGTCGGTCGGCTGACTCCTGCAACCCGTCCCAGAATCAACGTCGATGCCGACAACACTGCTCCCGTATTGCCAGCGCTGACAAACCCGTCGGCCTTCCCCTCCCGATGCAGCGTCATGCCGATCGAGAGCGAAGAATTCCTCTTCTGCTTCACGGCAGCCGTCGGACTGTCATCCATACTGATCACGTCATCGGCGTGCACAATGGAGATTCCCTCAACCGCCGGACCGTGCTTCCTCACCTCGGCCTGCAGCAGATTCTCCTTCCCGACAAGAATCACTTCGAAACCGGAGTTGTAGGAACGAAGGGCTTCGACGGCACCCGCCACTTCATTGACAGGTGCGAAATCCCCTCCCATCGCATCCAGCACGATTCTCAGATTTGGGATTGATCCCATTGGGATATAAACAGAGACGGGTGTGCCGCCTAGGATTCCTTGGGCACGAGGATGGAGCGTCCGTTGTAGTAACCGCAGTTGGGGCAGGCCCGATGGGTCAGTTTCTGCTCATGGCACTGAGGGCACTCGGTGATTGAAGGAACGGAGGCCTTGTAGTGAGTTCTCCGCTTGCGTGATCGGCTCTTGGAATGCCGGCGTTTTGGATTGGGCATGACGCGCTACCTCGTTCAGTCAAATGTGAAGCTCCGGCGCTCGGCAGGCCGGAGCAAGTCAGTTCTCGCCAAACCTCTTCAGATCCTCCCAACGGGGATCCGTCTCCTCCTGGGCGCAGGTGCACTGTTCCCGGTTGAGGTTCGCTCCGCACCGGGGACACAACCCTGCACACGACTCCCGGCACAGGAGCTTCGCCGGCACGGCGAGCAGCAGATACTGCCGGACATCATCCCCCAGATCGACCATGTTGGTCTCCGGGCTGATCACCTGCACTTCCTGCTGCTCCCCCTCCTCCCGGCTGAATTCCTCATCGGATCGCTGTTCCTGCAAGTAGGCGATCGTGTAGGTAGCCGAGAGCGGAAGCTTGAAGCCCTCCAGGCACCGGTCGCACACGAATTCCCCCTCGGCCAAGATTTCCGCCGTCAAGACCAACTGACGAGCGGTCTTCTCCACAGTCGCCTGCACGGTCACGACGCGGGTGAAGCGCTCATCGAGCGCAATGGCCGCAGGATCCGTCTGCAAAGGGAACGTGTGCAGGCCCTCAGGAAGACGCGAGATGTTGATCCGCAAATCGCTCACGTTGCTCTCCGCGGGGCCGGATGACCGCACCGGAGTTCCCCCATCACCCAAAAGGGGCGCTTTTCGTCAAAAAAACCTTGAAAATATAGGCAGAAGGGGAAAGAGAGTCAAGGAAAAAACTCCTCGCCCCCGCGCATCTGGGGTTGAGAACGCCGAATTCCAACGAAAACAGCGTGCCTGTACGCTTCAGTGCTCTGCGGAGACTGTCTCAGGCAATCTCCGCCTGAACACTAGTCGTGCTTCTCTTCCGTGACAACCGCCGCAGGGTGATTCAGCAGCTGGCTCTGCACGTACAGAACGGTCTCGTCGAGCGCTTCGGCGAACTTCTGAAAATCTTCTTTGTAGAGGAAGATCTTGTGCTTCTCATAGTCTTCCTCTCCAACCCTCTTGCTCTCCGTGATCGTGATGTAGAAGTCCTTCTCCGACTTCGTCGCCTTCACGTCGAAGAAGTACGTTCTCTTTCCGGCACGGACGCGCTTCGTGTAAATCTCGTCCTTGTACTGATTCTCCAAAGTCGACAACCTCCCTCCTGCTTGAAGCAAGATCTGATTCACTCCTGCCGTCCACTGCTCCCCAACCGGCCGCAGGCCTGCCGCGCTTGAGGCGATGTACTGCTCTTCTGTCTCCCGATTCACCTCCTGACCACCGTTACCTTGCCGGTGCCGATCTGGTCTCCGTTCTCCGCGGAGGCCACAATGAAATAGACGCCCGAGGCAACCAGAGCGCCGGCGTCGTTCCTCCCGTTCCAGAATGCACGCCCTCCTCCCTGAGCCCGGAACTCCGCCACAACCGCTCCCGCGACAGACAGAATCTTGATCTGGCTTTCCGGCACCAGGGTGCGGATCTCCACCGGTAGGTCGCTGGGAATCAGGAACGGATTCGGCGCGATGTGGAGAGTTGAGGCCGTCCGCGCAGTCTGAACCGGCGCAATCCCCAGAGCGGAGAGTCCCTTTTCCGTCCCTGCATACAGGATTCCCTGCTTTCCGTCAATCGCCAGCGAGCGGATATCGTTGTCCACAAGCTTCCCGGAAGTGGACGCAACCGTGAATTGTTGCAGGAGCTGTGTCCCGTCCTGATTGACCAGAAAGAGGCCCTCTTTCGTTCCGACCCACTTGTTGTTCACGCCGTCGACCGCGATCGCCTGAACGACCTGCTCACGCAGGGGAAACGAGGTGACTCTTCGCTGTCGGGGGAGGAGCGGATCCGTGATGATCATCATCCCGAGGTCGGTACCGACACAGACCTGACCCTCAAGGTCCACGGCGAGCGAAAGGACGTTGTTGTTGGGGAGGCCGTCGGCGATGGTCATGAGCCCCCATCCTGCGGTGGATTCGGTTCCGGGAACAACCTTCCGTTCGTTGAACCAGTAGAGTCCCGAGGCTGCCTTGTTAAACCACTCGCTGTTCGCAAGCCACTTGGTGCCGTTTCGATCGACGACCATCGCGGTAAACCGGCCCTCGGTCGGATTCAAATCGTTCTTGTACTTCACGAGGACGGTGTCGCCGGTCAGGCGGGCCAGCACGTTCCCGTCCACGGGGGTCCGGGTGACGAACCACGTTGTCCCTTCATCATCGACCGCCGCGCTCCCGACGACGACAAACCACGGATCCTGCGGCACTGCCCCCGCCAGGCTGGGTGATGTCGATGCGTTGATCAGACGACGGAGCGTATCGCCCCGCAATTCCGCAACTCCCCATCCCCACGAACTTATCCAGACCTGCCCGTCTCTACCGATCGAGGCCTTGTAGTAGTCATCCGTCAGGAGAGCCGGGTACTCGGCCTTCGTATAGCTTTTCCAGCGCTCTGCGGTCGGGAGGTTCGGATCAAACCGGTAGAAACCCCGCCCACCGCCGTTGGCACCCGACGCTCCCCAGACGATTCCCTCAGGGTCGGCGGCCACGCTGATGAAGAGGTTCGAGGCAGGGGCATTCGGCCGGTGGTACGTCCATGCCGATCCTGTCCAGCGGGCAACACCAAGCGTTGCTGTCCCTACCCACAATGCCTCCCCGCTTCCGTTCGCCGCAAGATCCGTGGCAGCTGCGGAAGCGTTCACGGCGACTACCGCGGCAGCGTCTGTCAGTCGAGACAGTCCCAGCACCGTCGTTCCAACGTTTCGCACCAGCAGTCCCAAATTCCCACCCACGAGTTCCAGGTCAACAACGCTGCCGCTTCCCACCTGCGTCAGCGCCTCAAATCCGCCGTTGCGGAAGAACGCCGCCCCCGCCGACGTGCCTGCCACCAGCGTGTCCCGGAAAACCTCCAGGGCTTGAACATTGGCCGCCGGCAATCCCTCCGTCACCGTGAACCGCTGCCAGAGTGTGGGAGAAGAGAGATTGGCCGCTCGACGAGGGGCTCGAGCAATTCCCCGATCTGTGGCAACCCAGAGGGTGTCGTGCAGAATCCGCACATCCCACACACGCGCAGAGACCGCGAAGCCGAAGTTCGCGTAAGTGTCGCCGAATTCCCACCGGTTCAGCAGGAAGACGCTCAGTCCAAAGTCTGTGCCGACGAAGAGCGAGTCGCCTTCCATACGCAACAGACGGATCCCCTTCTGGACGCGGTCCGAAAGCTGAATGTCCCGGAGAACGCTCCATGCCCCCGTTTCGGGCCTCCGAACGCTCAGCGATCCGTCGTCGCTCCCCATCCAAACCCTTCCGGAACTGTCGACGGCACACGCCGTAAGTCCATTGGCGGCAAGCCCCTCCGCACTCGTGAAAGCGGAGAGCGTTCCCGAGGAGCGATCAATCAGAAATGCCCCTCCGCCCGTTGCCGCCCAGACTGCATCTCCGCGAACAGCGAGGGAACGCACGGATGACATGTCCGTGTACACGCGCCATTCCCCGACAATTTGTTGAGCGTCGGCGGCACCAAAGCACACCAGCACCCAAAGCGCTCCGGCGGGCCACAGCGTCATCCGCCTCATCGTGGGGCCACCCTTCGCCGCCTCGGAGCTCGACGCAGCAGGCGCTGAAGGTGTACCATCTCCAGCGCTGCCAGAGCCGCGTCCCACCCTTTGTTGCCGTGTTTCCCCCCGGCGCGCTCCACCGCCTGCTTGCGCGTGTCCGTCGTCAGCACCCCGAACGCAACCGGCAGAGAGAAGCGAAGTCCTACCCCCTGGATGCCCAACGCCGCACTGATCGAGACATATTCGAAATGGGGCGTTTCCCCCCGAATCACCGCTCCCAGACAGACGACGGCATCCCACATTCCAGTCTCCGCGAGACTCTGGGCAGTCAGCGGCAGCTCAAATGCCCCCGGACAGTGGAACACTCCAATGTCGCCAGAACGCACACCGTGGCGCCGGAGACAGTCCCGTGCCCCGGCAACCAGTCGTGAGGTGACTGGCTCATGGAAATCACTGACCGCGAGGGCGATCCTGAGGCCAGCGCCGGAACGATCTGTGGTGCGCCGTTTTGAGGAAGTGGTCATGGAAGTCGCGATCAGATTGACCGGAGTTGCGAGCGGCGGCTTTCCGAGACTATCGATACAGGCGTTGCTTCATCGTCTCGACGACACGGAGCGGCACACAGTGTGCGCCGAATGCGTGTTCATCACCCTTCCTCCCGCCGTGGTAGTCCGATCCCCCGCTCTCCAGCAGGAAGTACTGGTGTGCAATGCCGCGATAGTAGGCGCGCTGCGCGTCGCTGTGGGAAGGATGAACGACCTCGATGCCGTCGAGACCCGTCTTGATCAGATCGATCAGCTCGACCTCGGAGAGATACTTGCCGGGGTGGGCAAGGAATGTCAATCCGCCGGCTTCATTGATCAGGCGGATTGCCTCGCGCGGCGTCAGCTGGAACTTGCGCTCGAACGCCGGACCGTTCGCCCCGATGTACTTGCTGAAGGCCTCCTGGTAGGTGCCGGTGTGTCCGTCCTCGAGCAGGGCATTCGCAATGTGCGGACGACCGACCGATCCGATGCCCGCCTGCTCCAGCACCGTTTCCAGCTTCAACGGGACGTTGATCTGATTCAGCTTCTTGACGATCCGCTCGGCACGCTTCAGGCGCTCGAGTCGAAAGAAGGAAAGATAGTCCAGGAGATTCCGGTTGGATGGATCGAAGAAGTAGGCGAGAAGGTGAACGTCCTTGTCGCCAAGCACAGCGCTCAGCTCGAGTCCGGGAATAACTTCCACACCTAGTCCGGCGCCGCACGCCTGGGCCTCCGCAACCGCTCCCACATTGTCATGATCCGTAATGGAGATGACAGCGAGACCGCTGGTGTGCGCCTTGCGGACAAGTTCGGCCGGACTGAGTGCTCCGTCGGAATACGTGGTGTGCAGATGGAGGTCCGCCTTCCCCCCTGCACCTCCATTGGTCACATCGGCGGGTCCGGATGCGTCTCCCTCTGGTGCGTACGCCTCATCCCTCTGTGTCATAGCGTCAGCGTCACTGGCTGCGCGGAGCTCTGCAGCACGTCCCGGTGTCGCGGCAGGCCCTTCAGCCAACTTCACGAGAACTCTTTGCGGAAGGCTTCGTAGTTGTGAATGGTCAGCCGGTTACCCTCCAGAGAGACATGCCCCTGCCGGATGAACTGATGCAGCATGCGGGAGACCGTCTCCCGAGACGTCCCTGCCATGTTGGCGATGTCCTGCTGCAGCGGAAGATCCTCAATCTCCACCTTTCCCTTCCGAAATACCCCGATATCGTCCGCAAGCATCAGGAGCACGTTCGCCACCCGTCCCGCCGCGTCCTTGAGCGACAGACTCTTGATCAAGGAATCGGCTTTCCGGAGACGCATAGTCAGCTCGGCCAGCAGAGCGATCGCAACCTTCGGGTACGAATGGAGCAGCTCCAGGAATTCTCGCCGGTGGATCATGAACAGCTCGGATTTCACGGTCGCCACAACAGTGGCAGAGCGTTCCAGGCCGTCGAGGAGCGACATCTCGCCGAAGAATTCGCCCGGGCCGAAGATCGAAAGAATCACTTCTCTCCCGTCCTCATCGGTCCTGACGACCTTCACCTTGCCCGAAACAATCACAAACAGCGCGGCCCCGGCTTCCTGCTCGAGCACGATGATATTGCCCCTCTTATACTTGCGGCGGGTGCCCAACCGGACGACCTTTTCGAGGTCAGGATCCTCCAGATCCGCGAAAATCGGGACATTTCTGAGGAAACCGATCTCTTCTCGGACAGCCGGGGGCATCAGCGGGGGCCTCTTTTCGACCGAGTCTTCCACGGAAGGATCCCTCTGGTTTGAGCGTTCACGAAACGCGAGTCGTCAATATATCTGCTCTTGGCTACAAAGTCAAGGAGGCCAAATTCCCACGGTTTTTGGGCATTCCGCGGCTCAGGGGTCCGAAAGGAGGGTGTAGGAGAGCGCGCAGAACGCAAGTTGCGTGACGATCAGCGACGCTGTGGATACCCTGTCGTACCGACGGGTGGTTCGGAGACTGGCCGGATTTCCCGTTCTGAGGTAGTCGTCAAACGACCGGTTCGCCCGATCCTTCAAGACAGCTGTCACAATTCCCGAGAGTACCATTACCGTCCCTGATCCGTACAGAAGCCATTCAGGACGTTCCTCGCGGGGACTCAGAATTTCCAATCCATTCCTTGGTCGAAGCGATACGACCGGCATGGAAAGGAGGTTCCGGATGCTCACGTCCACGGAGTCGAATCCCTCTTTGCTCAGATGAACCGTGGCTGGTGTACCGGCCCGTACCAGCCGCAACGGTGTCGTGCCGAGAACAGTGTCCCCCACAGAAACGAATGCCCCCTGCGGCCGCGAGTCCACGAGCAACGGCGGCATCAGAGCCGGCCGGACGGTGAGAATCTCTCCCCCCCTCAGCGTGACGGTATCTCTCCACACAGCGGCGGGCCACGCATCCAGTGAGGGAGCGATGATCCGGACACGATAGGTACCCTCCCTGAGACCGTGTTGTTCTAGGGGTGCCGGCCCGACGTACACAGTGTCCAGCATCACATCTGCCCCCGGCGGCTCCGACTCAATGCGCAGAGACCCCGTGGAGTCTGGAGCCGTTCGCCAGATGTTCAACCCACTCTTCTCTGCCCACGCGTGAGGGGCGAGCGCCGCAGCAAGCACCAGCAGGACGAAGATCCTCATGGGGATGTCTTCCGAAGGGCAACAAGAGAGCGGTCTTCGGCAACCACCAGCAGCGTGCTTCCGGCCTGAACCGGCGTTACCTTGATCCGTCCGGGAGCTTCCCACCGCCACAACTCCGCGCCCGTCAGCAGGTCCAGCGCATAGAGCGTGCGATCGAGGGATCCGGCATAGACAATCCGGCCGGAGACCAGGGGCGCAGTATTGATGACACTCTTCGCTTTGAACCGCCACAGATTCTTCCCCGTCGCCGGATCAATTGCGTGAAGGACGCCATCAGCGGAACCGATCACCGCCGCGTCGTGCGCCAGCGCAGCAGATCCGTAGAAAGCCGAACCGGCGGCATATCGCCACAGGATCTCCCCGCTCTCGAGAGAAAGCCCAAACAGGTCTCCTCCCACGGAACCGGCGATCACCCGGCCTGCGCCAATGACCGGTGTGCTGAAGATACTCCTGCCCAGATCGCGACGCCAGCGTTCGGTGCCGTCGCTCCGATTCACCGCGAAGAGAGTCCCGGCATTTGATCCGACAACCACGATCCCCGACTCTTCTGCAGGCGACGACCGGACCTGTTCGCCCTCCTTCTCTGCCGTCAGTTGAACAGACCACAAACTGTCGCCGTTCGCCGCATCCAGACAGATGAGCGCTCCTCCAATCGTGCTGACGATCACCCGGTCTCCGCTCAGAAGCACCGACGAACTGACAGGACCTGTGTCGCTTCTCCACACGACGTTGCCCGCGAGCAGATCGTACGCCACGAGGGCATCCGGCCCTGCACCTCCTCCGGCGATGATCGTACTGCCGTACCAGACCGGAGTTCCATTGATCGGTGTTGTGACGACTTTCCTCCCCAGGGACGCCCCTGACCCGAGGTGAACGGCGTGGAGTTCGCCCCGCAGAGTTGCCAGGAGAACGATGCTGTCCCGGACGAGGGGCGCAGCAGTCACGCCGGCCAGAGCATCATACTCCCACGCGCGCGTGAGCGGAGGCTCAAGACCCGTTGCAGTGCCGTTGGAGCGCGAAGGAGAGCCTCCGAAGAGTACCCAATCCCATTCCTGCCGTGCAGGATTTTCCGCCAGCTTCAGTCCGCCGCATCCGGCGCTGACAAGAGTAAGGGAAATGACGAAGAGTGCGGCAGGGATGGTCCGGGTCATCAGAAGTCCCATCCGAAGAAGAACTGGTAGAACAGCCCTTTCTGGAGAGTCCTGAAGTTCCTCTCGATGCGTTTCCCCACATCGTAGCGAAGCACCAGGAATCCCCCGAGGTTGAAACGCAGGCCGGCACCGAGACTTCCCTTGGTGTCTCTGTAGCGGACATCCCATGCACTGCCGGCGTCGACGAAGAGCGCTCCGCGGAACGAACCGAAGCGGAGACCGCCGAAGGGAAAGCGGATGCCCAGCTCGTCGACGAACGGAAATCTCAGTTCATGGCTGGTGAGCCACAGCTTCTGGCCGCGGATCGACCAGCGCGGCCATCCGCGCAGATCCCAGCTCCCGCCCATGAAGAACCTCCGGGTCTCCTTTCCTTCGTTGTACCAGAGGTGAGCGCGGGAGGCCAGGGCGGTACGCGTCCCGAGGCGGAAGTACTTCCGATAGTCGGCAAGGAGTGTGTAGTAGGCAACATTGGAGTACTGCACATCGGTCGTGTACGCGAGCGTGAGTTTCATCCGGTTGCCGTCCATCGGACCCGTGGGGCCCCAGAGCGAATTGTCCCACACGAAGGAAAGCCCGTTCGTCACCAGCAGCGCGCGACGGGGCTGATCATTCACGTAGTTGTCTTTCTCCGAGTTACTGATGGTGATGCTCGCTTCGACGCGCCGGAACTTTGAAAGCGGGTAGCTCAGGGCAAAGAACCCCCCGAACGACCGCTCATAGTAAAAGACATCCGGATCGGTGAGATCGTACCGGTTTCCGGCGAACCGGAAGATGCCGTACGAATGGTTTGCACGAGTACCAAGCGCGATGCGCGACACCAGGAAGTTGAAGCTGTCGAGCAGCTCGCTCTGTGATTGGGCGGTGTTATAGACGAGGAAGTAGTACACATCGTTCCCCAGCACATCGCTCATGGCCAGCGCCGCGCCTCCCATGGTGCCGTACACCGGATCCGTCGAAATCTGGCTCTGGGCCACATCGAGCGAGTATTCACCCCCGTAGGCACGATCGCCGATGATCGACGATCCCTCCAGCCGCTGCGGCTGCCATGGTTCCCTCTCCTCGGCATACGTGAATACCTGTTCGTCCTCCGAACGCTCAAAGCGATCGACCGCATCGCCCATCGTCCTGATCTGGAAGCTGAACCGCTCAAAGACCGTAAAGACCAGACGGTCATCCCCCTGCCAGCTCGGGTCAAAGGCGGCGGTGGAAAAGTTCGTCACCCTGCGCGCGCGCCGCCACGGCTGCCGGGCACCTTCGGACGATTCCGTCATCGGCAGGAGCCAGACATTCGCTGTTCCTCCCCGATCCGAGGTGAACGCAAGCCACCGGCCGCTGCGCGACCATGCAGGAGCCTGGTCGTTCTGATCTCCGTGCGTGAGGTACCTGATCTGCGACGTCCGGAGATCATACAGGAAAATGTTGTAGCACCCCTGCGCGCCGCCTGGCGACCGGTCAGAGCTGAACGCGATCGTCGAACCGTCGGGAGACCATGCCGGGTCTCGATCGTCGTACACATCGTTGGTGAGTTTTCGGAGTTCGCGAGTAGCAAACGTATAGAGATAGAGATCATTCTTCCCCGACTTGTCGATGGAAGAGAAGACCATCCGCAGGCCGTCCGGGGACCACGAGGGGGATCCCAGCATGACCAGCTCGTCGAACCGGAGAGTCTCCAGGAGACGATCCATGTGCACGTTGTAGATGTGCAAGACGTCGTTCTCGCCGCTCTTCGTCACAAAGGCGAGGCGCCCGTCAGCAGAGATATCCAGCTTGGTCTGGAAAGGATGGAAGGCTTCGAATTCGTCGGTGCGCTCTCCCTCAATGACCCGTTCCGGTTCCGCGCCTTCCACGCCGAGCGGGATCCTGTACACACCGCTGTAGCCGGTATAGTTGCCCAGGAAGTACACGTACGTGACACCGCTCTGCGTGTGGAGAAGCGGCTTTGCATTGAAACCCTTCTCGACAACCGTCGTCGCCGCACGGCTCGGAAGATCGGTCTCCGCCAGCAGAGGATAGTAGCGTTTCTTGAGGGCGTACAGCCACTCTTCGTCAAACTCTTCGTAGTCCTTGCCGATGGTTGCCTTCAGAACCTCGCTGAACGACGTCGATCGCCAGAAGTTCTCCATCAGCAACAGAACGGCGTGTTCGCCGTACCGCTGCCCGATGTACTCGAGTACCGCCTGACCTTCCTTATAGAGCAGAAACGATCCGTAGATGTCGTCGATGTCGCTCAGTCCAACCACCGCACCGCTGAGTACCGCATCCCTCAGCACCATCTCCGCCTGGGCGTCCCATGCCGTCGACCAGTATTCGGCAAGCCCTTCCGTGAACCAGAGCGGCGGCAGCCGATCCTGGGGCTGACGATGATCCACGAGAACCCGGTTGACCTTGGAGTGCATGAACACGTGAACCAGCTCGTGACGGATGACGTGAGCGAACTGCGATGTCGAGCCGTTCGATGGAATGACGACGCGTCCTTTGAGGAATTCGAAGAACCCGCCGACCCCTTCAGGGATGAATCCCGGCGTTACGTTCGTCTGCTGGAAGTGCAGGTGAGAGCTGTAGAAGATCAGCGGAATGCGGCCCGCGATGGTGTGGTTGAACCTCTGCTCGAGCGCGCGGAACCCTTCCTCCGCGAACCACGCCCCCTGCTCGGCCAGGTCCTTCATCTCAGGATAATAGTAGATATCGAAGTGCTCGGTCTTCAGCACCTGCCAGCGGAAATCGGTGTACTGCACCTTGTTCCGCCCGAAGTAGTAGAACTGGCTGAAGGCCTGCTGGAAGGAGAGGAGAAGCAGGAGCACGAAGAGAACGCGGTTCAGTCTCAGCATCACATGCATCGCTCACCGCACGAGAGGTAAAAACGCCGGCAGACTAGGCCTCCGCCAGTGCGTGCTTCAGTTGGTCAATCACCGCAACGGGCGTCGGATCCTGGTTGTTCAGAATGGCCAGGTACAGACTCACCCAGTCCGCGAAGTACACGAGAGAGAACATCCGGGCAAGGGGCGACTTCCCCTCGCTCCAAACCTCGACCACGTCACCCGCCAGACGGCCGACAATCTGCCTCGTCAGATCCATCCGGAGCGCCAGCCGAGGATGCATGGCGGCATCCCGGAGAAGGATCACACACGAGCGGCCGAGGACGTCCTTGAGCTCGCTCCATCCGACAAGCTCGTTGTGGTTCATCTCCGGGATCACGTGCCCGAACGCGATCTGTTTGGCATTCTCGCAGATCTGCCCCCGCCACCGGACAACCACGGCCTCCGACAGGTCCGCCGAACCGTAGATAATCGGAAGGCGGCCGTGCAGACGCCGCGCGACGGCGAGAGGAGCGTTTTCCGGATTGCCGGGATCGCTGAACCGGGCCGACTGGCGCCGCAGCAGCGCAATGGTTTCGCGGATGGCGGCCCGCTTCGACGCGATGAATCCGAGGCGCGAGAGTCCGATGAGGAGCGGGAAGAACGTGTAGCCGAGTGCAGCCCTGGGGGAAAGGCCTCCGGGAATGCTGATGAGCGTGTCTCCCCTGCGCCGTGCACGCCGCGCCACTTCACCGCCGCTGGAAATGCAGAGAATCGTCGCGTGCTTCCGGATCGCATCGCGATACGCAGCAACGGTTTCCTCCGTATTGCCTGAATAGCTCGAGACAATCACCAGCGAATGCGTACCTGCCGATGCCGGAAGGACATAGTGTCGGTTGACGGTCATGGGAACCGTCAGTTCACCGGCGAGCAGCGTCCGGAGGAGATCGCCGCTGATCGCTGAGCCACCGAGTCCGGTAAGAACAATCTGGCGGAGCCCGCGCCGCACCACGGGAAGCGGCGCCGCGGTCCCGATGGCCACGGCCTCCTCGACCTGGCGGGGGAAGTCCCGGATGAGTCCGAACATCCCCTGCGGATCGTGCTGTCGGATGTCGTCGAGCGTCATCGCTGCTCCGGAGCCGGGCACTGCCTCACGTGCGCAGCACCTCAGGCACCTTGGACCGCGTGACTTCCTGCAGATACTGGATAATCTCTTCTTCCGTCTGCAGCGTCAGGGCATGCTCGGCTACACTCTTCGCGTCCGTGAAACGGACGGAACGGATGATTTGCTTGATCTCGGGAAGAACCGTCGGTACGACACTGAACTCGTCCAGCCCCAGGCCGACGAGGAGGATCGTGGCCAGCGGATCACCGGCCATCTCTCCACACATACTCACCCGCACGTTGTGCGCTTTTCCCCGCTCAAGGATGCGACGGAGGAAACGCACCACGGCCGGGTGGAACTCCTGGTACAGATTCGACACGATCTCGTTCGACCGATCAACGGCAATGAGGTACTGGATGAGGTCGTTGGTCCCGATACTGAAGAAGTCGACCTCTCGCGCCAGGTCTTCGGCGATAACGGCAGCGGCGGGAACTTCGATCATCACACCGATCGGTAGGTGCTCATCGAAAGGCACCTTGCGCGCCGTCAGCTCTGTCTTGACCTCCTCAAGGAGCTGTTTGGCCCGGCGGACCTCCTTGATGCTCGAGACCATGGGAAACATGATCTTCACGTTCCGACGGGAGCTTGCCCGCAGGATGGCCCGCAGCTGGTCCCGGAACAGGTCCGGTTTATCCAGCATGACCCGGATCCCCCGCCACCCCAGGAAGGGATTGTTCTCCTTCGCCGCGTGGGCCATCATCTTGTCCCCTCCGATGTCGAACGTACGGATGACCACCGGCTTGGGGAAGAGTGCTCTGGCAAGCCGCTGGTACTGCCGGAACTGCTCTTCCTCGCTCGGGAACACTTCCTTGCCGAGCAAGAGCGTTTCTGTGCGGTAGAGGCCGATGCCGTCGGCCCCCTGAATTCGAATGTACTCGAGCTCCTGCTCCAGTTCCACGTTGGCCGTCAATTCGATGCGCCGGCCGTCGAGGGTCTCCGCCGGAAGCTCGCGCAGGTGGGCCAGCCGCCGCTCGAATTCTCGGTACTGCTGCCGTTTTGCCTCGAACATCCGGACGGTCTCGGGGGCGGGGTTCAGGATAACCTCTCCGCTGTACCCGTCGAGGATGAGCTGGTGGCCGTCCTGCACCATCGAAGCGACGCGGTGCAGGCCCACGACGGAGGGAATCGTCAGCGCGCGGGCGAGCAGGGCACAGTGCGACGTCACGCCGCCGATCTCCGTCAGGTAGCCGAGGACATCGTTCCGGCTGAGAATCAGCGCGTCCGCCGCGGTCAGGTTCTGAGAAACAATGATCGAAGAGCTTTCGAGCCGCGAGATGAGTTTCTCCTCATGCAGGTTGCGCAGGACACGGTTGCGCAGATCTTCCACGTCATTGGCCCGTTCGCGCGTATACTCATCCCGCGCCGCCGCCATGATGCGGTGGTACTTCTCGATCTCATCATAGACAATGAACCCGGCATTCTTCAGTTCCGTCTTCACACGGCGGCGGATGGAATCGAGAAGGATTGGATCCTCCAGGATCATCAGTTGGGCTTCAAAGATCTTTGCCTCGTCGTCGCCCAGTTTCTGTCGGGCGAACGTCAGGATCTTCGAGAGTTCCTTCCGGGATCGCTCGACGGCCTTCTGCAGACGGTTCAGCTCCGGCTCCACATCCTCGACGCCGATGGCGCGTTCCTCGATCACCGGCGATCTCTTCCAGAAAAGGTGCGCCGGGCCAATCGCGATTCCCGGAGATGCCGGGATCCCCCTGAGTCGGATTTCCTGTCGTTGCTGGCTGCTGTCGGTCATGGCGTCCCTGAGGCCGCTATTCCTCGTTGAACCCGCTTTCGATCAGTTGAACGATCGCATTCATCGCCTCCGCCTCGTCCACGCCGGACGTGCGGAGATGGAGACGTGAGCCCTGTTCCGCCGCGAGCGTCATCACGCCGATGATGCTCTTGCCGTTGATTTCGAATCCGTCTTTGGTGATGAAGAAATCCGCCTTGAACTTCGCCGCAAGCTTCACCAGCGACGCCGCCGGTCTGGTGTGCAGGCCCGCCCTGTTCCTGATTGTCACTTCACGTTCGATCATACCTCACAACCCCCGCCCAGCCTCAGAAGGTGCGATGCAACAGCATGTCCGTGAGCCAGTGGAGCATGGCGCGTCCGTCACCCGCCGGCAGACACCCCAGTTCACGCGTGGCCCGGCGGATATCCCCGGCGATGCGCCTCCGGGCGGCATCCACAACGCCGGACGATTCGTAGATGTCCCGGATGCGGCGCACGTGCGCCGGCGAGACGGGCTTCTTCGCAAGCACGCGCTCCAGGAGCTTGCGCTCCGTCCCCCGGGTGCAGCGGAGGGCCTCGAGGAGCAGGTAGGTCTTTTTCCCCTCCCTCAGATCACCGCCGATCCGCTTGCCGAACGTCTTCTCATCTCCGATGATGTCCAGCAGATCGTCCTGAATCTGGAACGCCCGGCCGACGAGCTCACCATAGGTGCGCAGTGCCGCAATTTCCTCCGGCGTCCCACCGCCGATGAGCGCGCCGATTTCGGTCGACACGGCCACCATCTTCCCGGTCTTCTTTCGAATCATCAGCAGGTAGTCGTTCACCGTCACGCGCCGCCGCGCCTCAAACTCCTTGTCGTAGGCCTGACCTTCGCACACCTCCACAACACCTTCGGTGAAGACTTGGGTGATTTCCCGGATGCGCGGCGACCGTGTTCTGAGGAGGGTTCGATAGGCACGCGCCAGGAGCTCGTCACCGACGAGAATCGCCACGTTCGTATCCCACCTGCGGTGAACGGTCATCCGCCCGCGCCGCGACTCGGCGTTGTCCATGATGTCGTCATGGACCAGCGTGAAGTTGTGCAGAATCTCGATCGCCGCTCCGGCATGAAGAGCATCGACAGCCCTTCCACCCACCGCAGCGCAGGACGCCAGCACGAGCACCGGCCGGATCCTCTTTCCCCCTCCGGCCAGAACGTACCGGACGGGAAGATAGAGGGATCGCGGCGTGCGCTCCCCGATACTCTCGACAAGGTACCGGTCAATCCATGTTTTGTAGAGACCATACCGCTTCGCGAAATCCATGCGTGGTACTTTCAAACTTTGAGCACGAGAGGTTGATGTTGCAGGTCCTGGAGCGTCCGCGAGCCCGTCAGGAACATCGCTCCCCGCAGTTGGAAGGCCCACCCCTCCACCACCTGCTCCGCCCGTCGAACGCCTCCTGCCGCAAGAGCCGCCAGGATCGGACGCGCCGCCGACGCAAGGTCGGCGCCGAACGCAATCGCTTTCGCTACATCCATGCCGCTCCGGATTCCCCCCGAGCCAATCACGGTGAGCGACGGTGTCTGAGCCTTCAGACTGCACACCTGACGCAGGGCATCCGCTGTCGGGATTCCCCAGTCCCAGAAGGCGGAGGCGACATCGTCTCGGTCCGTTTTGTCCCCCGTACGCCGCAGGATCTCGACACCGGCCCAGCTCGTTCCTCCAGCCCCCGCAACATCGATAATCCGAACGCCCACATCGATGAGCCGACGCGCAACATCGGCGGAGATCCCGGCTCCGATCTCCTTCACCAGCACCGGCACCGGCAGGTCTTTCACCAGCATCTCGATGCCGCGCAGAACACCGGTAAATGCCGTGTTCCCTTCCGGCTGGAGGTACTCCTGAAGCGGATTGAGATGCACCGCAAAACCGTCGGCCCGCACCAGCTCCACGAGCCGCTGGACGGGCCCCGCATCCTTCAGCGCCGCGACCTCCGCGGCACCCAGATTGCCGAACACCGGAATCTCCGGCGCAACCTCCCGCACAATGCTGAAGGAACGATGAAACCGCGAATGCTCGAGGGCCTGCCGCTGACTACCAATGCCCATGCCGAGCCCCTGGCGCGCACACACCTCCGCCAGGCCGCGATTGATCCGGACAGCATCCCGGTACCCACCCGTCATGCTCGCCACCAGAAACGGCAGGCGAAGATGCTTCCCGAGAAATGTGACTCCGGTGTCGATGTCCGCCAGAGTGAGTTCCGGCAGCGCGTTGTGGAGAAACTCCCACCGATCGAAGCCCGCGGACTTCGAGTGGAACGACACATCCCGCTTCAGCACGAGATGAACATGCTGCTGCTTGCGTGACGAGGTGCGCGTCCGTTTCATACGTGAACGTATGATAGCAAATCACGCATGGAGAATCAAGGCGACGCCGGGCGCACAGCGACCACGCAGAATCCTCGCCGGCCCGGAGGGGAGCGGCGTCGTGCTACCTGTCGTCGGATTGTATCTCTGAACTTACTTTCCTATCTTAAGCGTCACGTTGAACGTCACCCTCTTGGTCGAGACACCGCATGAGAGCCATTATCCCCGTCGCCGGTATCGGAAGCCGCCTCCGGCCGCATACCTACACGATCCCCAAAGTGCTGATCAATGTTGCCGGAAAGCCGATCATCGGCCATATCCTCGATAAGGTCATCGAGAACGGCTTCGATGAGGCAACGATCGTCGTCGGCTACCTGGGAGACAAGATCAAGCAGTACGTCCTCAACCATTACACGATCAAGGTGGATTTCGTCGAGCAGGAAGAGCGGCTGGGACTCGGGCACGCCATCTTCATCGCCCGCCATACGTTCTCCCGCTCCCCCATCCTGATCATCCTGGGCGACACGATCTTTGACGTGAACCTCAGAGCCATGATCGATGGACAGCATTCCGTGCTCGGCGTCAAGGAAGTGGAAGACCCCCGCAGGTTCGGCGTGGCGGAGACCCGGGACGGCTTTGTCACAAAACTGGTGGAGAAACCCGA
>CAYXMK010000001.1:16922-52106 GCA_964465905.1 uncultured Ignavibacteriaceae bacterium | reverse complement strand
TCGCTGATGTTCTGGATGCTGGCTGCGTGGGCGTCGAAGCGGTCCACGGCGGGAGATGCGCTCTGGGTGTTGTCGCTCGGCGTGAAATCGAACTCCGCAGTCATTGCTCCCGTGCTCATCCGGTTCGGAAGATGGAAGCCCATCGTGTTCGGCACCCTCTTCGTGCTGGTCTGCTCGCTCCCGTACTTCATGCTGGTACCGGGCAGCTTCGAGGCGTTTGCGGCAAATCTGACGGAAGGAATGAAGGTCCCGTCCCTTGCCGGCAACCAGGGGTTTGCCGCGCTGATCGGAATCTCCGTCCTCCGGTTGGGCGGCTATTGGCCCGGGTCCATTTTCGAAGTGAATGCACAACTGGATGCTCTGAACAGCGTTCTCCTTCTCCCCACCATGCTGACGGTTATCGTCATCGGGCTCATCGGCCTCGTTCTGACACTGAAGCTGGAACGCAGTTCGTTCCTGGACCTGTGTCTGCTCTGGATGCTCATCTATTTCCTCCTCTATAAACACGTGTGGGAACATCAATACGTCATGGTTCTTCCCGTGTTCATCTTCCTGTTCCTGGCGCATGAACAGGAACGATTTCACTTCTCCCCCGTCCTCTGGGGAAGCTATGCCGTTGTCGCTCTGCCGACACTCTTTGCGCTGGTGGACCAACAGCCGGTTGTTGCCGATCCCGAGTACTACTGGAGCACTGCGGAAAGCCTGCTTGTGCATGCACCCAAGCCCCTGGCCTTGGTTGCCCTGTTTGCGACCGTTGCTGCGGCTCTCTGGAACGGCCAACGGAGACGCGTGGCGTAGGACCGCATGAGCACCCGCACCACCAACAGCATCCTCCTCATCATCCTGGCGGCAGGACTGGGTCTCAGCGTGCTCACCGCGGCGACTGCGTATCGGGCGAACGGGGCGAACGGGTTCCCGCTTGATGATCCCTGGATTCACCTTCAGTTCGCGAAGAATGTGCACGACTATGGCGTCTTTTCTTACTACCGCGATGAGATGGTGACGTCTGGTTCCACCGCTCCGCTCTACACGCTCCTGCTCGCTGTCGGGTTCTTCTTCACCAGCAATGAGATGCTCCTGAGCTACGTGCTGGGAGTGGCGTTCTATCTGGCCGGGGCTGTGATCTTCTACCGGCTCAGCGGTCGCCTGCTGGGATCCGCGGGAATCCTCCCGCTCGGCGCCACGGCAGTATTCATCCTGGATCCCCGCCTCCATTGGGCTGCACTCTCAGGCATGGAGACGACGCTGTTCATCTTTCTTCTTCTGGCGGCGACGCTCTTCTACCTTGAGGGGTGGCCGTGGCGTTTTGGAGCGTCGGCCGGACTTCTCCTCTGGGTCAGGCCGGAGGCCGTGCTGTTCTATGCGGCTCTGCTGGTGCACTGGGTGTACCATCGGTGGTGGGCGCAAGACGGGGGACGTGCTGAAGTCGTGCAGAAGAGTCAAGCCGTTCCTGTCTGGAAATTCCTGCCGGTGGTTGCCCTCTGCGGTGCGGCCTACATGCTCTTCAATCTCCACCTGTCGGATTCGGTTCTGCCGAACACGTACACAGCCAAGCTGACGTACTACGCGGCAGGGGGGGAGAACTTCCCGGCGCAGGCATTCCGCTACCTTAGCTCAGGACATCAACTCCTCCTCGTTCCGCTGGTGGCCGGGACGCTGGTCCTGCTGTTGGTCCGTATAGCTCGCCGGCGCAGCGCGGACTGGATCCTGCCCATCCTCTGGATTCTGGCCCTGACCGGCGCGTATTGGTGGAAGCTTCCGTATCTCTACCAGAATGGCCGCTACTTGATGCCGGCAATTCCTTTTCTCGTGCTCATCGCCTTCTGGGGAATCCGAGAGCTGGCGGTCTTCGTCCAGAACCGGTCGGGGGAGTGGTACCGGGAAATGGCGGGTATCGCTCTGCCGACACTTCTTGCGGTGATCATTGGGACCCAAACGCTGTTGGCGGGATGGCAGGAGCGATTGCTGTATGCCGATCATTGCGGGTATATTCTGAACCGTCAAGTGCAGGGGGCGCGGTGGATACGGGCAAATCTCCCGGATGACGCTCTCATTGCCACGCACGACATCGGTGCCATCGGCTTCTACTCGGGACGACGGGTGGTGGACATGGTAGGATTGGTTTCGCCGGAAGCCGTGAAGAGCATCGGCAATCGCGAAGCGCTGATGCAGATGCTGACGGATCAGAAGGTCACGCACGTTGCCGTGCTTCGGAGCTGGTTTGAAATCGTCAATGTCAATCCGCTCTTCCAGACCGATGAGCGGTTTCCTGAAACTCTCGAGATCTTCGCCTTCCAGCCGGATCGCATGTACCTGACGGGATCGCGCGCCGCGTACCTGACAGAGGTGGCGCGCGCAGCACTCATGGGGGGCGACATCTCCACGGCAGGCCAGATTCTGGCAGATGTTGTCGTCTTGGAACCGCGCTCCTCGCGGGCGCACTACCTCTACGCATGGGCATTGTTGTTGTACGACTACCGTGATCAGGCAGAGCGGGAGGTTGAAGAGGCCCTCCGGCTTCATCCGGAATATTGGGACGCCCGCAACCTGCAGGTGGAGATTGCTCTGAACGGCAGCGAGTTCGACCGGGCTGAAGAACTCCTCAAGGATCTCCTGAGTCGCAATCCGCGGTATGCTCAGGCGTACCGCACATTGTCGGATCTCTACCGGACCGTTCGGGGGGACAGCGCTGCCGCGGCCTCCTACCTCAGACAGTATGAACAGCTGGTGAAGAGGTCCGGCGGGAGGGAGAGGCAACCGGGACCCTGATATCTGTATCAGTTGCAGGTAATGCACGGACCGCATGGTATCGTGCGGACTGCACAGACATTCTTATCCTTCATATGCGGAGGAACCTCATGAACAGAAAGATCGCTTGCGCGCGTTTGCTCACTGCTCTCCTCACTCTTGCCACCGTCTGCGAGGCATGGTCTCAGGGAAAAGTGGCGACACCCTCGGAGTTTCTCGGATTCGAGGTAGGGGCGGACCGGCAACTGGCCGACTACCGGCAGATTCGCTCGTACTTCAACGCTCTGGATGCGGCGTCGGAACGCCTGGAACTGCAAAACCTGGGTCCGACCACGCTCGGTGAAGAGATGTTCATGGCCGTAATTTCTGCTGAAGAGAACCTCCGGAACAAGTCCAGGTACCAGGAGATCGCACGCCGACTTGCGGATCCGCGTGGACTCTCTCGGGACCAGATCGACAAGCTGGTCGCGGAGGGAAAGGCGATCGTGCTGGTGACCTGCAATATTCATTCCACCGAGATCGGCTCGACCCAGATGGCGATGGAGTGGGCTCATGCGCTCGTGACGGCCGGGGATGAACGGACGAAGCACTGGCTGAACGAAGTCATCCTACTGCTGGTACCGTCCCTGAATCCCGACGGACAAATCATGGAGGTGGAATGGTATCGCAAGTACCTCGGCACTCCGTATGAGGGAGGGCGGATGCCCTGGCTCTACCACTACTACGTTGGTCACGACAATAACCGCGACTGGTACATGCTGACGCAGAAGGAGTCGAAGGCCATGAACCGGGCGGTTTTCCACGAGTGGTTCCCGCAGGTGTGGCTGGATGAACATCAGATGGGGGCAACGGGACCCCGGATGTTCGTGCCTCCCTATGCCAATCCTGTGGACAAGACCATTCATCCGCTCATCTGGCGGTTCGTGGATCACATAGGAACCCAGATGTCTCTGCGCCTTGAGCAACAGGGGAAGTCGGGCGTTGCCTACAGCTACATCTTTGATGCCTACTGGCCCGGTGGGACGAAGAACACTGCATGGTGGAAGAATGTCGTCGGACTTCTGACCGAGGTTGCCTCGACGAAGATGGGAACGCCGGTTGAGGTCAGCGTCAATGAACTCTCGGGCGGGGGCAAAGGGCTGATCGACTACGTGCCTCAAACGAATTTTCCGAATCCCTGGCCCGGCGGTCTCTGGCGGCTGCGGGACATCATGGACTACGAGAGGATCGCATCAGACGCGCTGCTGGAGAACTGTGCGGCCTTCCGTGAGGATCTCCTGAGAGCTGTTGCGGTGATGGCGCAGGATGCGATTGCCTCAGCGCCTGCCGATGAGTACTACGTGATTCCCCGTCGCCAACGCGATCCTGTTGCTGCCGCGCGGTTGGCGTACCTGTTGCAAGAAAACGGGGCTGAGGTGTGCGTCGCGCAGGATGAAACCGCTTATGTGATTCCCGCAGCACAGCCCTATGCCCGATTCCTGTCGGAGTTCCTGAATGTTCAGCGCTACCCGCGTGTGCGGCCGACCAGCGGTTCCAGTATCCTCCCCCCCTATGACGTCACGGCATGGTCCCTGCCGCTCATGATGGGGGTGGATGTGTACGTGCGGAAGCTCTCAGCAGAGGAGCGGATGAGTGTGCGGGCTCTTCAGGAATCCGACAAACCTACGGGATCCGTCGACCGGGAGGGCGCTCCACTCTACGCAGTGCGTCCGGAGAGCAACGCTACGACCAAGCTCGTCAATGATGTGCTGAAGAGGAAAGCAGGCAGCGTGCGGATTGCCCGAACCGGCTTCACCGACGGCGGCTCGTCCTACCCGGCGGGAACGATCGTGTTGGAAGGACTACAGGATGCAGCCGGCCTGGCGCGCGCGCATGCTGTGGCGATGACAGGATTGCGTCAGAGGCCGACGGTGGCCCTCGATCAGCTTACCGAACCTCGTATTGCTCTCTACAAGCCGTGGCAGGCGTCGATGGATGAAGGATGGACGCGCTTTGTGCTGGATCAGTACGGATTCACCTCGACGACGGTCGACAACAAGCGGATCAAGGATGGGAAGATCGGAAAGGATTTCAACGTCCTTCTGATTGCCGACATCACCAAGGATGTCATTGTGGAGGGGAAGTACAAGCCGGAAGAAGGTCAGATGAAGTACTCCGCGGAGCTCCCGCCCGAGTACAGCGGAGGGATCACAAAAGAGGGTGTGAAGAATGTGCGGGAATTCGTGGAGCAGGGAGGGACACTCGTTGCGCTCGGACGTTCCTCGGAGTTCGTGATGGAGGAGTTCAACATCCCGGTGGCGAACGCGCTGGCGCGGGTCAAGGCCGAGGAATTCAACTGTCCCGGTGCCCTCCTGAGGATTCATCTTGATCCGCACCACCCGGTGACCTTCGGGATGCCCGAGACGGCGGCGGCGTTTGTGACGGGGAAGTTGGCTTTCCAGACGACGATCCCGGGGTCTGAGATGACGCGCACGGTCCTCGCCTGGTATCCGGCGGAGCGGGAGGATATTCTCCTGTCGGGGTGGATCCAGGGCGAGGAGAAGCTGGAGCGGAAGGCGGCCGCTGTGGCGCTGACCTACGGCAAGGGAAAGATCGTTCTGCTCGGCTTCCGGGTGCAGCACAGGGCACAGACGGAGGGGACGTTCAAACTGCTGTTCAATGCGCTCACCTGGGGCGCGATGACGCCGTCCCGATAACGCGGTCTGCTGTCTCTCGGCAGGCCGGAGCGCGATCAGGCGCCGCCGGCCTGTTCTTTTCTCAGCGTGTCGATCGTTTCCACCGCGTGACGCAGGTGCGGAATCACGATGCTGCCGCCGACGATCAGCGCAACGTTCAGAGCGTCGTACAGTTCCTCATCCTTCCACCCCGCCTCCACGCACTGAATCAGGTGGTAGTCGATACAATCGTTGCAACGAAGGACAGCCGAGGCGACGAGGCCGAGAAGCTCCTTGGTCCTGCCGTCCAGCGCCCCGTCCCTGTACGCCGCTCCGTCCAGGTTGAAAAAGCGCTTGATGCCGAGATGATCGATCTGTGCAATCCGGTCGTTCATGCGTGTCCGATACAACCGAAACTCGTCGAGCTTGCTGGTCATAGATTCTCCGGGGATGATGGGAACGCAGAAGAGCGGTGTTCAAGATAAGGGAATTCGCCGGCCGAGGCAATCTGCTCCCCCGGCCGCGGGGCGGCAGGCGCCCGCGGCCGGGGAGCGGTGCTTGGTCAGGCCGGAACCGGAAGTGTCTTGAGTTCGGCCAGAGACTGCCGGACGGCTTCCTGCGGAATCTCCGTGTTCTCCAGTTTTCCGGCGAAGTAGGCATCGTAGGCTCCCATGTCGAAATGCCCGTGTCCGCACAGGTTGAAGAGGATCACCTTCTTCTTCCCTTCCGCTTTCGCCTGTCGGGCCTCGTCGATTACTGCCTTGATGGCGTGAGCCGGCTCGGGCGCTGGGATGATCCCTTCGGCGCGCGCGAACAGCACCGCTGCTTCGAACACATCCAGCTGGCCGTACGCGCGTGCCTCGATCAGCTTGTCGAGGTACAGCCGACTGATGATCGGCGCCATGCCGTGGTATCGGAGCCCGCCGGCGTGGATCGAGGGAGGAAGAAAGGCGTGTCCGAGCGTGTGCATCGGCATCAGCGGGGTCAACATTGCTGTGTCGCCGAAGTCATACCGGAACTCGCCCCTGGTTAATGAAGGACAGGCAGACGGCTCGACGGCGATACAGCGGATTTGCGTCCCCTTGATCTTGTCGTGAACAAAGGGAAGGGCGATGCCGCCGAAGTTGGACCCGCCTCCGACACAACCGATAATAAGATCCGGAAACCGGTCGACCTTCTCGAGCTGTGTCTTGGCCTCCTGTCCGATGATGGTCTGGTGCAGCAGCACGTGGTTCAGCACGCTGCCGAGGGAATAATTCGTGTCGTCCCGCTTGACCGCATCCTCCACTGCCTCACTGATGGCAATGCCGAGACTCCCCGGCGAAAGCGGATCCTGTTCGAGAACGGCGCGCCCGGCCGCCGTGTCGCGGCTGGGACTTGCGACAACCTCTCCCCCCCAGGCCCGGATCATGGAACGCCGGTAAGGCTTCTGCTCATAACTGATGCGCACCATGTACACCTTGCATTCCAGCCCGAACCGGTTGCAGGCGAACGCCAGCGAACTTCCCCACTGCCCGGCTCCGGTTTCGGTCGTCAACCGCTTCTTCCCTGCCTGCTTGTTGTAGAACGCCTGCGGAATAGCTGTGTTCGGTTTGTGACTGCCGGCCGGGCTGACGCCTTCGTACTTGTAGTAGATTTCGGCGGGGGTATCGAGGACGCGCTCGAGATTGAGCGCCCGGATCAACGGCGTGGGACGGTAGAGGCGGTACACCTCCTGCACCTCCTCGGGAATGTCGATGAAGCGCTCGGTACTGACCTCCTGGCGGATAAGCTCAAGCGGGAAGATTGCTTCCAGATCCTGCGGCCCGATCGGCTGGCCGGTTCCGGGATGCAGGGGCGGGTCCAGCGGCCGCGGAAGATCCGGCAGAATGTTGTAATATGCCGTGGGCATCTCGCGTTCTTCGAGCAGGATGCGTCGTGGATTCATGACGGTATTCCTCCAAAGGTGATGTGATGGATGAGTGTGGGTACAAAGAAAAATCGTGGGCGGAGGATCCCACGATTTCGCGTGTGCAAAACAAACAGTGGGAACGCTCCGATCAGCATTCCCACCGTACTGGGCACATCAAGACAGACGTCTAGGGCGACGGGAACGCCGGCTTGAACCAGCGCCACCACCACAAAGACACCTGCGTCCGCTGTTGCATCGGTTTCATGACAAAGAGATGATACAAAAAAGAATACGTCAAGGCAACCCCTCCCGTCGGGCGTTCCGCTGCAGGACGCTATCACCGGGGACACCATGTTCCGTCGGTAGGTGCTCCGGCCCGGGTCGCTGCGCCGGCGGCGGTTCCCCACCTGGCAGGGACCGACAAATGCGGAAACGCCGGATATCATCGCCCGGTGGTTTGATCTGTCGAAGCGTGAAAGGCCTCCCGGAAGATCGGACAGCTTACCGAAGGAGAAGAATTCTGGCGGTCAGCACGTGCTGAGCAACCGTCAGTCGGGCCAGGTAGACGCCGCTGGGCATGTCACGGGCATCCCAGACCACGCGGTGTTCCCCCGCCTCAAGGTCCTGATGCAGAAGCGTTGCGATCGCCCGGCCGAGGAGATCGAAGATCTGCAGTTCAGCCGAACCGCGAGCCCTCACGCTGACAACGAGCTGTGTGGAGCTGTTGAAGGGATTGGGATAGTTCGAGAGTCCCCATGATGCAGGCATCGCCGCCGTGATGCGGACCGGTGCGGATACGAGGTACCGGCTCTTGAGGGCCATAATCCGGTCATAGGATTCCTCGATGCGTAGGGGGGCGATCTCACCCTCAAGGACCTTCTGCTCGACGTAGTCAACCACATGCCGGGCCAACGATGAGCCGGTACTGTCCAGGTTTTTGTTGTACAGCAGGAGATCCACTCCGGCATTGAGTGCCAATCCGATAGCTTCGTCAAATCCGAACTGCGAGGAAATTGCTTTCATTCCCATTTCGTCGCTCACCACCACGCCCTGGTAGCCAAGCTCGTTTCTGAGAATGCCGGTGATCGTTGCCGTCGAGAGTGTGGCGGGGTACAA
This sequence comes from uncultured Ignavibacteriaceae bacterium, assembly GCA_964465905.1. Lineage (GTDB taxonomy): Bacteria > Bacteroidota > Ignavibacteria > UBA10030 > UBA10030 > CAYXMK01. The sequence continues at coordinate 43,697 of CAYXMK010000001.1, read as the reverse complement.
AGTATCAATGGTTGCGTTGAAGACGTGGGCAGTCATGACGGCTTCGACGAGATGAGCTGCCATCAAACGGCGGTACGGCACCAGCTCGATGGATGTCCATGTTGTAGTTACATCGGTGAAGCCGAGATGCGAATCGCCGGTTGCACTGCCGTGACCGGGAAAGTGCTTCAGCGTGGTGATGATACCCCGCTTATGGAATTCATCGATGAACCAGGAGGCGTGCAGCGCGACGGTGTCGGCGTCGGTAGAGAAGCTGCGTTCCACAGCGCCGATGGCCGGGCTGGCCGGATTCACATTGACATCCACAACGGGGGCAAGGTTCATGTTCAATCCCATCTGCCAGAGCCACTGGGCCATCGTGCCTGCCGTCTGTCGGGTGGCGCTTTCAAGATTGAGGATCGTCCCGAGCGTGTACGCAGAGGCGGTTGCCTGAAAGCCGTTCGACGCGTTCAGGCGGGCGACTCTCCCTCCCTCCTGATCAATGGCGAGGAAGAGCGGAGTCCGGGCCCTCTTCTGCAATTCCTGCGTGAAGTGGGCGATCTGATCCGGATTCTTCAGATTCCCGCTCCAGTTGAAGAGGATCAGTCCGCCGACCAGGCCCTGGTCCAGATCGCTCTTCAACGTGTCCAGCGACGGGGAAGATTTCTCCAGAGAATCCCCCGTGACGGTTACCATCACCATCTGTCCGATCTTCTCGCGCAGGGAGACCTGAGCAGAGAGGTCGGGGTGGAGGAAAAGCGTGACGGCGGCTGAGGACAGGGGAAGGAAAACGCGACGAAGCGTGCCCAAGGATCGATCAGCTCTGGAGGGGATGGACAAGAGGGATGAGGGAGACTCCGTGCACGGATCAGTATAGCGGAAAGAGACGCGAGATACAAATGGTTTCAGAACGCGTGGCCGAAGTTGAAGTAGAAACCGGTCGATTCCCGGCTGAACCCGATATCGGCTCGAACGACGAAGGTGTCCATGGAGAGACGCAGACCGCCGCCAACGTTTGATTTCCAACCGGAAGCAAGTGAACCGGGTGCCGAAGCCGATCCCGTGAGCTTCCCGATATCCCACAGGGCTACCCCTCCGATGCGCCAGAACAACGGAAACCGCAGTTCAACATTCGCCAGGACGCCGGCCTTGTCGATAAAGCGATCCTGAGGATAGCCACGCAGGGTGCCTCCTCCTCCGAGGGAAACATAACTGTGCACCGGCAGGCGGGAGCCGTTGACCATTCGCGCCTGAACACGTGCAGCGAACACCGTCTTTGGATAGAACAGGGTGTGGTAGCTCTGGCAGGAAATGAGTCCGCCAAAGAGACTGTAGTCTGTCACCGGTCGGGATTGGTTGCCGCTGGAGAGCGTCATGCGGGGTCCGGCCTCGAGATCCAGCTGCAGAACGAATCCCCGCGAAGGGTTGACATAGCTGTCGCGGGAATCGTACCGCACAGAGGCCAGCAGTGAGAGACCGCTGCTCCGGCCGAGGTTCTGCGGGGGAAGCGACGTAAAGAGACCTCCCGACCTGTAGCCGAAATTGTTCACAGTTCGGTACTTCACGCCGATCTGTCCGACAAAGCGTGGAGAAAAAGCCCTGCTCACCAGCGCAAACACATCCAACGGTTCCTTCGTGTAGGTCTCCCGGTCTTCGGAGTGGGAATTTCCCCCAATGCCAAAGAAGTTGTTCTTGAGATACCGATCGTAGTCGATAATGAAGTCGAACGCAAAGGGGTAAATTCTTCCCTGGCGGACCTCAAAGTCGGGGAGGGAGAAGACAAGCCGGTACCATCGCTCTCCTTTCGTACTGTTGAATATGGTGAAATCAAACGACTCGGACCAATCAAGGTAGTTGAGGAGGAACAGCTTCCCGCCGTACCCGAATCCGACATCGGTATCGTACATCAGAATCGGCAGGAGTTCCAGGCTCCGCTGTGGAGGGTGCAGAGTGTATCGGTCGAGAGCATTCAACCTGCGGGAAATCCTCGAGAGGTCGATCTCTGCTGTGATTCCGAAGTGGTCGGAAACAGGGGTGCTGTCTGTAGAGAAATCGCCGATCAGTGACGCAGACAAGACGTCCCCTGGCGTGCCGTGAGGGCCCAGGAAGACATAATCGATTCTCCTTGGCTGACGGTCGTACCATGCTGCGAGGAGACCGAACGGGTCCAGCGGTGCGCCGTCAGCGGTCACCGCATCTGTCGAATAACGGATGAGAACATTCCGGGAGGGATCCCACGTGTTGCCGGCGCCGGTCCCGGCACACGTGAAAGCGTCAGTGAAACCTGCAGTGCCCACGGCCTGAATCTCCGGGGCATCGGGTGCAGCGTTGAAGTCGCCCATCAGAACGACCGCGCCATCGGTGAGCTCCCTTTCGATGTGCGCGAGGAGGCGCGTTGCTTCTTCATGTCGCAGCAGCGAGCCGGCATTGAGATCGGCATGCAGGCTCCTTGCCTTCTCAAGGGAAATTCCATGGACAGCAAGGATACTGTCCAGCTGTTCGTGGGTTTCCGCGGCTGCCGGCACGCCGGATGAGAGATGAACGTTGACGATGTAAACGTCTATTGTATCCAGCCGCACTCTGCCAACGAGGGCATAGTTCTGATCGTCGAAGTGGAACGAGACTGTGTTGCCGACGGCGCCGAATCTTCGGGAGAGATCCCAAACAGCCACGGGTTGCAGCTCCAGCTCCTTCCGCGCCAGGAGGATCAACCCTTCATTCAGATTGCAGGGAATGCCGCAAGGTCCGATCTTGATGCCGGCATTCACGCGCTGGACGAGGGCGTCGTAACCAAGCGTTTCTTCAAGTTCAGCGGCGACGCGGAAGACATCGTTGGATTCCTGCAAGGCAACGACGTCAGGCTGGAGATCCTGGAGCAACCGGGTAAGTGCACGGAGCCGGAGGGCATGCTGTTCCGGCGACTCGAAGGATCCGACACTCAGGGTCCCGCAGTAGTCAACCGCCGACCAGAAGTTGAGGGTAGCGACACGGAGGTTTTGAGCGGGGAGAGACGAAGCGAGCCCACCGAGCGCGATGAGCAGGAGAAGGAGACCGCGCCGGGCTGAAAGGGTCGTCATGCCTGTCCTGTGCCACGTGTGTGCCGGAGAAAGTACTCAAGGATTCCAACAAGAACCAGAGTTACGCCGATGGCAGTGGCTGGTGATGCAAGAGCAGCGGGAGCGAGGAGATATAGCAGCATTCCCCGGGTGTACCACAGAAGGGACGGATATGCACCTTTTTCGGAGAAATCCCGAATGAGCAGAACATTGCCGGTGAGAAGAAGTCCGACAGCCAGCACTCCCAGCAGACTGAAGACCTCTCTGCCACCAGCGGGCGCGGTATGCCAACTGTCGGGGGAAACCATCGGCAGTGACGCCATCCCCAATGTTCCCACGATCACATAGGCCGGCACTTCCCATCGGGTCTTTCGGGGTCCATACACAACAGGGGATGTCCGGTACCCCGTTGCGCGGTCGCCGGTGACATCTTTGAAGTACCCCGTCAGCACGAATCCGGCGTACACAATGCAGAACAGGACTGCGCACAGGTAAACCGGCAGAGGGAGTTCCAGCAATGACCGTGTGCCTGAAACCGCTGTTGCTCCGATAAGCGGGAGCGTCGCGACGATGACGCCATTCCAGAGGGGTCCGGCATGAGGAATGCGCTTCATCCTGTTGTATGAGAAGCTGAAGATGAGTGCGATGAACTGAAGAATCAGCAGAAGAGGGTTGATCAGGACGAACAGGATTGCGACACCTGTCAGGAGGGAGCCGAGAACAATCCAGAGCGTCCGGACGGAGAGCGCGCCGCTGACGAGGGGCCGGAACGGTGCGTTGATGCGATCCGTCTCGAGATCGAACGTATCGCACAATGCCTGGATGAGACCGTACGAGAAGAAGCAAATCATGCCGATTGTGATCGTAATCCACAGAGGGGGTGAGGCATAGGCAAGCGCAATGCCGGTGAACCCCGCAGCCCCCGAGATCGGGAAGAAATGGGGACGGAACGTCACCCAGATATTGCGTGCCAAACGCCGGAGAGCCGGCACCGCGCTGTCGTTGCGGTCTGTCATGTCATGATCTCCTGAGCGACCGGGCATACTCTATCAGTCGCTCAACGTAGAGGGAGGGATTGGAGCGTCCGCAGGATGAAATGGAATGAAGTTCGGCAGCATCGAGCGTGTGGTGCGAGCCGTTCACGTCCTCCAGGACAATTTCCGTCTCGGCGATTGCGTGTCCCAGTTCCAGGATCTTCAGAGAGTAGAGCTCACAATGTCTCCTCAGCTCGGTGACACGGGCCTCCGGTACAGAAAAAAGGAGTTCGAATTCCCCATGTTCCGCGGCTGCGAAGAGCCAGAGGGGAATCCGGAGTTGTTCCGAGAGCCGTCGGGCATTGCCGTCATAGAGATCGGGAACACTCCGGAAGACAACACCGCACCTGTTCAGATGCGCCAGCAGGTCGAGACCCGCCAGCACGCCGTCGCTGGTGTCGATGCAGGAAGATGCGAACGGTGCGATCATTCGGCCGACGCGCAGACGTGCGGTGGGAAGGTACTCCGACTCGATCCGGTCCGCGTCGCCGTGGTTCAGGATCCTGGCGCAGCCGAGAGCGTTGCCGCTGCCGATGGGTCCGGAGAGGAAGAGCGCATCGCCGGGGCACATGCCGGCGCGCTGCAGCCGCCGTCCTTTCTCTATAAGACCGAGAGCTGTGCCGCAGAGCTGCAGCGACTCTGCTTCGTTCAGATCCCCTCCGAGGAGATAAGAGTGGTGGTACCGGAGAGCATCCAGAACACCACGAGCCACGGCAGCCAGCAGTTCCCGCGAAGCGTGCGGCGGCACGCCCCAGGAGAGCAGCAGGCCAAGCGCGTCTGCTCCGACTGCTGCAAGATCGCTCAAATTTACGTTGACCGCTGTCCAGCCAATCTTCCAGGGATCGCGCAAGATGCCGAGACGAATCTCTTCGCTCAACGTGTCCGTGGTGCTCACGAGACAGCGGGATTCGCCGATGTCGAGAACTTCGGCGTCGGAAGTGAAAAGGTCGTTCAGCTGCTGCGGGTGACGCTCGAAGCCGGCGGTGAGGAGCTCAATGATCTCGCGTTCTTCCGACAGCACCGAGTGTTGGCTCGTGGACATGGCGTCAGGTTCTCACAGGAGTATCCGCACGGCCCGAGGCAGGATGGTGTACTCAGCCGGCAGGGATCCGACGATTTCCCCGTCGGCCTCCACAGGTTGCCCGGGATCGCCGCCGATGCTGATCCTTGTGCCGATGACATGCCACACGCCGGGCATGCGGAGAACGTCACCGCGATAGAAATGGGGAATCATGGCGGCCATTCCCCATCGGCTGAGTCCGTCAATTCCGATGAGATGGAGAAATCCGTCATCAATGGCTGCCGGGATGTTGTACGACATGCCGCCTCCGAAGTACCGGGCTTTGATGATGGAAAGATTCGCCGGAGAGCGGGCCGATAGCTGGCGATCATCGACGAGGATTGCGCAGTCCAGAGGACCGCTGTGGAGAATCGACTGAAGTCCGACGTTGAGCACGGCAAGGTCGGGATGGATTCGCTTGAGGGCTCTGTTGAATGCGCCTGGAGCATTGAAGTAGCAGAGCGACTGTGCCACGACGCCGATGCTGGAATTCGCCAGGAAGAACCGGTCGCGGAGAGTTCCGTCAAATCCCCGGCAGCGTAGCCTGCAAGCGTCGACGACTCTCGTTTCATTCCGCTGGAGCCGCTCCACGAAGGAGCCCTCCAGGCCCCAGAACTCTTTGTGGTAGTCATTGCTGGTGCCGCAGGGGACGTGACCCAGCGTTCTGTCCGCTCCATTCCCCCGCGCCGCCAGCAGTCCGTTCAGGACTTCATGCAGCGTTCCGTCTCCCCCGAAGGCGATGATGCGGTCATAGCCGCTTTCACACGCCTCGCGTGCAAGTTCTGTAGCTGATCCGCAACTGCTGGTGAACACCGTGTCATACATAACCCCCCGCCGGGCGAGGTCTCGCTCGAAGAGTTGCCATCGTCGGGAGCATGCCCCACCTCCTGCCGCGGGATTGACGATGAAGTATGGGATCATGGAGTTCATGACGTAGACCGCGAGCGGATGAACGCACCCAGAGTCTGTTCCGAGGTGTACCGGGGAACGTAGCGTAGCTCTGATGTCAGCTTCGAGATGTCCGGGACGCACGAGTGCTCGATGAACCCGATCTGTCCACTGCCGAACGGCAGCCAGTGGACCCGGAAGAGAATCTCCAGTGTTCCCCTGAGAACGGCATGCGGAAGGTGGAGCACACGTTGTCCGGTGATGCGAAGAACCTCGCTGAGTCGCAGCATCCCTGCGCCGGCGACGTTGAACACTCCCGCCGTTTCTTCCACGAGGACCCTGCGGAACACCTCCGCCATGTCGTCTTCATGCGTGAAGGCGAGAAAGGGATCATATCCGCGGGCCGCGAGGAAGAGAGGCGACGTCAGGGCAAACGAAATCGCATTGTGCACGTGTGGTCCAAGAACGTTGCAGATTCTCAGCACACAGACCCGGCAATGGCGATTCTTCTCCGAATACTCCGCGACGTCCCGTTCAACCACTACCTTGTTCCTGGCATACGGAAACTCCAGATTGCCCCTCAGCGGGGTCGATTCCGGAATCGGCAGCGGATTATCCGCATGCCATCCATAGGCCGCAATACTGCTTGCCACCGTCAGGCACCGTACGCCCGTCTGCCGACATGCGTTCAAGACGTTGCGCGTGCCGCCGATATCAATGTCGTATTCTACATTCGGATTTCTCGTCGGATTCACGACATAGGCCAGATGGGCGACGTGCGTGACGCCTTCATTCCCCAATACCTCAGAGAGCCGGTCACTCCGGACGTCCATCTGGAAGAAAACCGAGGGTTGATGGGGGGCTGGAGGCCGCACATCAACCCCGACAATCTTTCGGAATTTCCGTTCGCAGGCCAGGCGGTGGACGAGCGCCTGACCCAGGTAGCCGCTGGAACCGGTAACAGCAAGCACGGACATGGCTATGTCTCCTCTCTCCTACTTCTTCGGCGGAGAGTAGATCGCATAGCCGAAGATGAACGAAACGCGGTTCCCATCCGGATTCGTGGCCAGAACGAGATTCAGCGGAATACTGACACCGCCGTAGTTCAGACTCTTGCCGAAGGCAAGGACGAGGGCTGTCTTGGCCCCGAGGCGGGACGCCGACCTGGTGACAATGGCATTGGGACCCATGCCGAATTCCCAGCCGCTTGGAAAACGCACACCCATGGCGAGCGTGGCACTGGGAATGAGCTTCCCGTACTCGACGCCGCCAACCATGGGAACCGCCTCGATGACGAACGACGGTCCGCCCCCATCCGGCACCACCTGGTATTCGAAATGCCATCCGAACTGGCTGATGAGCGTTCCGAGATTATTCTCCCGGAGCTCGCGTGTGAGGGTATTCTCCCCCACGACATACGTGGCCCCCAGCCGCGGTCCGCCGAGGTTGCGCTCGGCAAATGAGACCTGGCCACCGGGCAGCGGCTGGCTGAGGGCTGCCGGCAGCGGGAGCACGATTGTGAGCAGCACGACAACGGAGAAAGCAACGAGCGTCTTCATGACATCCTCCTCGTGTTGGTGTGTTGTTCTCATTGTGACTTCACATGCAAGTTGTGCTTCCCCCGGCTGTGAAGTGTCATGAAGTTGTCGAAACGGCGTCAAATTCCGCCCGCCTCGCCCTGCGCAGTCCGGTGGGAGCCTTTGCCAGCACAACGAAGCACCCGCAGGAGCGGCCTGCGGGTGCTCTCAAGCTTTTCAAGTCCAGTTACCTGATCAGGAGTATCTTCTTGACGGCAGAGGATCCTCCCCCCTCCAGCCGGACCAGATAGAGACCACTGCTGTGCCCCGAGGCGTTCCAGGACACCGTGTAGGAACCAGCTTGGTGCAGTCCGCTCGCCAGTAAGGCAATCTCCTGTCCGAGAATATTGGATACAGAAAGCCGGATGGTTGTGGCGACAGGGAGATCAAAGGTGAGCGATGTTGATGGATTGAACGGATTCGGGAAGTTCTGATGCAGTTCAAACTGCTCTGGCACGAGCGTGGCGATGCGAACCGCGGAAACGGCGGTATCCACGATACTGCGGATGCGGCCCCCCTGGGGGGGTCTCAAGGTGTCAGACTGCGAAACGTACCAGAGGAGGGCCTGGAATTCCGTTGTATCGGATTTGATCTTCAGGTTCTCGAACGGGATTTCGATGTATGTGAGGAACAACGGGACGAACTCATTGGCTGTGACGGAGTACATCTGCGCCGGATCCAGCGGCGATCCATTGATCTGGACGTCCGCCAGGCGCTGATACGCGTCACGTGCGGCGGCATAGCTGTACGTGAGTCCGGATGCCTGAATGAAGAATTCGTCGTCGAGCTCGATGCCTGACAGCCCGAATTCCAATCCCATCAGCAGTGCCTCCCCTTTCATGTCGAACGTCGCCAGCCGATATCCCAAGGTATTATCCGTGTTGAAACCGTACCCGACAACCCTGAACAAATCATCGGGCACAACAGGCCCCCGGCAGAGCACCTGCGCCGTTGAGCCGCCGACCTCGATGGCAATGTCGGTCTTGGCGACCCACCGGAATGCGTCGGTGACCAGATTGCCAATCTCTGTATCCCGGTAACCCTCACTTGACAGAGAGTCAGCAACTTCCGAAAAATCCTCGGTGGCGTAGCTCACCTGCTGAGAAAAGAATGGAATCTGGTACGTCGCCTCGATTTCGCTTTTCAGTCCGGATACTACGGTTGCCACTTCCGGTTCTTCTGGAATATCTTCATCCATGTCGATCAGCGTGTAGTCGAGAAGATCAACAGTACTGTCGGTGACGGTGAACCGAAGCCTGCCCATGTTCAGATAGAATGCGTTTGCCTGAACGATCCAGGTTGTATCCCCCGCCGGAGTGATAACAGCGAGCGGTTCCTCAAAGACGATGTGATCGTGCCCGCCGATGATGGCATGGATTCCCGGGACATTCTGTGCGACGAGCATGTCATAGTATGAACCAAGATGGGAAAGACAGAGAATAACCTTGCACCCCTTTCCTGCGAGGGTATCGACCATCGCCGCGGCAATGGACACGAAGTCGGAATCGATGAACGCCGGAGAAGGCTGCGAGAGGATGTTCGTCGCCGGAGTCGTCAGGCCAAAAATGCCCACAGTGACGGGTCCGACGACCTTGACGATGTAGGGCTGGATGTAATTCTTCAGGGGCTGGACCTCTGGTGCCTCCAGATTGACGTTCGCGGAGAGAAGCGGAAACGAGCCCTGCACGAAAGCCGTGTCCAGCGCCATCAGGAGTGTGGAGGGAGTGAGGTCGAATTCATGGTTTCCGACGGTCATGGCGTCCAGTCCGGCGCTCAGCAGGATCCGGAGCTCCGGAATGCCGAAGTACAGGTTGTAGAACACATCGCCGATGAACAAATCGCCGGCATGCAGAGCGAGGACATTCGGCTCTGTCATCTTTGTCAAGCCGATCATGGTGGCTGCGCGGGCGATGCCTCCGACCGTTCCGGAAAGGTCTGCATTCCGCGGCCCGATGGGAGCGAGATTCGAATGTGTGTCATTCAGATGCAGGATCGTGAGCGTGTCCTGCTGTCCGGCCGCAGGGAACCACACGGTGGCCGCTGCAGCGCATACGAGAACAAAACGTACGAAGGTCTTCATGGCATCCTCCTTTGGTGGTATGGGTGCTTACCAGAGTGAAGTACGGGAAAGGGCAAACCATGCAACATCGATTGCGAAGCCGATGAGAGCTCCCCACCACTTATTGTTGCGCTCCGTTGGTACTTTCAGGTGCTGGATGTCGTCGAGGGGTATGAGGCGGCACGGCGCGTTCTCGCCGGGCGGGCCCACTGGCTTGAATATACCCTCATCGAAGCCGCAAGAGCGGACGATCACACCCGACAGGAATGGAACCGCACCGTCGGTCAGGAGCCGGTGCAGCGAGTCCGCTGAAATCCGGCGTCCCGTCTCCAGGATGATCTCGGAGATCTTTTCGGATTGGGCGTACGTCTGAACCGGAGGATCGCCGATCAGACCCCAGATCCGTTCGTAGTCGAAGCCGGCGAACCGGCAGGACGATGATACTCCCCCGCGTGTCTTCAGCTGAATACGCTCTCCGATGCGGGGGAGAGTTGCATCATTCGGAAGTCCGGAGAGGAACGCCGCATACGTCCGGGCATAGGCTTCCGCCGAACACTGCCGGATGCAGACGAACTCGACGTTCTCCGTTACCCCATTACGATGCACGAGCACGCCGGCGGTGCCCGGTGGGATCGCTGCAAGCTCCCATCCGGAGATGTTGCTGGAGTCGGGCACAGAGGCGTCGATGCCGGTGCCGACCATGAGTCCGGTTGCGGCGCAGCCCGTGAGCCAGACCAGGGCACATCCGGTGGTGGCAAGAAAGGGCCTTTGAAGATACCGGATGAAGTTCACGATAGAAGAACCCCTGAAGATGGATGCGTTCATCGTGGCGCCGGCCTACAGGAAGAATGAAAACCCAAAGATCACGTTGTGCTGGTTATTCGTGTGCCGGAATGTCATCGTGTAAGGTCCGAAGGTCTCCGATTCCTCTTTGGAGCAGCGCTGGTAGCGGTACTCAACCCGAAGGGCTGTCGCTTCCCCGACGAAGATCTTGAAACCTCCGCCGGCGTTGAGGACGGAGACATCGAATTCATCCGATGTGCACACCACCGCTCGCTGCGCATCGGGGATCGTATTCCCCATGCCATACCCGACAAGCACAAAGGGGGCAACGCGACTTTCGGGTGAGTGCAGAGTGTAGCTGATGTTGCCGGTGACGCTCAGTGCGGGTTCGATGTCCTCGATCGCCATCCACGGGATCTCGGGCTCAAGAGACAGACCGTTGAAAATGTAGTAGCCCGGTCGAACGTAGAGCATGAGGTATGACTGCGCTTCGGGACTGTTGGACCCAGAGCGGTACGAGCCGCTGTATTCGGTCTTCGTGGAGACGGATCCGGCAGTTCCGGGGAGGGAAAGCTCCCACGTTCCGGCCGCGGGCTGAGCGGCAAGGGGGGGAGCAAGGACGAACGAACAGATCCCCGGGACGACAATGCGGCGTCTCATGACAACCTCCTGATAGTGATGAGTGTAATGGTCATCGATGGACACAGGAAAGGTCGTCGCCGGGCGCTCATGAAATGTCATAGAACTGTCAAAGATCGGTCAAGGATCATGAGCCGGAAGCGGGGCCCTCTGCGGCGGCTGCCTCCCCGAGTTCCTCGAAACCACCCCCGGTTTGCCGTGATGGGAGTTGGGGGAAGATCCGCTTCTGGGCATGATGCCGTTGGAAGATTGAGAGCCTGAAGTACACGGCTGTTGTGAGGAGGATCTTCAGGAAGAACTGCGGGAGGGACTCGTTGATCCTCTGCTTGCCGAGGAAGCGAACCCAGCGCCGGAGGATATTCGGCCACGTGTAGAAGGCCCGTGTCACGCGGCGGTAGTATGTATAGATCTGCTCCCCTGTCAGATGCCGGTGCCGGAACACGAGATGATCCCCCTCATAGTGTGACAGATCGGTGTCGAGGAGCCGCCCCTCGGCCACGACATCGCGATACCACGGTGTGCCGTAGATCGGTACGGAGATGGAGGGGAGGATGACACAGATCCCGACCTCATCCAGCTTCTCGGCGAGCGTTTCATAGTACTCAGGCGTATCCTCGTCGAGGGCGAACATGAATCCCGTAAAGGTGAGAATGCCGCGACGGTGCAGCCGGTCGAACGTCTCACGGTACTCCTCAACGTTGTTCTGCTTCTTCTTGACTCCCTTCAGACTCCCGTCGTTCAGAGACTCCATTCCCACGAATGCCATCCTGCAGTTCGCGGCAGACAGCAGTTCGACGAATTCGGGATCGCGGGCACACTCGATGCTGTACTGCGCACCGATTCCCCAGAACTTCAGCCGCGCGATTTCCCGCAGAAGTTGCTTGGCGTACTGGAGGTTGCCGCCGAGATTGTTGTCGAGGATCATCGCCATCTTGCGCTTGTGCCACGGGAGCCCTTGCGTGTTCTGGAGATCCCGGATGACGTCCTCCACAGGGCGCATCCGGAAGGGGAGGCGCTCAATGTTGAGCTGGCAGAACGTGCAGGCATGAGGACAGCCCCGGGTCGCTTCCGTCACAACGGGCGTGAAGAACACCGGCTCGACCAGATCATAGCGAGGGGACGGAATGCCCTCGAGTGTGCCGGATGGATCGGCGGTGTAGCGCTTCTGCAGTCTGCCGGCCACCATATCTTCTACCATGCGAGGCCAGACGCACTGCGCCTCGCCCACGAGGATCGAGTCAAAGTGCGGCTGAACCTCGTCGGGAAAGGTTGAGGCGAACTTTCCTCCTCCAACCACGATCTTGCCGCGCTGGCGAAAACGCCGGGCAACCTCAAAAGCGTGAGGTGCAAGGTAATCCATGAAGCTGATGGCGATGAACTCCGCGTCGGTGTCGTAGTTGATGGGGCGGACCATCTCATGGAGCACCTCTACGTCCACCATGGGCGGAGTCATTCCTGCCAGCAGGATTCCGGGCAGCGGCGGAGCAGGGTTCTTCGCGTAGTACGGGTCTGTATCGCCGAGATTCTGAAAAAGGACGATGATCAGGAGTTTCGGTCTCTTCACGGCATCCTCCGCGAGGACAGTGAACAGGGTACCGGCCCGGTCTGAAGCCCGGTGGATTGGAATGCGCGCAAATGTCGCGTGCCGAGGAACCTCAGCAACGGAAAACAGAAGCGGAGCAGCGTCGGGAATGCACCAAGCAGGCGGCTTGGAAATTCGGCGTGGGCCGGAAGAACGGTCTCGAGTCGGGGATGCAGCAGAAGACGTGCAATGGTTTGTGCAACCTGTTCGGCATGCATCGGTCGCTCGACGAAGGTGAGGGTGCAACGCTCGTCCTCAGCTTCCCTGACCAGCATGCGGGTGTACACCGGTCCGGGGGATACAAGACAGATGTCGATTCCCTCCTTCTTCAATTCCGGAGCGGCGGAGAGAACAAGCCCGCGCAGGGCAAACTTCGTGGCGGCATAGAGAGCCCCATACGGCATCGGAACGATTCCACCGAGCGATCCGAGGATGATGATCATACCATACCCCTGCCGACGCATGCAGGGAACGACGGCCTGAAGAGCATGGACGGCGCTGGAGAAGTTCGTCTCGATCACGGTCTGGACCGCGGATGATGGAAGATGATCCAGTTGCCCCGGGACAAGTACGCCGACGGAGTGTATGAGGACATCACAGCCAGCATGGAGTTGCACCATTTCCGCCAGGAGTCTATCCCAAGAACGCCGGGAGCGAAGGTCGCAGGCAACGTGCGGAAGACCGGAAATGGCGGGGGCAGGGGGGAGCGATCTGCCTGCCACAAGGACCGCTGCACCGCGAGAACACAGCATGCGGGCTGTGGCCAGCCCGATACCGCTGGTACCACCGGCGATGAGAACGCGAAGTCCGTCCAGGTTCATAACAGGATGCTCTTCACTCGTAACCTGCCAACAGTGCAGCAGGTGTGAAGGGAAGAGATGTCACAGAGTTGTCGATGTACTGTAAAAAGGGTGTGGGGAAGGGAGGTTACCGCAGACCGGAAGAACGACCCGCGGGGCAGGGCGATGGTGGGATGAATCAGGAGCTACCGCACGAACTTGTAGCCGGCGGTAGGGATGGTGAGGAAGTGCTGAGGGCTGGAGGGCCGGGCCTCCAGCTTCTTGCGGAGCGAAAGCACATAGTTGTCCACCGTACGGGTTGTGGGTGTCACGTCGTATCCCCACACATCATCCAACAGTTGGTGGCGCGTGATGACCTCTCCTTCGTGTTCGACAAAGTACTTGAGCAATTCATACTCCTTGGCGCTCATCCGGACCTTCTTCCTTCCCTTGAGGGTCTCCTGTTTCTTGAAATCAACGTGCACGTTTCCGAAATCAGTCTCGGCGATGGCGGTCCGGATTTCCGCCTGCCGTCGCAGAAGCGCTCTGACGCGTGCCATCAGTTCCTTGATGCTGAACGGCTTGGTGACATAGTCGTCCGCCCCCAGCTCCAGACCCAGCACTTTGTCGATTTCTTCCCCCTTGCCGGTCAGCATCAGGACGGGTGTCTGGATGCCGTCGCCGCGGAGCTTCCGGCAGATTTCAAATCCATCCATCCCCGGCAGCATGACGTCGAGGATGATCAGGTCGAAATGAGCCTTGCGCGCCCGGGCGTATCCCGCGGAGCCGTCTGATTCCGCGATGACCTGAAAGTGCTCCCGGCTCAGGGTGTCGACCAGGCCCCGTTGGATAGCTTTGTCATCTTCCACAAGGAGGATCTGTTTCATGGTGTTGTGCCTTCCGTCGGCTGGTGAAGGGGAAGGGTGACGAGGACCGCGGTGCCGCGGCTCACGGCACTTCGGATGCTGATTTGGCCGTGGTGCGCGTCGACGATGTGCTTGACGAGGGCAAGACCGAGTCCGGCTCCTCCCACCTGCGCCACGGCAGGGTCCCTGACGCGATGGAATGGCTCGAACAGGCGTGGAATCTCCTCTGCTGGAATACCAATGCCCCGATCCCGCACCTCGATCTCCAGAAAAGGACCCCGTGGCCGCGCGGTCAGCCAGATTCTCTTGGGCCGGAGAGAGTACTTGAGGGCATTGGAGAGAAGATTAATGATCACCTGTTCCAGGGCGTCGGGATCGGCTTCGATGGGGGGAAGACGCTTTGGCAGATGGGTGCGGAGACGGGCATCGTGCTTCCGCATCGGATACTGCATCGACTGCACCGCTCGCTGGACGATCGGGGCAAAGCTCACCCTTCTGGCCCGATACTCCTTGCCTCCCCGCTCGATGCTGGCAAAATCCAGAATATTCTCAATCAGCCGGGTCAGCCGCTCGCTCTCACCCTCGATGATGCTCAGGTACTCCTGCCGGTCCTTCGCCGTTACCCGGTGTGTCCGGAGCGTCTCAGCGAACATACGGATGGAGGTCAGCGGCATCCGGAGCTCGTGAGAGACGCTCGAGACGAAGTACGATTTGAGCCGGCTCAGCTCCTGAGAGCGCTGGCTCTCTTCCTGTTGTCGAAAGAGCTGTTCCTGCAGGAGGAGGCGTTCCAGGGCCGCGCCGGCCTGACGACCGGCTGTCAGGAGGAAATCGACTTCTTCTTCCCGAAACCGGACTTTCTCAGAGTACGGTGTCAGCAGCAGTACACCAAGGAGCATGTGCCGCTCCGAGAGGAGCGAGAGGCAGAGAGGCACCCGCAGTGTTGCGAGAATTTCGGCGTGTGCGATGTCGATTTGCTCCCCCGGACGGTCGATAATGCTCGGGAGGGCGAGGATGGAGGTGCTTGAGAGCACAGCACGTGTCGGCGTCGAGAGACGAATCGTCAGCGGCGGCGTGCCGCCGCGGTGGTACCGGAGTCTGAGGGCACCGTCGGTGACTCTGTAGGCAGCGAACGTGTTGAGCGGAAGCGATGAAACCAGCGACGCACCCAGCTGTTCAAACAATGCCGTGCTGGTGAGTGCCCCGTGGAGGAGCTCGCTGAGGGAGCGGATGGTGCGATGGTAATGCACGCGCGTCGCGTAGAAGGTCTGATCGACCACCCCCTGGATTCGGGAACGCAACGGATTGAGGAGGAGCGCGATAATGAGTGTCCCGACCGCAATCAGAATGGATTCTTCAAAGACGCGTTCTCCGCCAACGATCGAGGCAACGAGCAGCACCACGAGGCCGTAGGCAACGAGCAGGAAGAGAGAGATGGCTGAATACACGATGCTTCGGTTGATGAGAAGATCGATGTCGAACATCCGGTAGCGAAGGAAGGAGATGGTGAAAGCCCCGGCGATGACGACAAAACAAATCGTCGTGTATTCCTCAGGGATGAGGTAGCGCGAGAAGAGGATCTGCGGCAGAATGTAGAACAACAGGAAGGGAGCCGCACCGATCGTGAGACCCCAGATAATCCACTGGAGCCGCTTGCGTTCCTCGGACGAGCGGGCAGCGCGATAGGACAGGAGAAAATTCGCCACGGCTCCCGCGGTGTAGATGAGAAGGGATGCCTGAAAGACCGTGAACGCCCTGTGGAAGAGGGCATACGTTTCTCCTGAGGAGGTCGCGATTGCGCGCAGATGGGAATCCAGCAACACAGCGATCAGGGCAACGGCCGGAACGAACGCAGCCAGAGCCCACCACAGAGTTCTTCCTCTGCGCCGAACCGGGTACTGGGTGGAAAAGAAAAACAGCAAAGCCACAACGGACATATACGCCACGATCCAGAGAGCGCGTGTCACGTATGTGAAGGTACTCTCGGAATCGATCTTTCCCCACGTGATGAGAATGGTGACCGCAAAGGCCATCATGGTCCAGTGGAGTGTTGCGGCGGCGGGAGATGGTGTGCTCTTCCAGAGGATGACGACACCAATGACCCAGATCAGGATGCCGACGAAGGAGACGACGATGAGATAGCGTGGAGTATCATAGAAGGGCACGAGAGGCACGAGGACCTCCCGCGGACGCCCGTCGCGCACCACGATCAATGAAACCTCCTCTCCGACCGTGCCGAGATCGGCGTAGAACTCCACAACCTCCGGGATGATGACGGGGCGGCCATTCCAGCCGATGAGGAGATCCCCGGGGCGAAGCCCCTCCGCCTCTGCCTGAGGGAGCACCCGCCCCGCGGCAACGCCATCCTCTCCCCAGACGGCGTCGAAGGGAGCACGGGGACGGTCGAGAACCGAGGGAATATGGAAGATGCAGACGAGGAGGAGAAGCACGTCCGCCAGAAGGAGAACCGTGACCCGCAAGTGCTGAACACTCATGGTCGGTTCCAGATCAGGGATGAGAGAATGCGCGGACACCCACGGAGGGCAGGAGCAAAAACAACCCACCCTCCTGCACGACCCGGTATGACGCGCCGCGGAGAGGGACAAGAGTTGTCAGCGGAAGAGTCGCTCCCTGTGGCGACTCTCACCGGTACTTGATCACTTCGCCTTCAACGATGCTGACGCGCGTGTTGTAGATGCCTCCGACAAGTACCGTGACCAGAATATCGACGACGTCGTACTTGGTCTCAATCGTGAGATTGATGACTGCATCCCCGCCGGCCGCCTTGACCTGATCCATCACCAGCGAGTTCAGATTGGTGTGTCCCGAGGGGATCAGTCCGAGGATGAACCATCCTGAGCGGTCCGTGATCGAAAACTTCTTGATGACGTCGTAGGGACGCGGTTCGGCAGTTGCGCCGCTCATCATTGTCGGCT
This sequence comes from uncultured Ignavibacteriaceae bacterium, assembly GCA_964465905.1. Lineage (GTDB taxonomy): Bacteria > Bacteroidota > Ignavibacteria > UBA10030 > UBA10030 > CAYXMK01. The sequence continues at coordinate 26,462 of CAYXMK010000001.1, read as the reverse complement.
TCTCAACAGCACCGGCGACATACTTCTGGGCATAGCAGCCGCTCAACAGTGTGGCAGCCACGAGTGCGAGGATGAGGACGACAAAGGGATGCTTCATGAGGCCTCCGCTGGAATAGGTGGTTGGCGCGATTCCCTGATCTCAGGCATCAGAATATAGGCGGGCCACCGGTGAGAGTCAAGCTGTGGGGTCGGCCGTTAGAGGAACGTTCACGGTACAGAATCGCTCCTGCGTTTCTGGGCGCACGTTGACCCTGATGAGAAGAGGCACTATCTTGCTTGCCCGAGGACAACCCGCCGAGATGCTCGACGGTCAGAAAGGACCTTGTCATGGCGTCAAAGAACGTTTCACGTCGTACCTTTGTCCGCTCCCTCGTGAGCGGAGCCGCGCTGACGACCGTGGCGGCGGGGCTGAAGCCGTGGAGTGTCGTTGCTCGTTCCTTCGGCAAGCGAGCAGAGATGCCCACGCGAAATCTCAGACGCACGGGCCACTCTGTGTGTCTGTTCAGTCTGGGAGGCCAGGCGACGCTGGAACAAGAGGGCACGTGGGAGAAATCCCTATCAGCCCACATCGTGATCCGGCGAGGATCTTTGCCGACGAAGGAGCAAGTATTCCGGTGGACGGCGGTTTCACGGCGATGAGTAGCTGAATTCCCCCGGACGGTGAAGAGATGGGTGTGTCATGAAGATTGTCGTGGACCGTAACAATCCGTGTGTCGAGGAAGCATTCCGTCAGTTCGGCGAGGTGGCGGCGCTGCCGACGGCAGAAATTACGCCGGCGAATATCCGGGATGCCGATGCCCTCGTGGTGCGGTCGGAGACGAGGGTGGATCGGAACCTCCTGGAGGGGAGCCGGGTAAGGTTTGTGGCAACGGCGACCATCGGGACGGATCATATTGATCTTGAGTACCTTCGGCAGCGAAGAATCGGTTTCGCGAACGCACCCGGGAGCAATGCTCAATCCGTGGCGGAGTACCTGCTGGCCGGACTCCTCGTGCTGGGGCGCCGGTTCGGCTTTGCACTGAGAGGGAGGACGCTCGGTGTTGTCGGCGTGGGAAACGTCGGCAGCAGGGTGGTGCGCATCGGTGAAACACTGGGAATGCGGGTTCTCCAGAACGACCCGCCGCTGGCACGCTCCACCGGCGGAAAACAGTTCGTGCCGCTGGACGATCTGATGGAATCGGATATCGTGACGCTCCATGTTCCGTTGACGCGCGAGGGAGAGGATGCGACGTACCATCTCTTCGATGCCGATCGGATCGGAAGGATGAAGCACGGCTCAATCCTCATCAATACGGCTCGCGGAAGCGTCGTGGATTCCCACGCGCTCAGGGAAGCCCTCGGCTCCGGCCACCTGGCGGCTGCAATGCTGGATGTGTGGGAACATGAACCGTCGATCGATGTCGAACTCCTAAAGATGACCGCTGTGGCAACGTCGCATATCGCGGGGTACTCGTTCGACGGCAAACTCAATGCAGTGCGGATGACGTACAATGCCGTCTGTGATTTCTTCCGCCAGGAGAGGCGCTGGAAGGGTCCGGCAGAACTGCCTCCGCCGAAGGTCGATCACATCTCTCTCGAAGCCATCGGCGCATCGTCGCCCGAGGAAATTCTCCGGGAAATTGTCCTGCGCTGCTACGACATCGAGGAAGACGACCGGGCGTTGCGGAGGCTGGGAGACCTTCCTCCTGAGGAGCGTTCCGCATATTTCCGGAAACTGAGGGCAGAGTACCCTGTCCGGAGAGAATTTGCCGCGACGTCGGTGTCGGTGCCTCCGGACGCTGCGTGGCTGCGGCATGTCCTCGCGGCGGTGGGGTTTTCACCGTGAGTACGCGCAGGGTTTTGCACTACCCGGCGGCCTTGAGTCAAGAAACACCAAGAGCCGGCCACCCTCCTCAGCCGGCTCCTGTCACTGACACACGATGAGCCATCAGCTTGCTGCTGTTCCCCCCTCCTCCGTCATCGGCATAGATTCCCGCTTGCTCTGCCAGACCGCCCAGGCGATCGCGCCGGCTGAGATGATCAGAACGACAATGCCGATAATCAGCGGCACCGTACCCGGCACCGACGGCATGAACACGTTGTACTGCAGCACAAGGCCGAGAGCCAGCAGGCTGACCATGTTCATCACCTTGATGAGCGGATTGATCGCCGGTCCGGCGGTGTCCTTCAGCGGATCGCCTACGGTGTCGCCGGTGACCGCCGCCTTGTGTGCCTCGGAACCCTTGCCTCCGTAGATTCCGTCTTCGATCATCTTCTTGGCGTTGTCCCACGCACCCCCTGCATTCGACATGAAGACCGCAAGCAGCTGTCCCACCAGAATCATTCCTGCCAGGAATCCTCCCAGCGCATACGGACCGAGCAGAAAGCCTACCAGAATCGGCGTCATGATGGCAAGGAATCCGGGTCCGATCAGCTCCTTCTGCGCGGTGTACGTGCAGATGTTGACAACCCGCCCGTAGTCCGGTTTCCTGGTTCCGGCCCAGATTTCAGGATCGCGGAACTGCACGCGGCACTCTTTCACGATGTAGAATGCTGCCCGTCCCACCGCCCGGATCAGCATACTGCTGAAGAGAAACGGCACCGCGCCGCCAATGAGGAAGCCGATGAACACCTTGGGATCGGCCACGGTCAGACGCCCCGCCTGCTCGAGGTACTGCTCGATCGTCATCAGGTTGATTCTCTCTTCGCTCCCCACGGCGATGACGGCAATGAAGCTCGAGAAGAGGGAGACAGCCGCGATGACCGCGGAGCCGATGGCGATTCCCTTCGTCTCTGCCTTCGTTGTGTTCCCGACAGCGTCAAGGTCGGCCAGGATCTGGCGCGCCCGATGGTAGCTCCCCGGTTCGTTTCGCTCCATCTCGATCGGATCGTAGCCCATCTCCCCGATGCCGTTGGCATTGTCGGCCACCGGACCGAAGACATCCATGGAAATCGTGTTACCGGTGAGCGTCAGCATGCCGATGCCGGTCATGGCTACGCCGTAGGCGACGAAGAGAGGAGGAGTGCCGGTATAGGTCAGGACAGAGATCAGGATCGCCGCCGCGATCACAAGGAGTGCAGCGACGGTGCTCTCGTAGCCAACGGCGAAGCCCTGGATGATGTTGGTCGCATGCCCCGTCTGACAGGCCTTCGCGAGGGTCTTGACGGGAGTGTGACTCGTATGGGTGAAGTAGCTGGTGACTTTGTTGAGTGCGATGGCCAGGAACACGCCGATCAGACAGGTCAGGGCCGGCCGCATGTCGAGGCCTGCGATCCCGAAATTGGCCAGGAAGCTCAGGTTCGCCGGATCGCCGCCAGGGAAGCCCGATTGTGCCATCGGGTTCATGCGGAGGTACTCGAGATCGAAGTTCAAGTAGAAGAAACCGAGGACGAAGAATCCCACCACGCTGATAACGGAGCCAATCCAGAACCCCCGGTGCACGCTGCGGAGAGCTGTATCGGACGTGTCGTGCGCACCGGCCTTCACCGTGTAGGTACTGATGATGGATCCGAGCACACCGATGCCTCGCACGAGGAGCGGGAAAATCACCCCTTTGTGGCCGAAGCTGGCCATGCCAAGGATCATCGCTGCGACCATTGTCACTTCATAGCTTTCGAAGACATCCGCCGCCATTCCCGCACAATCGCCGACGTTATCTCCGACGTTGTCCGCGATCGTTGCCGCGTTGCGGGGGTCATCCTCCGGGACGTCCTTTTCGATCTTTCCCACGAGGTCGGCGCCGACATCGGCGGCTTTCGTGTAGATCCCGCCGCCGACCCTCATGAACAGCGCCAGCAGCGTTCCTCCGAAGCCGAAACCCAGCAAGGCCTCGTACGCCGCCTCGCTGAAGATCAGGAAGATCACCGTCCCGCCGAGCAGCCCAAGGCCGTCCGTCAGCATGCCCGTGACGGTGCCGGTGCGGTAGCCGATCTGCATCGCCTCACCGTAACTCCTCATGGCAGCGGCGGCGACACGGAGGTTGCCGCTGGTCGCCAGCCGCATGCCGACAAAGCCGACGGTCCAGCTGAAGAGAGCTCCCACGAGGAATGCCCCGGCCCTCCCCCATCGGAACGCATCGACCGTTCCGGTATAGGTGAACCAGAGCAGCAGCGTGAGGATGATGATCAGCGGACCGATCCGCCTGAACTGCGCTGACAGATACGCGTTTGCGCCCTCGCGGACCGCCGCCGCGACATCCTGCATCCGCGGCGTCCCCTCCCCGGCGCGCAAGACCTGCCGCATCAGCAAAAAGGCGTAGACGAGACCTCCGATGGCGATAGCGAGAACGATGAAGAGTGTGACGATCTCAAGAGACGTGTACTTCGGATCCGTGAAGAGACTGAACGGCGCGAAGCGGGTTTCCTGAATCACCCCGGGTGCGTCGGAGGATGTTCCCGGGAAAGGATTCCACAGGAATGCCGCGCCGAAGAGGAACGCCATCACAGCAAGGAACGCAATGCGGGTTCTCTCTGAGCACAGGACGGAACGGAACGAATGGGGAATCATGGATGTCCTCAGCAGTCAAAATGAGAGCACAGAGCACACGTCGTTCGTCAGGGATGCTTCCGGCCTACGCAAGACTCTCAGAGGCCGAGCGCCACCAGCGGGCATGCTCGACTTCCAGCACGCGACGCTCCGGGAAGCGGTACACCTTCAAACCCTGCTGGTCACCGAGGAAAAACCCCCGGTTGATCGTTCGAAAGAAACCGTAATGGACCGGGTTGCGTGTGACCGTCTTCGTCTGCTTCTTTCCCCCCTTCTTTACTTCTTCCACACAATCCATGATATGTGCCGGGTCGTGGTACGGGAGGTACCCTGCCAGCTGCCCGGTCTCATCCCGGTCGAGCAGGAGGTCGGCGAGAAACAGACGCGGCACATGGAGAGGATTGTCCTTCCCGGTCATGAACTTGATGAACCGGCCCGGCGGGAGCGCCGAGACAACAAGCGGAGACACAGGACAGAGCTCGTGGTACAAATGAACGTCCTGGTCCATCGCTTCTTCAGAGTACGGCTCGGGGCCGAGCGACATCACGCGGCCGTCCGCAGTGACGAGGTACAGCAACCCGTACTCCTCCAGCGGGATGTGCTCCATCACGCGGTAGATGCTGATGTACTTGCTTCGCTTCGGACTTCCATCCGGATGCGGAACACAACGAAGATGAATGTCCTCCAGACGAAAGTAGTCGCTCTTGAGTTTCCGGTTGATTTCGAAAAAGATGACGTTCCCCCGCGTGTGTTTCTGCGTTCCGACAGCCATGTAGCGTCCGAACGCTTCGGGATCGAGGTGCGAGGCCACCAGCGCCTCGGCCCGGTAGCAGAGCATATAGAAACGAATGTCCATGGAAAAGCCTCCTTCTTGGAAAGCCTGCAGGAGTGTACGACGGGGAAAAGCTACGGGAAGAATCGGCGATTTTCAACGGCGCGGGACTGGCATGACGAGTCCCATTCTCATATTGGAGAAACCAACAGAGGACGAACCAGACTCTGCGGCAGGGGGAGATACAGACACTCGACGGTGGAAAGAAGAAAGCTCCGGACTTCACGGAGTCAAATGTTTGATGTAACACCGCCGCCGCTTGTGTTGTCTCCGCTCGAAGTACTTCCAGTGCCCCTGCACCAGCACGTTGGTCTCCAGCTCCAGGTTGGATTCGGCAGAGACGATACCGTTCTTGATGCACGATCGTGCCAGCTCGGTGATCAGCAGAGCGTCGGCTCCCTTCCCCTGCAAGTCGGGGCGAACAGCTCCAAGGTACAGGTCGAGGTACTTCGGTCGGCGCAGCGCCAGGAGGAGGTGGATGAACCCGAACGGAAAGAGTCGACCCCGTGCCTTCTGGAGTGCCCGCGAGAGGGAAGGCATGGCGATGACAAACCCCGCAACTCTGTCCTGTTCGTCGAGAATAACCTTCACGTAGTCGGGAACGACGTTCGGGATGTACTGCTTCACGTACAGATCGACCTGCTTCTCGGAAAGGTGCACGAAGCCGTGGAGGTCCTTGTACGTTTCATTGATGACGTCGAAAATCCCGCGCGCGTACGGAAGAAAATCCTTTGCCTTCCTGGCCTCGAGCACGTGCAGTCTGCGGCGCTCAAGGGTGAGCTCCGCGATCTTCAGGGCCTTCTCGGGTATTTCCGCGGGCACCTTAATCTCATACTCCAACCAGTCCGCTTCCTTGGTGTATCCCAGCAGTTCCGTGTGGAGGGGATAGTACGGGTAGTTGTAGCTTGTGGCCATAGTCCCCAGCTCATTGAAGCCCTCCACCAGCATTCCCTCGCGGTCCATGTCGGTGAAGCCCAGCGGACCGTGCACCGCTTCCATTCCTTCCGAACGGGCCCAGTGCTCGACCGCACCATACAGCGCTGCGGCAACCTCCGGACTGTCAACAAAATCGATCCAGGAAAAACGGGCGTAGTTCCGCTTCCACCGCTCGATGAACTTCCGGTTGATGATGCCGGCGATGCGCCCGACGATCTCACGACCGTCGTACGCAAGCCAATACTTCGCCGTGCAGTGTTCGAACGCGGGATTCCTGTCCGTACGGAGCGTGTTCAGCTCGTCGGAGATCAACGGAGGGACCCAGTAGGGATTTCCCCGGTAGAGGGTGAAGGGGAACCGCACGAACCGCTTCAAGTCGCGGTGTGAACTCACCGGGCGTATCTCGATCGCCATCGGTCGGCTTTCGGAGATGGGGAGAGAATTCTTCATTCCAAGATACTGACTCTCTTCGCCTGTCGCAAGAGGACGCAAAAATACCGTGTGCTCGGGACACTTCAGCCCCTGATGTGTGACCTCAGGGAGTATCGTGCAATTCCGAAGATTCCCCGGCTCAAGGGAAAAGAGACGATCAACCGATCAACGCTCAGGTTTGAACGGCTGGAATCGGACCGCGGCGCTCTCAGAGGGCTAATTCAGTGTGAGAGAGGTGTTGATCCCGAAGAACGCACGAAGGATCAGGACGAGCATGATCCAGAGGCCGAATGCCGACAGGAAGATCGTCGCCGGTCTTTCCCCAAAAAGTCCGGATGTTCTGTGCGAAAGAAGAGCAACTGAATACCAGAGCAGAAAATCGCACTGCACCAGAAGGGTGTGAAGCGGCGAGTCGTGTTGCGGGGAGTCAAACAGCAACGGTGCACCCAATGCCGCTGTCGGCTTCAGCAGGAGAAACTTCAGAAGAGTGTTGACGAGCGCAGCCGCTGTGAGAATGGCCAGGGAGCCGGTCGAGAGCAACCAGAATTGCGGAACGGTATGCCAACGATCAGAGATGAACGAAAGCAGAAGCCAGACGACACAAAGCCAGACCGCAAGGCTGCGGACGATGCTCAGGGCGGTTTGAGCCGACAGGAGCATCCGCAGGCCCGGATTCGCCGAAACGTAGGCAAGGCCTTCGCGTGTGCGCTCCGCACGTTCATGTTCTTCCGACGTGACCGCGGCCTGTTCCATCTTCGCAAGCGTCTCCTCGAGGTACCACGAGCTCGACAGGAGCCAATATCCGCACGCAAAGATAGCAAGCATAAACACCGTCACCGGCGCGAGATATGCCGCAAAAGTAGGCAGAGGAGGATGCTTCAGGTGTGCGGCAAAGGGGTTGAAGAACGGAGTGAGGAAATGATTCCACCACATCACGCTCCCTCCGCCCGGCTCCAAGGAGTCTCGCTTCATGCCTTAGAGATCCCGTCGGTTGAACAGAAGGATGGCTCCGGCAGGAGAGAGCATCGCGTACGGAAGCGAGACGAGCTGCGGGATGACGGTCACTTCTCCGTTCAGCAGCGCCGCCTCTGCCGTCGGCAAGACCGTGAGCGCGATAGAGAAAATGACCGCAAACCAACGAGAGGAGTCTCCCTTGCTTGAGGAAGGACAAACCCGGCGGGGCCGTGGCTTCCCCGAAACCGAATCATAGCCCCGCAGCGTTTCTCAAACTTGTCTTTGCGAGTAGAGTCAAGCAGAGGAAACGAAAGTTCTACGACACGTTGCACAGCGCGACCCGTATGACCAGAGCGTGAGACTGACCCGAGCTTGGTTGCACAGCCCCGGGATCTTCTTCTCCACTGCAATCTGTTGGAAGCGGGGGGCGCATCGCTGGTGCAACACGCTGAAGCTCGGTCACTTTGCTGTGAGGTTATCGCGTAGCTTTGTCAGAGGGAGGGGCAGGAATTCGCGCGCGATTACTCGGTACGCGGGCTTGTAGAGAGCTTCGTACATCTCAGAATGATGTACGGCGGGATGTCCCAGGCCTTTCATCCGGAGACCGTATTCTTTCAGGTGTGCAGGGAGAACCGGAAGGCGACCTATGTCGGCAAGGTTCTCGGCAATCTGCCAGTACTGTTCGAACCGCTCGATGGATCCCTCGAATTCATTGGCCGTGCGAAGGAACGAGGTGAGAAGCAACCCGGGATCAAGCCCGGCGGTAACGTACGGCCGCAGATGAATCCGCAGGATACGTCCATCGGGAGAAATGGGATCCGGCAACGGCTCTTCCGGACCGTCGCTAAGATGCGCAAGCTCTTTTTCGAACCGCCGTCGGGCCTCGTCGGGGTCCGGGACGGCGTGCTCACTCCCGAGGGAGGCCTGGTGAACGAGCTTGTAGAGGTCCTGGAGCTGCATCTGAGGGTAGCGCCGCACATGCGCCGAGACGATACTCGAAAACTCATCAGGATGGAATGAGGGCGGCATGGCTTACTTGTCGTTGGTTGGGTCTCCGGCAATACCTGTCTACGTCCGTGACGGTCGGAAATCCGAATACGGCAATGTCGGGACGCGGCGGCTCAGAGCCCCAGAAACTGGATTGAGAGGCCGCACAGGAGAATCGTTGCGCCAGCAAGCGCGTGGGCGTAGCGTTCCAGGTGCATCATCGGCAGGCGTCGCACACCGGCAATCGATGCCACTACGATAGTGACCATGGTTGCCACCGTGACCAGGCCGAATGCTCCCGTGACGGAGATAAGATCCCAGAGGTCCCCCTTCGCGGCCGGATACATGAGGAGCGGAATAAGAGGCTCGCAGGGTCCAAGAACGAAAACCACGAACAGCACCCACGGCGTGATGCTGCGACCGGTCTCTGCTTCGTGAACATGCAGGTGCCCCCCGTGATGCGTGTGTTCGTGCTCATGTGCCACGCCGTCGGGGTGAGTGTGGCGATGCTGGTGGGGGATGTTCCGCCATGCCCGCCGGATGCCCCACGCCGTGTACACGAGGCCGAACGCTATCAATGCCCAGGCGGCAAGATTGCCGCGTACGGACTCCAGCGCTTCCAACTCGCCGACGGCAATCCCCATGCCGATACCGACAAACCCGAGAACGACGGATCCAAAAATATGACCAAGGCCGCACACGAAGGTGATGACTGCCGTCTTGCCGATCGACCAACTCCTCGCTGCTGCCATCGCAATGAATGGGAGATAGTGGTCGGGGCCGAACAGGGTGTGGAAGAATCCGATCGATGCGGCGGCGACGAGGAGAACGGACTGTTCAGAAGACATGGGCAGTCGAGCGGCTGGTGGTGGAGAAAATGCAGTCCAAGATACGCAGTGAAGGGCTGCCGTTCAAGCAACGATGCCCGGCCATA
>CAYXMK010000001.1:0-16822 GCA_964465905.1 uncultured Ignavibacteriaceae bacterium | reverse complement strand
GCAGTCCAAGATACGCAGTGAAGGGCTGCCGTTCAAGCAACGATGCCCGGCCATAGCCCCCTGTCAAAAGATCGGCTTTGAAGTCCCGCTCGCATCTCTGAGAAACGATTGTCCGATGCAGGAAGTGGCGACAGCGTCAGGAGCCCACCTTCCGTGTTGACTCTCTTGAACCGGATTGTTAGGTTCAAGGGGAGCCGCTCCTCCTATGTCTCTCCTGATCCGACACGGAACTGTCGTTACCCCCCGGAAGACGTTTAATACCGACGTGTATGTTGAGCAGGACACGATCAGTGCTATCGGACCTTCCCTGTCTTACCACGCCGACCAGATTCTCGATGCTTCTGGAAAACTGGTTATTCCCGGCGGTGTGGATGTCCATACGCATTTCGATGCCCCTGTCGGTGGGACGACGTCGAGCGACGACTTCGAGACCGGCACCAGGGCCGCAGCGTTCGGGGGAACCACGTGTGTTATCGACTTCGCTACACAGTCGAAAGGAAAGTCCCTCATTGATGCCTACACGCTGTGGCGTGACAAAGGGAAGAAGGCCGTCATCGATTTCGGTCTCCACATGATCGTTGTCGACATCGAGGGCAGGCTCGGAGAGCTCGATGAAATCATCAAGGAAGGAATCACCAGCTTCAAACTCTTCACGGCGTATCCCGGCGTCCTGATGATTAACGACGGCACACTCCTGCAGGTTCTGCGTCATGTCGGCAGCCTGGGCGCCCTGGTGGCTGTCCATGCCGAAAACGGAAGTGCGATTGATGTACTGGTGCGTGCAGCGCTGGCGGAGGGGAGGCGCGCGCCGATTGAACACGCCCGAACCCGCCCAGCGGTCACCGAGGCTGAAGCAGTCCATCGCGTGATCGCCCTTGCAAGGATTGGCGAGGTCCCCGTCTACATCGTCCACGTGACCTGCGCCGAAGCTCTGGCGGAAATTGAACATGCCCGCGGCCGCGGACTTCCGGTGTTCGGCGAAACGTGTCCGCACTATCTGCTCCTGACCAGCAAAGAACTGGCGCGCCCCGGCTTTGAAGGAGCGAAGTTCGTTCTCACGCCGCCGCTCCGCGAAGACTCGGATCGCGAAGCTCTCTGGAATGGACTCCGGAACAACTCCCTGCAGGTCGTTTCGACAGACCACTGCCCGTTCTTCTACGAGACACAGAAGAAAGCGGGACTTGAGGACTTTACCAGGATCCCGAACGGGGGACCGGGTGTGGAGCACCGCTTGGAACTGCTCTATCATTTCGGGGTGAATGCAGGGCGGTTCACCGTCAATCGGTGGGTAGATCTCGTGGCCGAACAGCCGGCGCGGCTCTTTGGACTCTTTCCCCGCAAGGGTGTGCTCGAGGTCGGGAGCGACGCGGATATCGTCGTCTGGAATCCGCACACGGAACACACGATCTCGGCCGCGTCACATCACATGCGCGTCGACTACTCGATGTTCGAAGGGATGCGAGTGAAGGGCGCCGCAGAAACCGTGATCTCGCGCGGGGAGGTCATCATCGACCATGGCGCCTGGCGCGGCACACCGGGTCGCGGCCAGTTCCTCAAGCGTTCCTGTTTCGCCGGCGCGTGGCCGGCGGGACGTGGGTCGGCAAAAATGCTATGAAGAACACCATTGCCTTCATGCTCGACGGCAAGGTCGTCGAACTCAGATTCGATGCGTCGTTGATGCTGACGCCGACGACGACGGTGCTGAACTACCTGCGCGGTCTGCCGGGGCATCGAGGCACCAAGGAGGGATGCGCGGAGGGGGACTGCGGCGCCTGTACGGTCGTGCTCGGTGAAGCCACCGCTGGGGGAAGAATCACCTACCGTGCCGTTGATTCCTGCCTCCTCTTCCTTCCGATGATCCACGGCAAGCAGCTGATTACGGTCGAGAATCTGAAGGATCCCGAGGGACGTCCGCATGCCGTTCAACAAGCCCTGATAGATGCCCACGGAAGCCAGTGCGGCTTCTGCACGCCGGGCGTCGTGATGTCTCTCTTCGCTCTCTGGAAGACCGCAGACCGACCGTCGTGGGATGAGGCGGCCGCCGCACTCGCCGGCAATCTCTGTCGCTGCACCGGCTATCGGCCCATACTCCAGGCGGCTGTGGAAGCGTGCCGCTCCGGTCGGCTCGATCAGTTCGCGAAGGAAGAACAGCGCACAAGAGATACGCTTGCTTCGATTTCGCGTGAAAGCATCAGTCTCGATATCCGCGGCCAGCGCTACGACCAGCCGGTCTCCCTCGATGAATGCCTGACGCTGCTCGAAAGATACCCGTCGGCAATCGTCGTCAACGGCGCGACCGACGTTGCCCTGAGAGTCACAAAGAAGTTCGAAGTGCTGCCGCATGTCCTCGACTGCTCTCGCGTCGCGGCTCTGCAGAGCACCGGTCGCAACGATGGAGGACTGACGATCGGTGCCGGTGTGCGGCTGGCTGATCTGCTGCCTGTCGTGGCTTCGGAGTATCCGGCATTGCATCAGATGCTGACGGTCTTCGGCGCACAGCAGATTCGCAGCACCGCCACCATCGGAGGAAATCTCGGCACGGCTTCCCCCGTGGGCGACCTGCTTCCCGTTCTGACGGCGTATGGGGCGAAGATTGTGCTCCAAAGCAAGAGAGGTCTCCGCCGGATCGCTGCGGACGCATTTGTGAAGGGATACCGATCGACGGAGCGTCGACCCGATGAACTGATCGTTGCCGTTGAGCTTCCTCCGTCGTCTTCCGGCACCACAGTCCGTGCATATAAGATCTCCCGCCGGCGCGATCTGGATATCGCTTCGGTAAGTGCCGGATTTGCGCTGGATCGGGATCGCGAAGGAAAGGTGGGTAAAATCATCCTCGCCTACGGGGGCATGGCGGATCGCACCCGGCGCGCTGTATCGACGGAAGAATTCCTGCGGGGGAGACTGTGGAAGCGGCAGACCGTGGAGGAGGCGCAAGAGTTCGTGGACCGTGATTTCAGTCCGATCTCCGATGTGCGTGGAAGCGCGGAATTCCGAAGAATCGCCGCCCGTAACCTGTTGCTGAAATTCTGGACCGAGACCCGGTCCTGAAGACCATGATCCATCAAGCCATTCCGCACGAGAGCGCTCAGCTCCATGTCACCGGAGAAGCGCTCTACATTGACGACTTGCCGGCGAGCGAACGGCTCCTGGTAGGACGGGTCGTCTACAGCCCCCATGCCCGCGCCCGGGTTGTTTCCTATGACCTGACCAGAGCCCGACAGGCGCCCGGCGTGGCGGCAGTCCTCTCGGCCCGGGACATTCCCGGTCACAACCAGATGGGTCCTGTCGTACAGGATGAGCCGTGCCTCGCAACGGATGAGGTGACGTTCGTCGGCCAGGCCGTGTTTCTCATCGCCGCGGAAACGGACGCGCAGTGCCGTGCGGCAGAACGTCTCATCGACATCGTGTACGAGCCCCTTCCCCCAATCCTGACGATCGAGGATGCCATCGCTCACAACGCGCTGCTCGGCCCTCCCCGCTCGATTCGCCGGGGCGACCCTGAGACGGTGCTGAAGACGGCCCCGCATGTACTCCGCGGAGAGCTTCGGACGGGTGCCGCGGAGCACTGGTATCTCGAAACGCAGGCAGCTCTCAGCGTACCGGGCGAAGGGATAGAGATGACGGTGTACAGTTCCACGCAGAATCCGTCCGAGACGCAGGCGCTCGTGGCCGACGTGCTGGGAGTAACGAAGAAGGACGTTGTCGTGGAGGTGCGGCGGATCGGGGGAGGATTTGGCGGAAAGGAAACCCAGGGGAACCATGTGGCGTGCTGGAGCGCTCTGCTGGCTCAGGCCACGGGACGCCCGGTCAAGATCCGCCTCTTCCGTGATGATGACATGATCATGACGGGAAAACGGCATCGCTTCCTCAGCCGGTACGAAGTCGGATTCGACGACGACGGGAAGCTTCTTGCCGTGACCTTCGAACTGAACAGTGACGGCGGGGCGGCGACGGATCTCTCGTTTGCCATTCTTGAGCGTGCCATGCTCCACTGCGACAACGCCTACTTCGTCCCGAACATGAGCGTCACGGGTCGTGTGTGGAAAACGAATCTTCCTCCCAACACGGCCTTCCGCGGATTCGGCGGACCGCAGGGGATGGCGGTGATGGAAACGGTTGTGGACCGGGTGGCGCGGTTCCTCCGCCAGGATGCCGCGGTGATCCGCAGCAAGAATTTCTATGGAACCGATTCCCGAAACGTCACCCACTATGGCCAGACCGTGGATCACAACCGGTTGCCGCTGATGTACTGGCAACTCCTGCAATCGTCGGAATACGTGGCACGGCGCAGGGCGGTGGAGGAATTCAACGCTGCCCATGAATTCACCAAGAAAGGACTTGCCCTTACGCCGGTGAAGTTCGGAATTTCCTTCACGACGAGTCACCTCAACCGCGCCGGCGCTCTGGTGAACATCTACAGCGATGGTACAGTGCTGGTGAATCACGGCGGCACGGAAATGGGGCAGGGTCTGAACACCAAGATTGCGCAAATTGCCGCTGCGGAGCTGGGGATCAGCATCGGAAGGATCCGCGTCAATGCCACCAACACATCTAAAGTGCCGAATACCTCCCCCACGGCTGCATCGACAGGGGCGGATCTGAACGGCATGGCGGTCAAGAGGGCTATCGAAACGCTCAAGGAAAGAATTGCCGGAGGGGTTGCCGCTCTCTTCAATGAACAGAACCCGCAGGTGACGTCGGCTGCGGATCACATCCGGTTCGAGAACGATACGATCTTCGATACAGAGCATCCCGAGCGCCGCCTGGACTTCGCGAAAGCTATGGAGCAGATGGTGCTGCGGCAGGTGGGACTGAGCGCTACGGGATACTACCGAACACCCGGCATCGGATGGGACCGCAGCATCGGAAGGGGCACGCCGTTCAAGTACTACGCCTATGGGATGGCGGTCTCCGAGGTGATGATCGATGTCTTGACGGGTGCGACAACACTTCTGCGGACCGATATCCTGCACGACGCAGGAAACTCTTTGAATCCGGCCATCGACCTCGGACAGATTGAAGGTGGATACCTACAAGGGGTCGGATGGTGTACAACCGAAGAGATTCTCTGGGATGACCGGGGACACCTGCTGACGCATTCTCCCGATACCTACAAGATCCCAACGGCGAAGGATCTCCCGGCCGACTTCCGCGTGACGCTCCTCGAGCATGCGGAGAATCCGTACGCCGTCGCCGGCAGCAAAACCGTGGCCGAGCCGCCCCTCATGCTGGGACTGTCCACCTGGCTGGCCATCAAGGATGCTGTCTCGGCGGTGGCGCAGCACGAGGTTGAACCGGAGTTCTCTCTTCCCGCCACCTGTGAGGTGATTCTCCGTTCGAGCGAGAAGCTCAGGAGGACCGCGACGAAGGACTCGCTGCCGTGAGCATCTGCATGAGAACAGCCGGCCCCGGTTGCGTGACACACCTTCGCTGTCTCGTCTGCAGTAGCGAGTACGAGTATGGCAACCTCCATACCTGTCCCTCGTGCGGACTCTCGGGCATCCTTGACGTGCAGTACGATGACGATGCCGTCGCGTCGTCCCTGAATGCCGCTGTTCTGGCAAAACGCCCGCTCGATCACTGGCGCTACCGTGAGCTCCTGCCCGTTATCCCCGATGCTGCTGTACCTCCTCTTCAAATCGGCTGGACGCCGGTGTACGAGGTTCCGCGACTTGCTGCTGCGCTTGGGATCGCGAACTTGTTCCTGAAGGACGACGGAAGAAATCCAACCGCCTCGTTCAAGGATCGGGCCAGCTCCATCGGCGTCATGAAGGCGCAGGAGTTCGGCTTTTCGACGATTGCCTGTGCGTCGACGGGTAATGCCGCCTCATCGCTGGCGGGATGTTCTGCCGCCGTCGGACTGCAAAGTGTCATCTTTGTCCCCCAGCGTGCTCCGGAACCGAAGGTGACACAGCTTCTCATCTTCGGCGCCACCGTTGTGAGGGTTCAGGGAACCTATGAACAGGCATTCGAACTCTGCCGCGAAGCGTGCAGAACCTACGGGTGGTACGATCGGAATAGCGGAACAAATCCATTTCTGGTCGAAGGGAAGAAAACGGCGGGACTCGAGATTGCCGAGCAGTTCGGCGCGGATGTTCCAGACTGGGTTGCAGTTTCCGTGGGAGACGGATGTACGATCGGCGGAATCGGCAAAGGCCTGCAGGAGATGCGCCGGCTCGGCTTTCTTCCCAGAACGCCTCGCCTGCTCGGAGTGCAAGCCGAAGGTGCCAGGCCCATCGTCGACGCCTTCCTGAACGGCCACGACCTGCGGCCGGTACGGGTGGAAACGCTGGCCGACAGCATCGCCGTGGGAACGCCGCGGAACTGGCGGCGGGCCGTTCAGCACGTTCGCGGTTCCGGCGGTACCATGATCGCCGTTCCGGATGCCGATATCCTGGACGCGATGCGCCTGACGGCTCAGCTGGGAGGCATATTCGCAGAGCCGGCTGCTGCGGCTGCGGTTGCCGGACTGAAGAGAGCTGTTGGTGCGGGGATCGTGAAACGCGGAGAATCGGCCCTTGCCGTCATCACCGGCAATGGACTCAAGGATGTGCACTCGGCACGGCAAGCCGCAGGACATCCTATCGATATTCCCCCTGAGCCGCTTGCCCTCGAAAAACACCTGAGGGATCGCTCCATCATCTGAGAATCTGCCGCCATGAGCCTTCTGCTCAAGAATGTTACCGCCGTTATTCTGCATCCCCCCTCCATCGAACGATGCGATCTGCGCATAGCGGACGGTGACATCGTTGCGCGTTCTTCAACCCTCCGAAACGATCGCGACGATGAGGTGGTGGACCTGGCAGGTCTTGTTGTGATGCCGGGATTTGTCTGTTCCCATACTCATCTCTACTCGGCTCTGTCTCGGGGAATGCCGCCGCCTGCTTCTGCACCCGGGAACTTTCTTCAGATT
This sequence comes from uncultured Ignavibacteriaceae bacterium, assembly GCA_964465905.1. Classification (GTDB taxonomy): domain Bacteria; phylum Bacteroidota; class Ignavibacteria; order UBA10030; family UBA10030; genus CAYXMK01. The sequence goes on along the minus strand of CAYXMK010000001.1, from coordinate 9,909 downwards.
CTCAACAGAATCTGGTGGAACCTGGATGTGGCCCTCGACGAGGAAGCCATCCATACCTCCGCGCTGGTCGGGGCCATTGAAGCGGTGAAGCTCGGCACGACGACGCTCGTCGATCATCACGCTTCCCCGAACTGCATCCGTGGCTCGCTCGACCTGGTCAAAGATGCGCTCAGTCGAGTCGGTGTGCGCGGCGTGCTCTGCTACGAGACGACAGACCGAGGAGGAAAGAGGCGCCGTAATCTCGGCCTGGATGAAAACGAACGGTTTGTGACAGAAAACGCCTCTCAGCGACATTTCCGGGGGACCATAGGGGCGCATGCTTCCTTCACGCTCAGCGATGATTCTCTTCGGCGACTGGGAGAGCTTGCCCGCTTGTATGACTGCGGCGTGCATATCCATGTGGCGGAGGATCGCGCCGATGTGTTGCATGCGAAGAAGAACTGCCGCGTGGATCTGGTCCGCCGGCTGACAGAATCCGGTGTCCTGAGAAGGAAATCGATTGCGGTGCATGGAGTCCATCTGACGAAAGCACAGTTGGCGGAAGTCGAGAAGGTCGGCGCATGGGTGGTGCACAATCCGCGGTCGAACATGAACAACGGCGTCGGTTCAGCACCTCTCAGCTGGTTCGGTGAACGTTCCGCGCTGGGAACAGACGGCTTCCCGGCTGACATGTTTGAAGAATCGAAGATCGGATACTTTCGAAATGCAGAATCTCCATACCGGACGGAATTCTCCAAGTTGCCGGTCATGGTGCAGAACGGTCAACGCCTCGCAGGTGAGTTCTTCGGTCGTCCGTTCGGTACCCTTGGTGTCGGCAGCCCCGCGGATCTGGTCGCCCTCGAGTACATCGCTCCCACTCCAATGCGGAAAGACAACCTCCATGGGCATTTCCTCTTCGGCATGAGCGCGGCTGCGGTGCGGCACGTCATGGTGGATGGTCGCTGGATCGTCTGGAATCGGCAGATCGTTGGCCTTGATGAGGATGCTGTGATGCAGAGAGCACGGCGTGTGGCTCAGCGACTGTGGACCCGCATGCGAAAGTCGTGAGCATCAGGACCGGCTCGATTTGCAGGCCGGCCGCGACCACAGGTCCCGGAAAAAAGAGGAACAAACGCTCGTCTCAGTTCTGAGAATGGAAACTGCTCGCTGTCGCATGCTCTGCAGTCCATGACCGTCGCCGCTGGTTGCACGCTCTGGGGGTCTGTGACGGCCAGCACATTCCTGTGGCTGAGTTTCTTGACCTTCAGTCAAAGCTTGGGTAACGTAATAGCCCATCCAGCAATGGTGTCTGCAAAGGGTGACCCTTACAGCAGGAGGCCATGCATGAAACTCCTTCCAATGTTCCTGCTCTGTTGTGCATCGGTGATAATGGCGCAGGAATCGCAGCCGACTCGACCACCTCAGCAAACCCAGCAAGCCGCTCAACCCGGGAGCCCTGCCCTGAGAGATCTCGAAGTCAAGATTGCGGGGGGATGGTACCAGCCCGACCTCGATCTCTTGTATGAAAGCTACACTGAACTGGAGCAACGGCTCGGGTACCGTCCGTGGAATTCCCTTAAGGTCCCGTACTTCGGATCTCTTGAGCTGCGCTATCTCCTCCGCCGTCCTCACTATCTCGTCGGTGAGGTTGCCGGCTCGTTCGTGGCGCGCGTGCGTGACGATGATCATAGCTGGGTCGGTATCTGGCGCGGCGGCCTCGGCTACCGGGTGGATTTCCTGAGCCGTCCTGTCCGGGCTTCGGCTCAGGTGAGCGTCGGCATGCTGCGGGCGAACTTCTCGCGTTCCTACAGGAATGGAGAAGAGTCTCTCAATGCGGGAGAGAGTTCCTGGTACCTTGCCGCGTCGATGGCCGGGGCATTGCCGGTGACGAGCCGCATTGCCATCGAGCTTTCCGCCGGTTATCTCTTCCCGCCCGAGCAGAAGATGACCATCCCTGCTGCGGACCTGGATCTGAAAGCCCCGGTCGTCAGTCTGGGAATTGTCGTGGAACTGCTGTAGGCCGGAACAGAACGGCCCCGGGAAATTGTCCTTTCAATTCAACCAACAACTCTTGAAGGAGGTATCATGCGCACGCCATTGTTGATACTGCTCGTGATTGCCCTGCTCACCGCAGCGGGATGCGTTACAGAGTCGACAGGTCCGGAAGCCGATGAGGGCGCCGGGCAGACCATCCTGCGAGCCACGATCACGGGGAAAATTATTGATTTCTGCACGAACCGCGCCGTCGAGGGAGCCGTCATCTCCGTGGGATACGACGGAGGGGTGGCGCGAGTGGTCTCGGATTCCTCCGGCAGCTTCTCGTTTGGGGATGTTCCGGTCAGCCGCTATGAGGTCCTCAACGGCCAGCTGGTCGCAAATGATATCTATGTGGTGACAGCTTCCCTCGTGAACTACAACCAGAAGCAGACCAGTGCGGCGACGCGATATCGTGACTACTACTATGCCACTTCCCGCGTGACGTACACCAGCGCCAGCGACTCGTCAGGTGTGATGGGACTGATCGGCAGTGTGAACTTCGCGATCTCCGAGCTCAACTCCCAGATCACGGGAACGGTTGTGGACAAAGACATGCAGCCGGTGTCGGGTGCGATTGTGACCCTCTTCGACAACACCATCGTCCCCGGAGCAGTACTTCAGCAGGCAATCACGAGTGCTTCCGGCGGCTTCGTCTTCAACAACGTTGACAACGGCATCGTGGTGGCCATATCGGCTCAGAGTGCGGACGGCTCACTCCAGGGGAACCTGGCCGGCGGACTGGCGATGACGTGCAACCTCCCCTCCGACTCACTGCGGGCGCATGTCCTCACGGAGCGAATCCGCATCACGGCTGCCGACAACGTCGCTCCCTTTGTAATCTCTATTTCTCCTCAGAATGGTGCCGACGTATCACCCACAGCGCAGGTCGTCTATGTCTTCTCCGAACCGATCAGGCAGACGCCGTACACGCGCACGGACCTGGGCGTCGGTCATGGGACGATTGTCGATGACCTGGTCCTCACCTACGTCAGCATGAAGAAGGGCGCCCTCAGGCTCCCGATCACGGTTTCCTGGAACAGCTCCTATACCCAGCTGAGCGTGACCTCGTCGGACATTGTCGGCTCAGCAAAATACACCTTCGATTTCACGACGGCTGCAACCAAGCTCCAGGATAGAGCCGGCAACGCGCTCGTCAACAACACCTCGCTCACCGGTGATTTCGAGGTCCTCAACTTCACGACCGCCGGGGGCTCAGCACTCCCGGGCGCGCCGGTCCTCAGCCGACGGCTGATCGGCGGTCTCTACGCTGATCTGGATTTCACGGGCGGTACGGTCAGTCTCACATGGTCTCCCGATGCGGCAGCCCGCAGCTACAATATCTACCGGAAGTCGGGAGAGGGAGCATTCGAACTGATTGCCCAGAACGTGTACGGGTTGCAGTACAACGACACGGCTCCCGCTCTCGTTGCCCCGTACAATCCGGGGCTGGGCCAGCGGGATCCTCTTGCGTCCGCGCCTGTCCGGTACATCGTGTACGGCGTAAGCCGGGATCTGGCCCTGGGGCCGCCGAGCAACTCCGTCACAGTGGCAGACGCCGTCAAGCCTCTGCTGATCACTGGCACGAGAGGCGCAGCCGTCTCCACACTTGTGTATCCGTTTACGCTTCAATTCAGCGAGCCCCTGAGCAAGGTGCCCGCGGAGGTGACGACGAACTATACCTTCTCCAACACAGGGGGCGTGACCTATACCGTCCAGAGAGCTGACTACCTTGGATGGCAGGGTGCGTCGTACGTAGTGCGCCTCACCGTGTCCGCAAGCGCCACGCCGGTGGCTGGAGCCGTTCTCACGATCAGCAATAACGTCGTTGACCTGTCGGGCAACAGCATCGACTCGGCGGCGAATTCACAGACGTTCTAGGCGGCGGGAAAGGGATGTCGTAAGAATGGGGGAGAGGGGACGTGGCGAAGCGCGGAGCCCCGGCCATCGCAGCGCCGGGGCTCCGGTGTGTACAGGGAGGGAAGTGCGTAAGGACGGGCAAGGCGTTGATTCGTAGAATTCCCAAAACCGCTTCGCCGACTGCTGGAAATCATATCCGCTTTTAGTATCTTGTGGGAAGATCTTGCGCTGGCTCAATCAGACCTCCTCATGAATCCCCTCTTCGTTGCCGCGATCCGGGCATCGACGGGCCCGTCCTTCTTCAGACTGCCGCCTCGAGTGTCTATGAATGGTGTGGTCTGCGGAAACCGGGAAGATGGCGTCTGTCCGTCTGCGGTCCTTGCACGCGAGGGAGAGATCTGAACAGCACCGGAGCTGCATCCCGGCGATTCCGGCATTCCATCCATGGATACGACCCTGCATATCATCGGTAAGCCCGAGCGCCGCGTGGACGCGTGGGGGAAAGTCACCGGCAAGGCAAAGTTTGCCGAGGATTACAACGTCGCTCACCAGCTCTGGGGGAAGGTGCTGCGGGCACAGCATCCGCATGCCCGTATTCTCCGGATCGATATCTCAAAGGCCGAAAAGCTCCCCGGCGTGGAAGCCGTGCTGACCGCGAAGGATATTCCCGGCAGCAAAGTATTCGGGATTGTGATCAAGAACCAGCAGATTCTGGCCGAGGATCGCGTCCGCTATCTCGGCGACGGCATCGCCCTTGTCGCCGCCAAGTCGAAGGAAATTGCCGAAGAGGCGGTTTCGCTCATCGTCGTGGAGTGGGAACCGCTCCCCGTGGTGACGGATCCCGAAGAGGCCCTGAGACCCGGAGCCCCGGTTCTGCACGGCGAGACCAATGAGTTTGTCCATCACAAAGTCCGGAAAGGGGACATCCAGAAGGGCTTCGCGGAAGCAGATTTCATCCTCGAACGGCGGTTTCGGACGCAGTTCGTCGAGCATGCCTCCATCGAGCCGGAAGCTGTGCTGGCGGAACTGGATGAACAGGGGGGGGTCAAAATCACCGGGTCAGTGCAGAATCTCTTCTCCACCCGGCGCTCGGTCGCGGAAGCGCTGAACCTTCCCTTGAACCTCGTCCAGATCGTTCAGGCGACGCTCGGCGGTTCCTTCGGGGGGAAGGACGAAGTCATGACGTCCCTCTGCTGCCGCGCAGCGCTCCTTGCCGCGAAGACCGGCAAGCCGGTCAAGATGGTCAACACGCGGGAAGAGTCGATGCTCGAAAGCTACAAGCGCCACCCGTATGTGCTGTACTACAAATGGGGAGCGAAGAAGGATGGCAGCATCACCGCCATGGAAATCCGCTGCATTGCGGACGGCGGCGCCTATGCCTCCATGAGCCCCTTCGTCACGTGGCGATCCGTCGTACAGGCCACAGGACCGTACCACTGCGAGAACGTGTCAACCGATATCATTGCGGCCTATACGAACAACAACTACACGGGAGCCATGCGGGGCTTCGGTTCGCCGCAGGTCAACTTCGCTATTGAATCAATGATGGATGAGCTGGCAGAGAAGGTGGGGATGAATCCGCTCGAAATCCGGCTCCAGAACGGTTTCGATACCGGCGCGGTCACAGCGACCGGCCAGAAGCTCACACATGTTGTCAGTCTCAAAGAAGTGCTGACAAAGGCGGCATCTGCGATTGACTTTGAGAACAAGTGGAACGGATACCGTGCCGGCTCGAGCACCCCTGTCCGCCGCGGCGTCGGTCTGGCCTGCAGCTATCGTGGCGTCTCTCTCGGTGCCGAAGGCGTCGATGCGGCGGAGACCATCGTCTCTGTCCAGACCGACGGCAGCATCATCGTATCGTCCGGAGTGACCGATATGGGACAGGGGGCCCAGACACAGATGTCTCAGATTACCGCTGAGGTGCTCGGGGTTCCGATGAACCGTATCCGATTCCTGAATACCAACACGAGCCGTGTCGCCGATTCGGGTCCGACAGTGGCCTCTCGGGGTACCGTCATGGGCGGATCCGCGGCGAAGAACGCCGCCGAGAAGGTCCGCGCAACCCTGCTCGGCGTCGGCGCGGAAATGACCCGACGGAAGCCCGATGAGCTTGCGCTGGCGGATAACTGCCTCATCGACGCGACAACCGGTGAACGTCTTGCTTCGTTTGCAGAGGTTGCCGCCGAGTGTTTCAGAAAAGGCCGGCCGATGACCGCCCTGGGCTGGCACCGTTCGCCGAAAACGTCCTGGGACGAAGAGCATGGACAGGGAGACGCTTACTTCACGTACGTCTACGGCGCCAATGCCGCGGAGGTGGAGGTCGATACGGAAACGGGACAGGTGAAGGTTCTCAACTTCGTTTCTGCCCACGATGTGGGCAGGGCGATCAATCGTGCCATGGTGGAAGGACAGATCTACGGCGGCGTGGCGATGGGACTCGGCTACGGACTGCTGGAGGAGTTCGATTTCGAAGAGGGTGTTCCAAAACAGCTGAACTTCGACGAGTACCTGATTCCGACCTCCCTGGACGTTCCCAGAATCAGGCCCATCATCGTTGAGCATGAGGACCCGACAGGACCCTTCGGCGCAAAGTCGGTAGGGGAACCGACGAACGAACTTGCCGCGCCGGCAGTCGCCAATGCAATCTTCAACGCCACAGGACGACGCATTTGCGAAATCCCGGCAACTCTGGAGCGGGTTCTGCTGGGACACAAGCTGACGCGCCCCGGCAAGAGGGGCTCTGAACAGAAGGATGCAGCAGAGGCTGTGCCGGGGGACTCCTGCAAGACTCGCCCGGGGGACGAACCATGATGCCGTTCGACTACAGAGCTCCTGCAACTGTGGGCGAAGCGATCCAGCTTCTCACGGAACACGCTCCGCGTGCACGCATTCTTGCCGGCGGGACGGACCTCCTCGTGGAGCTGCGCAAGCCCGCTGCCGTGACTCCGGCGATGATCATCGATATCGGAGGCATTCCCGATTTGCACGGCATCCGGGAATCAGGAGACGAGGTGATCATTGGCTCCCTGACGACGCACACGGAACTTGTGCAGAGCGAGATTCTCCGACGCTGTGCCCCCCTGCTTCGGTCGGCGGCTGCGGCCATTGGTTCGGTGCAGATCCGAAACCGGGGAACCATCGGCGGCAACATCATGAATGCTGCCGCCTGTGCCGACACGGTGCCGCCGCTTGTCGCCCTCGGCGCGGAACTGTCTCTCCAATCTCCTGCCGGCGAACGTCGATTGCCGATTTCAGAATTCTTCCTGAAGCCGTATGTTACCGCGGCGCGGCAGGATGAGCTTCTCACCCATATCCGCTTCCGCAAGCTGCCGGCTCGGGCACACGGGGCTTTCCTGAAGCTCGGCCGGCGGAATGCCGTGGCCATTGCCCGCCTGAGCGTGGCGACGATTGTTGCCCGCGATTCCGACGGCACGATTCGGGAAGCCCGCATTGTGCCGGGAGCAGTGTTTCCGACGTGGCGGAGAGTGGCGGAGGCGGAGCAACTCCTCGTCGGTCGCCAGCCCGCACAGAACCTGTTCCGCGAAGCAGGATCGAAGGTCGCTGAAGCCATGATCTCCTTCACCGGCCGGCGGTGGTCCACTGAGTACAAAGAGCCTGTCATTGCTGTCCTGGTGCGACGGGCCTTGGAGGTGTGCTGTGCATAGCAAAGCCATTGCAGTAACCGTGAACGGCAAGAAGATCGAAGCGAAGGTGCGCCCGCATCAAACCCTTCTGGATTTTCTGCGGGACGAACTCGGACTGACCGGCACCAAACGGGGATGCGAGATAGGGGAATGCGGCGCCTGCACCGTGCTGATGGACGGCAAAGCGGTCAACGCATGTCTTGTTCTGGTCCCGCAGATTGACGGCCGGGAAATCATCACGGTCGAAGGACTCTCCGACGGTATGCATCTGCATCCTCTGCAGGAGGCATTCCTGGACCATGATGCCGTCCATTGCGGGTTCTGCACGCCCGGCATGCTTCTGAGCGCGAAGGCGCTGCTCGATGGCACGGCCAACCCTTCCGAGGAAGACATCCGGACAGCCATCGCGGGAAACCTCTGCCGCTGCACCGGTTACCAACAGATTGTCGACGCTATCGTGCAGGCCGCAGGCCGATGATCGCACCCCTCTCTCCCAACACAAGATCACCGCATGAACGCACAACAAGCGCGAATCGAAGCTGAGCGGTGCCTTCAGTGTTTTGATGCACCGTGCACACAGGCCTGCCCGGCGCAGATCCGGATTCCCACATTCATCTCGATGATCCGCAGCGGGAACGTGAGGGGCGCCGCAGAGGTGGTGAGAAGCGCGAACGCGCTGGCGTCCACGTGCGGAAAGATCTGTCCGCAGGAGGTCTTCTGCCAAGCGGTGTGCACGCGGGCACAACAGGATTCCGCTATCGATATCCGCGGCCTCCATTTCTTTGCCACGCAGTTCGAAGTGCGTGGCGGATACTCAACGACAAGATCGTTCCCGGCGTCGGGAAAGAAGGTCGCTGTGATCGGTGCCGGTCCGGCGGGACTTGCCTGCGCGTTTGAGTTGGCGAAGTTCGGGCATCGGGTGGATGTCTATGAGCGGGGACGACCGGGGGGCGTACCGAGGAACAGCATCCCGGCCTTCCGTCTGTCGGATGCAGACCTTGATGCAGATACTCTCTTCCTCACCCGCTATCTGAACGTGAAAAGGAAGAAGATCGATGCCGCCGCATTCCGGCGAATCCGGAAATCCCACAACGCCGTCTTCCTCGCCTTGGGGCTTGGCAAAGATCGGAGACTGGGAATTCCCGGCGAGAAGTTGAAGGGAGTCCTCCCTGTTCTGAAATTCCTGGAAACGGCCAGGAGAGCTCCAGCCCGCCTGAACGTCGGCAGGAATGTTGTCGTCATCGGAGGGGGGAATGTCTCGCTTGATGCGGCCGCGACCGCACGGCGGCTCGGGGCAACGCACGTGACGCTCCTCTACCGCCGCAGTGAAAGGGAAATGCGGGTGTGGAAGGCGGAACTCGAAGAAGCGCGGAGGGTCGGTGTCGAAATCCGCTTCCTCATGAACCCCGTGGAGATTGTGGGTTCGGGACGCGTGCGCGGCATTCGTTGCCGGCAGACCCGCCTGAGCCGGAAGAAAGATGCCAGCGGACGACCGATCCCGGTAGAAATCCCCGGGACGGATATTGTGCTCGCCGCCGATACCGTGATCCTTGCCATCGGGCAAACACTGCAGGCCGACTGGCTGAAGGATGTGCGCCGTACGGGAAGCGGCTACGTGACTGTGAATCGCCGATTTCAGACGTCCCTGAGCGGCGTGTTCGCCGGGGGAGATATGATCGCCGGAGAAGGTACGATTGTCCAGTCTGTCGCGCACGGCAAGCACGCGGCTCACGCCATGCACGCATTTCTCGCACGTCACTGAGAGGAACTCCGTGGAATCCAGAGCATTCAGCGAAGTGGCGATCTACCCTCAGCGGGATCTGTCCTATGAATTCCTCGGGATGCACCTCGAGAATCCTTTCCTCCTTGCCGCCGCTCCTTCGACGGACAATCTTGACATGGTGCGACGGGCCTTTCAGATGGGCTGGGCGGGAGCGATTCTGAAGACCACTTCCGTCGAAGGCACGAAGGTCGATCTCTGCTACCCGATGATGTCCACCTTCGATCACGGAGGACGGAAATTGTTCGGGATGGGGAATATTGATCTGATTTCCGAGCATCACATCGACAGGGTGGAATTCAATGTCCGCGCTCTGAAGAAGGAATTCCCCGGCAAGATGGTCGGAGCGAGCATCATGGCCGGACGGAAAGAAGACTGGCAATACCTGGTCGAGCGGCTGGAGACCGCCGGCGTCGATCTGATCGAGTGCAGCTTCTCCTGTCCGCAGGGAAACATTGGTGAAGATCCCGGGAAAATGCTTGCACAGAGTGTCACCGCTACCGAGCTGACGGCACGATGGGTGAAAGAGGCCGCCCGACGAGTCCCCGTCTCGATCAAAATCACTCCCCACGTCACGGACGTTGTGGACGTCGCAAAGGCCGTCAAGCGAAG